>NZ_JASNRB020000009.1:0-343902 GCF_030411975.2 Massilia orientalis | reverse complement strand
TGGCGTCCCCACGGGGATTCGAACCCCGGTACTCACCGTGAAAGGGTGATGTCCTAGGCCTCTAGACGATGGGGACCTGAACTTTGCTACTACGTATTCTTGGTGGAGGTAAGCGGGATCGAACCGCTGACCTCTTGCATGCCATGCAAGCGCTCTCCCAGCTGAGCTATACCCCCGCAGCGCTGAAGTGCGAGCATTATAGCGGACGCACTTGCATTACGCAAATAGTCATAGCCCGGCTTTCACTCGTGCGATCACCGTTTCGCGGCCGAACAATTCCAGCACCGCGTCGATGGCCGGCGTCTGCAGTTGACCCGTAACGAGAAGACGCAGCGGCATGGCCAGTTGCGGCATCTTGAGGCCGTGCGCGGCCAGCACTTCCTTCATCAGCGCGGACAGCGCGGGCTTGGTCCATTCCACGTCGCGCAGGCGCTCGACGAACTGGGCCAGCGCGGGACGCACGGCGTCGGTCAGGTGCTGGGTCAGCAGCGCCGCGTCCGGCTTCGGTTCGCGGTAGAACAGCATGGCGGCGTCGGCCAGTTCGTTGATCGTGTTGGTGCGCTCCTTCATCAGGCCCAGCACGGCGGCCAGCGGCGGCGCGCCGTCGAACACCGCGCCTTCGCGCGCCATCTTCGGAAGAGCGAGACCGGCCAGGCGCTCGTTGTCGGCCTGCTTGATATAGTGGTTGTTCAGCCAGCCCAGCTTTTCCGGATTGAACTGCGCGGCCGACGCGGTCAGGTGGTCGAGGTTGAACCACTCGGTGAACTGCTGCATCGAGAAGATCTCGTCGTCGCCGTGGCTCCAGCCCAGGCGCGCGAGATAGTTCAGCATCGCTTCCGGCAGATAGCCCTGCTCCGGGTATTCCATCACGCTGACGGCGCCGTGGCGCTTGGACAGCTTCTGGCCGTCCGGGCCGAGGATCATCGGCAGGTGGCCGTACTGCGGCAGTTCGGCGCCCAGCGCGCGCAAGATATTGATCTGGCGGGGCGTGTTGTTGACGTGGTCGTCGCCGCGCAGCACGTGCGTGATCTTCATGTCCCAGTCGTCGACGGCGACGCAGAAGTTATAGGTCGGCGTGCCGTCCGGACGGGCGATCACGAGGTCGTCCAGTTCCTTGTTGGCGATGGTGATCGGGCCCTTGACGACGTCGTGCCACGTGACTTCGCCGTCCAGCGGATTCTTGAAGCGCACGACGGGCTTGACGCCTTCCGGCACGGGCGGCAGCACCTTGCCCGGTTCCGGGCGCCAGGTGCCGTCGTAGCGCGGCTTTTCGCCGGCGGCGCGCATGCGCTCGCGCATCGCTTCCACTTCTTCCGGCGAGCAGTAGCACAGGTAGGCCGTGCCGGCTTCCAGCATGCCCTTCACCACCTCGCGGTAACGGTCCATGCGCTGCATCTGGTAGAACGGGCCTTCGTCGTGCGCGAGGCCCAGCCATTCCATCCCCTGCAGGATCGCCTGCACGGCTTCCGGCGTCGAGCGCTCCAGGTCGGTGTCTTCGATGCGCAGGACGAAGGTGCCGCCGAAATGGCGGGCATAAGCCCACGAATACAGCGCGGTGCGCGCGCCGCCGAGGTGGAGATAGCCGGTCGGGCTGGGAGCGAAACGGGTACGGACGGTCATGGTCGGATGCGAAGGGAACGCATGAATAGTAATGAAGCGGCTATTTTACCGCGAGGCCCGGCAATGGGGGGCGAGCGATCCTGCGACATGGTTACTCACGATGACTGAAAATTACTTTACAGAAATTAAAGTTTTGGCTACAGTCTCGTCCGGCTTTTCCATCTCATGCATATATCAACCTACCCATGACGAGCGACCCGAGCACCGCTGCCATTGCGCGCCTGCGCGGCGAATTCGTCTGCGCGGCGACGGAAGCCGGCTTCCTGCACGAGCAGGCGCCGACGATCCTGCGCGACCTGCGCCGCGCGCTGATCGTGTGCTCGCTGTTCTACCTGATGTTCAGCGTGGCCGACGTATTGGCGCTGGGCCTGCCGGGCGCCATCCCGTCCCTGCTCGCCCGCGCCGTCGTGCCGGTCTTCGCCTGGGCCGGCCTGCGCCATGCGCGCCGCGCCGCCACGCCCGTCAAGGCCGCGTACCGGGTGGCGAGCGTGTTCACATTGCTGGGGATGCTCACCTATATGTTCGTCGCGTGGCGCCGCCCGGCCGACACGCTGCTGCACGGCACGTCCGTCGGCCTCATGGCCGTGGTGATCCTGATCTTCATCCCGAACCGCCTGCGCACGTCGGTCGCCATCGCGCTGGGCTCCAGCCTCGTGTTCGTCGCGCTGGCGTGGATCCAGCACCTCGAAACGACGCGCCACCTCGTGTCGATGACGATGCTGGTCCTGTTCGCCAACGCCTTCGGCGCCGTCGCCGCGAACCGCCACGCGCGCCTGTGGCGCGAGCAATATCGCACGCGCCAGGTGCTGACGAATTTGTCCGTGCGCGATCCGCTGACCGGCTGCTACAACCGGCGCCACCTGAATGCGGCCCTGCTCGACGGCGAGATCGCCCGCGCGCGGCGCTACCGCTTGAGCCTGTCGCTGATCATGTGCGACCTGGACGGCTTCAAGGCCATCAACGACACGTACGGCCACCACGCGGGCGACGCGTTGCTGCGCCGCTTCGCCGACCTGTTACAGGCCATGACGCGCGAATCCATCGACACCGTCGTGCGCTACGGCGGCGAGGAATTCCTGATCATCCTGCCGGAGACCCGGCTGGACGGCGCCGTCGAACTGGCCGAGCGTGTCCGCGCCGCGTTCGCCGCCGAACGCATCCCGTACAACGACGCCGCGCTGGCCACGACCGCCAGCTTCGGTGTCGCCGGCGCCGACTTCGCGGCGCACCAGGCCATCACGCCGCAATCCCTGATCGCCGTCGCGGACGACCTGATGTACGACGCCAAGCGGGGCGGCCGCAACCAGGTGCGCGCACGCCAGGTCGAGACGGGTATCGCACGCGTGGCATAGAATCGCCCGGATGAGCGATTCTTCTTTACCCGATCTGCGCGCCCACTACGACGCCATGTGGGACCGCGCCTGGCCGGACGTCTCCCGCGGCGACGTCGAGTGCGACCTGCACCTGGCCGGCGGCCTCGATCCGCGCCGCGGCCTCACGCTGGTCGCGCGTCCCGACGCGGCGCTGGCGGCCCGCTTCGAAGCCGTGCAGGACGCCTTGCTCGCCGCCGACCCGCGCCAGTACCGGCAACCCCTTTCCGACCTGCACATGACGGTGCTGTCGCTGTTCACGGTCACGGAAGACTACGCATCGCACCTGGCCCGGCGCGCGGATTATGCGGCGGCCGCGCGCGCGGCACTGGAAGACCTGCCGGCGTTCGAGATCGGCTTCGAAGGCATCACGATCTCGCGCGGCGCCGTGCTGGCCAAGGGATTCCCGCGCGACGGCACACTGGAACGGCTGCGTGCGCGCCTGCGCGACGCGCTGCGCGCACGCGGGCTCGACGGGACACTGGACCAGCGCTACCGGCTCGTCACCGCGCATTCGACGGTGCTGCGCTTCGTCGCCCCGCCCGCCGATCCGGCGCGCCTGGCCGCAGTGCTGGCGGCGATGCGCGACGTGCCGCTCGGGACCATGCGGGCAAGCAGCCTGCAGCTCGTGATCAACGACTGGTATATGTCGAGCGCGGCGGTCGAACCGGTCGCGCCATTTACGCTGCGGCCGCCGTCCGACGCAACATGACGGTCTGTTCGCCGGTGGCGCGCGCCCGCAACTGGCCGCAGCCGCCGTCGACATCCTGCCCGGCCGAATCGCGCAACTTGGTCAGGATGCCCCGCTCGAACAGCCAGGCGGCGACCGACTGCGCCTTGTCCCAGTCGGGCCGGCGGAACGGCAGCCCGGGATTCGTGTTGTAGGGAATCATGTTCAGCACGGCATACTTGCCGCGCAAGAGGTCTACCAGGGCCTCGAGTTCGTCCGGCCCGTCGTTGACGCCGTCCAGCAAGGTCCACTGGTACTGGATCGGATAGCCGGTCAGGCGCGCATAGCGTTCGCCCTCGTCGACCAGTTCGCGCGCCGCGAAGCGCGGTGCGCGCGGCAGCAGGCGTGCGCGCAGGTCTGCCTTGGTCGTGTGCAGCGACAGTGCCAGCGCCGGTTTCACGCGGCCTTGCGGCAGGCGCTCGAACACGCGCGGATCGCCCACCGTCGAGAACACGAGGTTCTTGTGCGCGATATTGCCTTCGACGCCCAGCAGCTCGATGGCTTCCAGCACATTGTCGAGATTGTGCGCGGGCTCGCCCATGCCCATGAACACGACCTTCTTGACAGGCCGCAGGCGGCGCGCCAGCACGACCTGGGCAACGATCTCGCCGCTCGTCACCTGCCGGATCAGGCCACTTTGGCCCGTCATGCAGAACTGGCAGCCGACCGCGCACCCGACCTGGCTCGATACGCACACGCCGTCGCGCGGCAGCAGCACGGATTCCACAGTCTGGCCATCGGCGAGGCCGACCAGCAGGCGGGCCGAGCCGTCGTCCGCGGGGTGCGTGCTGATGACGCGGGCGAGCGCGTCCAGTTCGGCATCCAGCTGCGGCAGCGCTTCGCGCACGGGCTTCGGCAGGAAGTCGTCGGGACGGCGGCGGCCGCGGTCGTGGTCCATCACGCGGACCCAGTCGCGCAGCACGCGGTCTTCGTGCAGGGGCCGGGCGCCTAAAGTACGCAAATGCGCACGGATTGCTTCAATTCTCATGGTTTGCCCAAAAACGTCGTCCCCGCGAAGGTGGGACCCAAGTTCTGCACGCGCAGTCGAAACGCAAGCAAAATTGGATCCCCGCCTGCGCGGGGATGACGTGTCTATAGCGCGAGAACGACGTATATAGCGGTGGCGACTCAGTCATTCTTGACGACGATCGTCGGAAACTTCGCCGACATATCCTTCGACTGCTCCGCCACCTTCACGGCCACCTTGCGCGCGATCTCCTTATAGATCGCGGCGACGGCGCCATCCGGTTCCGCCACGACGGTCGGCGTACCGGAATCCGTCTGCTCGCGGATCGACAGCTGCAGCGGCAGCTTGCCGAGGAAGTCCACATGGAAGTCTTCGCACATCTTCTGGCCGCCGCCTTCGCCGAAGATCGCCTCGACGTGGCCGCAATTCGAGCAGATGTGGGTGCTCATGTTTTCCACGACGCCGACGATCGGGATGCCGACCTTCTCGAACATCTTGAGACCCTTGCGCGCGTCCAGCAGCGCGATGTCCTGCGGGGTCGTGACGATCACGGCGCCCGTCACCGGAACCTTTTGCGACAGCGTGAGCTGGATGTCGCCCGTACCTGGCGGCATGTCGACGACGAGGTAGTCGAGGTTCTTCCAGTTGGTCTGTTCCAGCAGCTGCTGCAGGGCTTGCGTGACCATCGGTCCGCGCCACACCATCGGCTCGTCCGGATCGATCAGGAAGCCGATCGACGACACCTGCACGCCGTGATTCTCCAGCGGCTCCATCGTCTTGCCGTCGAGGCTCTGCGGGCGGCCGTTCACGCCCAGCATCATCGGCTGCGACGGGCCGTAGATGTCGGCGTCCAGCAGGCCGACCGCGGCGCCCTCGGCGGCCAGCGCCAGCGCGAGGTTGACGGCCGTCGTCGACTTGCCGACGCCGCCCTTGCCGGACGCGACGGCGATGATGTTCTTCACGTTCGGCATCACCTTCAGGCCGCGCTGCACGGCGTGCGACAGGATCTTGCTCGTGACGTTGACGCTGGCGTTGTCCACGCCCGGAAGCTTGCGCAGCGCGTCGACGACGGCCGCGCGGATGCCCGCGACCTGGCTCTTCGCCGGATAGCCGAGCTCGATGTCGAGGGCGACGTTGCCGCCGTCGACCTGGATGTTCTTGACTGCCTTGGAGGTGACGAAATCTTTATGGGTGTTGGGATCGACGACAGCGGCCAGGGCGGCCTTGACGTCATCTACAGTGATGCTCATTGGGTTCTCCGGATGTGATGCGCAAGTTTAGCGCAAAACACGGTATCCCCTGTTGTCAGGCCGGCAAATGCACGGAGTACCCCCTGCGCGCTTGGGGTCATCCGCTGGTAAAATGCTTTTTTTCCTCGACAACCTCACCCTTCGACCATGACACGCAAGCTGTTCGTCACCACCGCCCTGCCCTACGCCAACGCTGCCTTTCACATCGGCCACATGATGGAATACATCCAGGCCGACATCTGGGTCCGCTTCCAGCGAATGCAGCGCGACGCCGGTGCGCAGCGCGTCGTGCACTTCGTCGGCGCCGACGACACGCACGGCACGCCGATCATGATCGCCGCGGAAAAGGAAGGCGTCACGCCGCAGGAATTCGTCGCGAAGATCGCGGCCGGCCGCGCGCAATACCTGGACGGCTTCCACATCGCGTTCGACAACTGGTACTCCACGGACTCGCCGGAAAACGTCGACCTGTCGCAGGGCATCTACCGCCGCCTGCGCGACAACGGCCTGATCACTACGAAGACCGTCGACCGCTTCTACGACACGGCCAAGGGCATGTTCCTGGCCGACCGCAACATCAAGGGCGAGTGCCCGGTCTGCCACGCGAAGGACCAGTACGGCGACAACTGCGAAGTCTGCGGCGCCGCCTACCAGCCGACCGAGCTGATCAACCCGTACTCCGTGTTCACGGGCTCGACGCCGATCCTGAAGCCGTCCGAACAATACTTCTTCAAGCTGTCCGACCCGCGCTGCTTCCAATTCCTGAAGGAGTGGCTGAACACGCCGGGCCGCCTGCAGCCGGAAATGGTCAACAAGGTCTCCGAATGGCTGGGCGAGAACGGCGAAAAGCTGGCCGACTGGGACATCTCGCGCGACGCGCCCTATTTCGGCATCCCGATCCCGGATGCGCCAGGTAAATTCTTCTACGTGTGGCTGGACGCGCCAGTCGGCTATCTCGCCAGCCTGAAGAATTACTTCGAAAAACAGGGCATCGATTACGAAGCGTTCCTGAACGATCCGTCCGCCGAGCAAGTGCACTTCATCGGCAAGGACATCGTGTCGTTCCACCTGCTGTTCTGGCCGGCGATGCTGAATTTCTCGGGCCACCCGATCATCGACAAGCTGAAGGTCAATGTCCACGGCCACCTGACCGTGAACAACGAGAAGATGTCGAAGTCGCGCGGCACGGGCATCTCGCCGCTGCGCTACCTGCAGCTGGGCATGAATCCGGAATGGCTGCGCTACTACCTCGCGTTCAAGCTGAACGCCCGGGTCGAAGACCTGGACTTCACGGGCGAGGACTTCGTCGCGCGCGTGAACAGCGACCTGATCGGCAAGTACGTGAACATCGCCAGCCGCTGCGCCGGCTTCATCGCCAAGCGCTTCGACGGCAAGCTGGCATCGACCTTGTCGGACGATGCGAAGAGCTGGATCGCGCGCGCCCTCAATGGCGAGAATGGTGAACGCCAGGCCGCCATCGCCGCGAACTTCGAGTCGCGCGAATTCGGCAAGGCGCTGCGTGAAATCATGGAAGTGGCCGATGTCGCCAACCGCTACGTCGACGAGAACAAGCCGTGGATCCTGGCCAAGGACGAGTCGAAGACGGCCGAGCTGCACGACGTGTGCACGACCGCGCTGATCCTGTTCCGCCAGCTGACGATCATGCTGTCGCCGGTGCTGCCGCACGTGGCCGCGCGCGTGCGTGAATTCCTCGGCGACGAGGCGTACTCGTGGCAAGACACCCAGGGCGAGGGCGTCTACGCCCCGCTGCTGGGCCGCACGATCGGTGCGTACAGCCACCTGATGCAGCGCGTGGATGCGAAGATGGTCGAGGACCTGTTCGACAAGCCCGCGCCGGCACCGGCCGCTGCCGCGCCCGCCGCCGCCGTCGAGACCGCCGCCGCCCCGGCCCCGGAAGCCTCCGACATCGAGGAACTGGCACCGGAAATCTCGATCGACGACTTCACGAAAATCGACCTGCGCGTGGCGAAGATCGTCAATTGTGAGCACGTCGAAGGCGCTGGCAAGCTGCTGCGCCTCACGCTGGACGTGGGCGAAGGCCGCTATCGTAATGTGTTCTCGGGTATCAAGTCGGCTTACCAGCCGGAGCAATTGATCGGCAAGCTGACGGTGCTCGTGGCCAACCTGGCGCCGCGCAAGATGAAGTTCGGGGTGTCGGAAGGCATGGTGCTGTGCGCGTCCGCGAAAGATGAAAAAGCGAATCCGGGCCTGTACCTGCTGGAACCGGTGAGCGGCGCCCAGCCGGGCATGCGGATCCGCTAAGCGGGCCGTGCCGGTGGCGCTAGTTGCTCTGCAGTGGCGCCATCAGCGAGCTCTTGTTGTCCTTGTAGTCCTTGCCGCCGATCTGGCTGACCATCTTTTCGGTGCGTTTGGCGGGAATGCGGCTGCCGGTGATCGGCGCGGCCGCGTCCGTCGTCGATGTGGATGCGGCGCCCGGCGCGGGCATGTCCGCGGCGGCGGGCTCATTCGTACTGGCGCACCCGGCCAGGATGAATGACAAGGCAGCGCAAGGCAGGACAGCTTTCATGGATCACCTGTACGGGAATAGGTTCAGGGAAAGATAAATACCTTGCCAGAATACTATCAATTCCCGCACGCGGGTAGCAGTATAATGCGCTGTTTTTAGAAAAAAATAGGACGCGAGCAATACCATCGACGTCCATCCTCCACACTTTAGAGTAGTAGCGACTAATATGACCGAATACAAAGCCCTGAGGCACATCCCGCAAGCGAATCTGTTCCGCCAAGGTGACGTCTTCGTCCTGTTCGGCGAACTGTTCGGCCGCGGCTATGCGAACGGCCTGATCGACGAGGCGCGCGCCGCCGGCATGACGATCCTCGGCATCACCGTCGGCCGCCGCAACGACGATGGCACCCTGCGCGCCCTGACGCCGGAAGAGCACGCGGAAGCGGAAGCCAAGCTGGGCGGCCGCATCGTGAATGTGCCCCTGATGGCCGGTTTCGACATGGACGCGCCCCCGGGCGAGCAGAATCCGACCGAGATGCTGTCCGGTATTACCCTCAAAAGCTGGCAAGAAGACAAGCTGGACTGGACCAAGATCGAAGCCTGCCGCACCGCAGGCGTGCAGCGCTTCACGCAGTCCGCGCAAGACGTCATGGCCGAGATCGACAAGCTGATCCCGGACGGCGCCAATGTGTTCTTCGCCCACACGATGGCCGGCGGCATCCCGAAGATCAAGGCCTTCCTGGCCATCGCCAACCGCATCTATAAAGGCCGCGGCGACCGCTTCATGTCGTCGCGCGCCCTGCTCGACAGCGACCTGGGCAAGCTGATCCTGATGAACTTCGACGAAGTGTCGGCGAACACGCTGAAATACCTGATCGATGCGTCCGCCGCCATCCGCGCGCGCGTGGAAGCCAAGGGCGGCCAGGTGCGCTACACGGCGTACGGCTACCACGGCACCGAGATCCTGATCGGCGGCGAGTACGTGTGGCAGACCTACACGAACTACACGCAGGGCTATGCCAAGATGCGCCTGGAGTCGATCGCCGAGGCCGCCTGGGCCCAGGGCGTCACCGCCACCGTGTTCAATTGCCCGGAAATCCGCACGAACTCGTCCGACATCTTCGTCGGCGTGGAACTGTCGCTGTTCCCGCTGCTGCTCGCCCTCAAGAAGGAAGGTGGCGGCGCGTGGGCGCAGGAGCAATGGGACATCTGCCAGGAACTGCTGGGCGAAGGCGTCTCGCTGCAATCGATCCTCGACAAGCTGGAAGCGTATCTGCAGACCGCCACCAGCACCTCGTTCCGCAACTTCGACGCCTGGCCGATGGACAACACGCCGGAACTGGCCGACCTGATGATCGGCACGTCCGACGAGATCACGTCGTTGCACACGGACAAGAAGGCGCTGATCACGGACCACCTGTCGGCCCTCGTGCTGGAAGGCACCGGCCCGCTGATGTTCCACGGCGCCGCCGAGAAGATCGCACCGGTGCTGTGGCTCAACCACGACATCATCGCCCGTCAACTGAATGCGCTGCACCAATAAGCGCTGACTCGCAGTATCATTCCTTGTTTTTATGATGCGGCGGCTCTCGATAAGCGAGGCCGCCGTTTGTACGACCTGCCTAGAAAAGCCATGAAACACATCCAGTACGAATCCGAGCACACCAAGTTCATCAAGGAACTGAAGGAAAAGACCCCGGGCATGGAAGAGCGCCAGCAGGCCGGCCGCTCGCTGCTGTGGGACAAAGCCCCGCTGTCGCTGGACGAGCAGCGCCGCATCGACGAGTCGCGCCTCCGCCAGCAGGCGTATCCGTACCAGACGAAGGTCTGACCTACCCGGTCTGACGCCCTCTCGATCATTCCCAGGCCGACGACGATGGTGCCCGAGCAGGCGACGCCCGGGGGGCGCGCCGATCCCGACACGGGCGACGGCACCACGGCCTCCCCTTCCGATCCCGCGAGTGTCGACGCCCACGTCGACAGCGCCATCGCACGCCTGTACGGCGAGCCGATGCTGCAGCTGCCCACCGACCTGTACATTCCGCCCGATGCGCTCGAGATCTTTCTTGATGCGTTCGAAGGTCCGCTCGACCTGCTGCTGTACCTGATCCGCAAGCAGAATTTCAATATCCTCGACATCCCGATGGCCCAGGTCACGTTGCAGTACCTGGAATACGTCGAGCAGATCCGCAAGAGCAACCTGGAGCTGGCGGCGGAATACCTGTTGATGGCCGCGATGCTCATCGAGATCAAGTCGCGCATGCTGTTGCCAAAGCGCGTCGACACGCTCGTCGAGGAAGCGGAAGACCCGCGTGCGGAACTGGTGCGGCGCCTGCTGGACTACGAGCAGATCAAGATCGCGGCCCAGCAGTTGGGTGCCCTGCCCCAGGAAGGCCGCGACTTCGTGCGCCCGCAGCTGCACATCGAGCAGGCGCTGGGGCCGGTCTGGCCGCAGGTCGACCCGCACGATCTGCAGCGCGCCTGGATGGACGTGCTGCGCCGCGCCAAGCTGACCCAGCACCACCGCATCGGCCGCGAGGAATTGTCCGTGCGCGAGCACATGTCGGCCATCCTGCGCACCTTGCAGTCGGCCCGCTTCGTCGAGTTCTCGGAACTGTTCGGCGGCCAGGCGAGCGTGCCCGTCGTCGTCGTGCATTTCGTCGCCATGCTCGAACTGGCGAAAGAAACCTTAATCGAAATAACCCAGGCCGAACCTTTCGCCCCCATCTATGTGCGGCTCGCCTATTCTCCCGCGTGACGCCATTACGAATCCGATACCATGAAAATCATCTCCACCATTGACGAACTGCGCGACCAGCTGCGCGGACAACTGCGCACCGCCTTCGTGCCAACGATGGGCAACCTGCACGAAGGTCATCTGTCGCTGATGCGCCTGGCGCGCCGCCACGGCGACCCGGTCGTCGCCTCGATCTTCGTCAACCGCCTGCAGTTCGGCCCGAACGAGGACTTCGACAAATACCCGCGCACGTTCGAAGCGGACGTTGCCAAGCTGGAGAAGGAAGGCGTGTACGTCCTGTTCGCGCCGACCGAAAGAGACCTGTATCCGGAGCCGCAGGAATACCGCGTGCAGCCGCCCGACGACCTGGGCAATATCCTGGAGGGAGAATTCCGCCCCGGCTTCTTCAACGGCGTGTGCACGGTCGTGACGAAGCTATTCTCCTGCGTGCAGCCGCGCGTGGCCGTGTTCGGCAAGAAGGATTACCAGCAGTTGATGATCGTCCGTAACATGGCGCGCCAATTCGCGCTGCCGACGGAAATCATCGGCGCCGAGACGTTCCGCGCGGAAGATGGCCTGGCGCTGTCGTCGCGCAACGGCTACCTGAGCACGGCGGAACGCACCGAAGCGCCGTTCCTGTACCAGACGCTGCAGTACGTGGCGGAACAGACCCGCGCCGGCCACGCCGACCTGGCCGCGCTGGAGCGCGACGCGATGGAACGCCTGGCCGCGCGCGGCTGGCAGCCCGACTACGTGTCGATCCGCAAGCGCATGAACCTGCAGGCGCCGGGCCGCGCGGAATATGAAGCGGGCGCACCGCTCGTCGTCCTGACGGCCGCCAAACTTGGTGCGACGCGTCTGATCGATAATCTCGAGATCTGACTCTAAAAATTACTTTGTTGCAAATATGTTGTAGGAATTGGCAACTCTTCTTGCTAGACTCGGAGTTTGGCTTTTTACCCAAACCACGTAAAAAGAAGGAGTAGCGTCTTGACCGACCTCTCGTTGCTTCAAATGCGCAAGGGCCCGCCCAAACCGGCGGACGCCGTGGACCGGATCCGCCCCGATTCCGGCGCCCATGACATGCGCGACCCGTTCGACATCGGCGACGCGTTGACCACGCTCGCCCTGACCGGCGAACCCGTGACCGTGTACCCGCGCGGCCAGGACTTCGTCATGGCGCGCATCGACAGCGTCGATCCCGAGCACAAGGTGTTCACCCTCGAGCTCGCCGGCGACGACGTCCTGGCGGAAGGCGAGGCCGTGTTCGTCGCGGCGCTCGGGAGCAATGCGAAGATCCAGTTCGAGCTCGACGCCGACTGGGCCATCGTGGAGGGACGCCCGGAACTCGTGCAACTGCCGCTGCCGGAGGTCTGCCTCGTGCTGAACCGGCGCGCCGAGCCTCGCCTGGAGTCGCCGGTCGGCATGAATTACGGCGCCCGCTTCACGCTGCTGGGCAAGGTGTTCGAGATGCCTCTGTACGATTTCTCACGCGGGGGCGTCGGCCTGCGCGCGACGCCGGAACAGGCGCTCGAACTGTATGTCGGCAAGAAGCTGGAAGGCGTGCAGCTGGAACTGGGCACGTCGCTGGCCGTCTCGGCCGACCTCGAAATCCGCCTGCTGCGGCCGTTCCGTACCTTCCTGCTGGGTCAGCAGGTGCAGGTGGGGTGCCGCATTTCGAATATTTCGATGCAGATGCGGCAGACGCTCGAGCGGGCTGTCGTCAAGGTCCAGAAGCGCAGATAAACAAGGCGGCCCGTCAGGGCCGTTTTTCATGCTGCGACGTTCTGCGCCCACGCCAGCGCCGATAAATGCGCCTTGTTGACGTCGAGCGGGCTGATATCCAGCGACGCCGCCAACGACGCCACGAGGTCCGAATTCAGCTCGCACGCCTCCGCCAGCGCGAGATAAGGCCCGTAGACGCCATCGCGCCCCAGCAACGCCTGCACGACCTGCTCCGGCAGCTGGATCGTGTCCAGCACCTCCTTCATCGGCAGCCCCAGCAGGCGGTCCAGCAGCGAGAACATGCCCGCCACGAACAGGTGCTCGCCCTCGCTGCGCGGCAGATACGTCTGGCCCAGCAGTTCGCACAGGCGCGCACGCACGACCGCCGTTTCCATCAGCACGGGCGAATAGCCGCTCGTGCTGGCCGTCGCCAGCAGCAGGACGAGCCAGCGGTACAGCGGCGCGTAGCCGAGCATCGCGATCGCCTGGCGCAGCGACTGGATGTCGCGGCCCGAGCCAAAGCCGGCCGAATTGATGAAGCGCAGGAGTTTATAGATCAGTGCCGGATCGCGCTTGAGCACGGCCTCGATCTTGGGCACGTCCTCGTTGTTCTGCACCATCTGCATCAGCTGCAGGATGATGGTCTGGGCGGGGTTCATGCCCTTGACGGGATTGCCCGGCCGCGGCGTCAGGTGCAGCTTGCCGACGAAGGCATCCAGGCCCAGCGCGGCGCAGGCGTCGAAATCCTGCCACGTCGACACGGGCCGGCCGACGAGGCGCAGCGCCGACTGCTTCGCGGCGGCGTACGCGCGCGCCTGGGCGGCCACGTCGGCGCCGGCGAAGCGCACTTCGGCGTAGGACGCGAAAGGAGACAGGTTCTTGCCCAGCAGGGTCAGGTCGGCGCCGCGGATCGAGATACCGACGCCGCCCGCGCGCAGCGCCTGCACGGCCGCGCGGGTGTCGGGATTCGCGAGATCGCGCACGGGCAGCGAGAGGACGGTGCGTTCCGGGGGCAGCGCGTGCAGCGCATCCAGCGACAGCATCGCCGGCACGGCGTCGAGGAACAGGATCTTGTCGCGCAGGAGCCAGCCCTGCTCCTCGTCGACCACGTGGTCGGCCACGAAGGCGACGAGGCGTTCGAGGTCGGCGTCGCCGAGTGGCTGGCCGTCGCGCTGTTGCCAGCGGAGCTCGTACCCGATCACGCGTTGCTTCGGGTCGAGCAGGGGTTCACGGACGATGAAGTGAGTCTGGTGCATGTCTTGTAACGATCGCCGGGTGGAACGAAAAACGGCGGCTCGAGGCCGCCGCGTCGGGATCAGAAGCCCAGGCTGTCCAGCAAGTCGTCGACCTGGCCCTGGTCGGCCACGATGTCGCTATTGCCTTCCGGGTTGATCTGCGGACCGTTCAGCAAGCCATTGTCGAGCTCGCGCTTGATCTCGCTCGGGGCGAAATCGACGAGCACCTGCACCAGCTGCTTTTCCAGGTTCTGGGCGATGCCCGTGATACGCGAGATCACCTGGCCGGTCAGGTCCTGGAAGTCCTGGGCCATCATGATGTCCATCAAATGCGCCTTCGTGGCGCTGGCCGCGTCGCGCGATTCGGCCAGGCTCGCGACCGTGCGCTCGGCCAACGCACGCCAGTCGCCGTCGGCGCCCGGTGCGGCCAGCAGGGCCTGCCACGAGCGGCCGAGTTCGGCGGCACGGTCGTCGATGCCATCCTGAAGCGGATTGGCGGCATCGGTCGCGTCGAGCACGCGCTTGGCCGATTGCTCGGACAGCCGGACCACGTAATCGAGGCGGTCGCGCGCATCGGGGATGTCGCTGGCCGCCTTTTCGATCAGCTTGTCCAGGCCCAGCCCGCGCAGGCTTTCGTGCAATGCGCGGGTCATGTGCCCGATCCGGCTCAGAACCTCGTCGGGCGAAGTCGAGTCGGCGATGTGCTCGCTCATTTACGCGGCCTTTTCCATCTTTTCGAAAATCTTGTTCAGCTTTTCGTCCAGCGTGGCCGCGGTGAACGGCTTCACGACGTAGCCGTTGGCGCCGGCTTGCGCCGCCGCGATGATGTTTTCCTTCTTGGCTTCGGCGGTCACCATCAGCACCGGCAGCTTGGCCAGTGCGGGATCGGCACGGATGTTCTGCAGCATCGTCAGACCGTCCATGTTCGGCATGTTCCAGTCCGACACGACGAAATCGAACTGTTCGCTGCGCAGCTTGGCCAGTGCCTGGACACCGTCTTCTGCCTCGTCGACATTGCCGTAACCCAGTTCTTTCAGCAGATTTTTGACGATGCGTCGCATCGTCGAAAAATCGTCAACAACCAGGAAACGCATCTTAGGATCAGCCATGAAATACTCCGTTGTTTCTTAACTCTGATGATGGGCTTCGAGGACTACGAAGCCCCTAGTATAGGTTGGTCGGTTCGGCACTGCGAATACAGGCTAAAGCATAGCAGTTTTGTTGCTCTACGGCGATAAAACCGCAGTGAATGCACCGTACGCGGATCAAACGCGCAACGCCCGGCCTCCATGCGTTGCCAGATGGCCAAGCACAAGGCCCGGCAATGCGCTCAGGGCGGCCACCTCGTGGGCGGCGCCGATGGCGATCGCTTCGCGCGGCATGCCGAACACGACGCACGACGCTTCATCCTGGGCGAAATTGTGGGCGCCCGCGTTCTTCATCTCCAGCATACCCTGTGCGCCGTCTTTTCCCATGCCCGTCAGGATCACGCCGACGGCATTCTTGCCGGCCGCCTGCGCCGCCGAGCGGAACAGGACGTCCACGGACGGACGGTGACGGTTCACGGGCTCGCTCTGCTCGATCTTCGTCATGTAGTTGGCGCCGGATCGAGTCAACAGCAAATGGGAGTGGCCCGGCGCGATGTACGCGTGGCCCGGCAGCACACGCTCGTTGCCGGCGGACTCGACGACGCTGATCTTGCACAGCGAATCGAGGCGGCGCGCGAACGACGTCGTAAAGCCTTCCGGCATGTGCTGGGCGATCAGGATGCCGGGGCAGTCCGACGGCATCTGCATGAGGAATTCGCGGATCGCTTCCGTGCCGCCCGTCGAGGCGCCGATGATGATCAGCTTTTCCGACGACGTCAATGGGCTGCGCAGTTGCGGCAGCGGGGTCGAGGCGCCGGCCGTGGCCGCATGCAGGGTGCGCGGCTTGATGCGGGCGCGCGACGCGCCGCGGATCTTGTCGGCGATCAGTTCGGTATATTCGCGCATGCCGCTCTGGATCGAGATCTTGGGTTTGGTCACGAAATCGACGGCGCCCAGCTCCAGCGCGCGCATCGTGATCTCGGAACCGCGCTCCGTCAGCGACGACACCATCAGCACGGGCATCGGGCGCAGGCGCATGAGTTTTTCGAGGAAGTCGAGGCCGTCCATCTTCGGCATCTCGACGTCCAGGGTGAGCACGTCCGGGTTCGTGCGCTTGATCAGTTCGCGGGCGACGAGCGGATCGGGCGCGACGCCGACCACTTCCATGTCGGGCTGCGAATTGACGATCTCGGTCATCACGCTGCGGATCAGCGCGGAATCGTCCACGATCACCACTTTGATCTTTGTCATTGGTTTTGCCTTTCTCTTCAGAACAGGTCGACGGCGCCGGAGACGGGCGTGACCTTGAGGCGGCTGGCGTAATCGAGCTCGCGCTTCGCCAGCGTATCGTTATGGGTTTGCATCAGTTTCTTGACGAGCACCTTGCCCGTGCGCGGGAAGAAATACACCTTGCGCGGATAGATGTCGTTCAGGTCCTCGGCCAGCACGGGAATCCGTTCCGTCTTGAGAAACTGAATGACGAACGCGGCATTGCGCTCGCCCACGTTCATCGCGGAAAAGCCGCGCAGCACGGCGCCGCCGCCGAACACCTTCGCTTCCAGGTGCTCGCGCCGGGCGCCGGCCTTGAGCAGGTCGTTGATCAGCACTTCCATCGCATGCGTGCCGTAGCGCATCGAGGCCGAGACGGGGTTGCCCGGATCGCCGCCGTCCGGCAGCATGAAGTGGTTCATGCCGCCCAGGCCCTTCACACGGTCGCGGATGCACGCCGACACGCACGAGCCGAGCACCGTCACGATCAGCATGTCCTTGCCCGTGTAGTAGTACTCGCCGGGCAGGATCTTGGCCGCGTCGCAGTCGAACGTGCGGTCGTAATAGACGTTGGTGGCGAAATGGCTGTTCGTTTCCATGGGCGGTGTGGTGGGCGTCAGCCTTGGTTCAATTCGTAGACCGTCTTGCCGCGCAGGCGCAGCGAGTCGGACACGTACAGGAAATTCTCGGAGTGGCCGGCGAACAGCAGCGCGTCCGGCTTCATCAGGGGCACGAAGCGCGACAGGATCTTGCGCTGCGTGGCCTTGTCGAAGTAGATCATCACGTTGCGGCAGAAGATCGCGTCGAACGGGCCCTTGAGGTCCCAGCCGTCGGCCAGCAGGTTCAATTGCCGGAACGTGATCAGCTGGCGCAGTTCCGGGCGCACGCGCACGAGGCCTTCCTGGGCGCCCTTCCCTTTCAGGAAAAAGCGGCGCAGGCGCGCCTGTTCCATCTTGTCGACGCGTTCGAGCGGATAGACGCCGGCGCTGGCCGTGGCCAGCACGTTCGTATCGATGTCGGTGGCGATGATCTGGACCGGCGGGGTCAAGGTATCGAACGCCTCGCACGCGGTCATCGCGATGGAATACGGCTCCTCGCCCGTGGAACTGGCGGAGCACCAGATCGTGAGCGGCGCGCCGTGTTTCGCGCGCGCCTTGAGCGCGTGTTCGGCCAGCAGCGGGAAGTGGTGCGCCTCGCGGAAGAACGACGTCAGGTTCGTCGTCAGCGCGTTCGTGAACGATTCCCACTCGGCCGGCATGCGGCCCGCTTCCAGCGCGTCGAGGTAGGACGCGAACGAGGCGATGCCGTTCGCGCGCAGGCGGCGCGCGAGACGGCTGTAGACCATTTCCTGCTTGCTGTCGGCCAGGGAGATGCCGGCGCGCTGGTAGATCAGGCCCCGCACGCGCTCGAAGTCGGCGCGCGTGAAGTTGAATTCCTTGCCCGTCTCCTGCTTGTTCGTATTGGTGGGCGGCACGTTATAACCTATGGATTGCTGTCGTTCTGCGGACCGCGTGCGGTCCGGGTGTGTCCCTTGCGCCGCGCTGTGTGTCTTATGCCGCCAACCGGTCCATCAGGCCCATCTCGCTGGACGACATCAGCTTGTCGATGTCGATCAGGATGAGCATGCGTTCGTCGACGGTGCCGAGGCCGGTCAGGTAGTCGGAATTGAAGGCGGAGCCCATCTCCGGCGCCGGCTTGATCTGGTCCGGCGTGAGCGTGGTCACGTCCGACACGCTGTCCACGACCATGCCCATGATGCGGCCGCCGATGTTCAGGATGATCACGACGGTGAACTGGTCGTAGGTCGGCGTGCCCAGGTTGAACTTGATGCGCATGTCGACCACCGGGATGATGATGCCGCGCAGGTTGATCACGCCCTTGATGAATTCGGGGGCGTTGGCGATGCGGGTCACGGCTTCGTAGCCGCGGATCTCCTGCACCTTCAGGATGTCGATGCCGTATTCCTCGGAGCCGAGGGTGAAGGCCAGGTATTCGCTGCCGTTGCCGTCGTGGGCATCGTTCGGCTTGTTCGTCGGTTGAGTGGACATGTCGGTTCCTTATCGGAGCAAAAGTAAGGGTTAAATCAGGAGATGACGGATTCGTCGGACAACTGGCGCGACGAGCGCAGCAGCGCGCCCACGTCCAGGATCAGCGCCACGCCGCCATCGCCGAGGATGGTGGCGCCGGAGATCCCGGCGACCTTGCGGTAGTTCGCTTCCAGGTTCTTCACGACGACCTGCTGCTGGCCGACCAGTTCGTCGACGAACAGCGCGGCCTTGCGCCCTTCCGCCTCGAGGATCACGAGGATGCCTTCGCACGGGTCGGTGATGCGCGGCTCGATGTTGAACATCTGGTACAGCGGGATCAGCGGCAGGTATTCGCCGCGCACCTTCACCACGCGGCCCTGGCCGTGGATCTCCTTGACGTCGGCGCGCGCCGGCTGCAGGGACTCCACGACGAAGCCCAGCGGCAGGATGTAGATCTCGTCGCCGCTGCGGATCGACATGCCGTCCAGGATCGCGAGCGTCAGCGGCAGCGAGATCAGGATCGTCGTGCCGAAGCCCCGCGCCGAGCGGATGTCGATGGTACCGCCCAGCGCCTGGATGTTGCGCTTGACGACGTCCATGCCGACGCCGCGGCCCGACACGTCGGTGACGATTTCCGCCGTCGAGAAGCCGGGCGCGAAGATCAGTTGCCAGACGTCGGCGTCGCTCATGTTGTCCGACACCGGCAGCCCATTCTGCCTGGCCTTGGCCAGGATGCGTTCGCGATTCAGGCCGCCGCCGTCGTCCGCGACTTCGATCACGATGTTGCCGCCCTGGTGAGCGGCGGACAGGAACAGGCGTCCCGACTCCGACTTGCCGGCGGCCATGCGCGCGGCGGGCAGCTCGATGCCGTGGTCGATCGAGTTGCGCACCAGGTGCGTGAGCGGATCGACGATGCGTTCGATCAGGCCCTTGTCCAGTTCCGTCGCGGCGCCGTTGGTGATGAAGTCGACTTTCTTGCCCAGCTTGCCGGCCAGGTCGCGCACCATGCGCGGGAAGCGCGAGAACACGAAGTCCATCGGCATCATGCGGATCGACATGACGGCTTCCTGCAGGTCGCGCGTATTGCGCGTCAGCTGCGACACGGACGCCAGCAGGCGCTGGTGCACCATCGGGTCGAGCCCGTCGCTGCGCTGCTCGATCATGGCCTGCGTAATCACCAGTTCGCCGACGAGGTTGATCAGCTGGTCGACCTTTTCGATCGATACGCGGATCGACGACGATTCGGAGCCCTGCGCGTGGCTGCCCTCGGCAGCCTTCTTGGCGGCTTTCTTTTCGGCCGCCACTTCGGTGATGTCGAGCGATTCCGGCTTCGCGGGCACGGGCAGCGGCGCCTCGGCCACGATGCCCGCTTCGCGGCGGATCTGCTCGATCGGCTGGAAAAATCCATAGCCGAGTTCGTCCTCGGACGGCTCGTTCGTGGTGGCGTCCACCGCATCGGTCGGGTCGAAGAAACCGTAGCCCTGCTCGTCCTCGATGCGGGCGCGTTCTGCCGCCTCTCGCGCGCGCTGCTCGGGCGTGAGCGGGGGCGCCTCGAAGATCCTGAGGTCGTTCGGGTCGAGCACGAAGGAGCAGATGGCGATGATGTCGTCCAGGCTCTCGTGCGTCATGATGATCAGCGCCGTGCGTCCCGCTGCGAGCGGCACGACGGACACGCGGCCCAGCAGGCCGAGTTCGTCCACGAGCGCGTCGACGTCGCGCTTGGCGAGGTCGGGCAGCTCGATCTTGTAGCGGTGGGCGCCCTCGGCGACCTGCTGCTTCTGTTCCGCGTGCAGGAACGACGGCACGGTCGGCTGGTGCGTCGGCACGATCACGCCTTCGGACAGGTCGTGCAGCATCATGCGCACGTTGGCGACCGCTTCCTGGTCGACGTCCGCGCCATTGCGGTGGCCGTCGAGCTGCATCTTGAGGATGTCCTTGGCGGCCAGGAAGGCGTCCACGTGCTGGCTGGTGAGCGCCATCTCGCCCTTGCGGATGCGGTCCAGCAGGGACTCGAGCACGTGCGTCACTTCGCTCATGTCGGTCAGGCCGAAGGTCGATGCCCCGCCCTTGATCGAATGGGCGGTGCGGAAGATCGCGTTCAGGTCTTCCGGGTCCGGCGAATCGATATCGACGGCCAGCAGCAGACGCTCCTTCTCGGCGAGCAGCTCTTCCGCCTCGTCGAAAAAGACCTTGTAAAACTGGCTGATGTCGATGGTCATGTCAAATTTCCGTCTGGTGCGATCGGCGTGAAACGATCAGCCGATGACTTTCTTGACCACCTCGATCAGGCGCTGCGGGTCGAACGGCTTGACCAGCCAGCCGTTGGCGCCGGCCGCGCGGCCTTTCGTCTTCATGTCTTCGGACGACTCGGTCGTGAGCATGAGGATCGGCGTCTTCTGGTAGCCCGGCAGGCCGCGCAGCGACTTGATGAGGGTGAGCCCGTCCATCTTCGGCATGTTCTGGTCGGTCAGGACCAGGTCGACGGTCTGAAGCTTCGCCTTTTCCAGGCCATCCTGTCCGTCGACGGCTTCCACCACCTGGTAGCCCGCGGCCTTCAGGCTGAAAGCCACCATCTGGCGCAGGGAACTGGAATCGTCGACTGCGAGAATAGTTTTTGCCATCTTTATGCTCCTGCTGTTGGGGTCAGAGACCGGTTTTTCTTTTGGGGCTCTGACCCCGGTTTCAATCCGCGCCAGTCGCCCGGCCTTTTATTTTATAGTCAGATGGGGTCAGAGCCCGACCCGGACACCGGGCTCTGACCCCATGGTTAAAATAATTCCACGTCGCCGCTTTCGAGATGCCGCTGCTCCACCGACTTGCGCAGCATACTCCGCAGCTCGAGCGACTGGATCGCCAGCGCCATGCTGACCTTGCCCAGGCGCTCGACGATCTCGTCGCCGTCGCTCTCCGGCAGGATCTCGTCGCCATGCTCGGACAACGTCGTCAGGAACTCGCGCAGGCCGGTCACGCGGCGCAACGTGCGGTCCAGCAGCTGGCTCGTCATGTCCTGGAACTGCATGCTCGTCACGGCCGCGTTCACGTGGCCGGCGATCTCGCCCGACATGCCCGTCAGGCATGCGCTCTCCTCGGCCGTCGGCGCCTGGCCCGCCAGCAGGCGGTTGATCGCCTCCTGGCGCGAGTCGACCACGTGGTGGATCGCCATGAAACTGCTCGTCAGCTTCTCGACGGCTTCCTCCAGCAACAGCGTCGTCTGCACGAGGTCGGTCTCGACTTCGGACAGGTGGCGCCGGCCATGGTCGGAGACACCCGACAGGAGGCGCTTGACGTGTGACCCGAGAATCTTTTTTCTTGTCGTCATAAAATCCTCCAGAACTCCCCGCCCGTTATTTCTTTCCGGCCGGCGCTGCCGCCGGCTGTGCCAGACCGCCACCTTTTTCGACGGGTGCCGCCACCCCGGCACCCGTCGCTTCAGCCACGGCTTTCACCGCCGCGTCGGCGCTTTCGCCCGGCACGTCCAAAGGCGTGCCGTCGTGCAGCACGGCGTTCTCGGTACGCTTGTTCATCACGAGAATGCTGATGCGGCGGTTGATCGGGTTGAACGGATCCGCGCGGTCGAGGTGGACGGCCGAGCCGAGACCCACCACGCGCAGGATCTTGGCGTCGGACAGGCCTCCATGCACCAGCTCGCGTCGCGAAGCGTTGGCGCGGTCGGCCGACAATTCCCAGTTCGTATACCCTTCGGCCGTCGAATACGGCGTGGAATCCGTGTGCCCCGACAGGCCGATGCGGTTCGGCACGTCGTTCAGCACGAGACCAAGCACATCGAGGATGTCGCGGGTGTACGGTTGCAATTGCGCGCTCGCCGAGGCGAACATGGGGCGGTTCTTTTCGTCGACGATCTGGATGCGCAGGCCTTCGCTCGTCACGTCGAGCAGCAGCTGGTTCTTGTATTTGCGCAGCAGCGGATTGGCGTCGATCGTCTGCTGGATACGTTGCTTGAGCTCTTCCAGGCGCGCCGCCTCCTGCTTCTCGAGGGCTTCGCGCGCGGACTTCAGGTCCATCGATTTCTTGTTGGGCTCGATGTCGCCGTTCTTGACCTGGCCGTTGCGGCGCGTCAGGTCCTTGCCGCCGCCCTGCAGGATCGAATTGCTGTTACCGGAGCCGGAGCCGCCCTGCATGGCGACCTTCAACGGCGTCTTGAAGTAATTGGCGATGCCTTCCATGTCGCCCTTGGTCGTCGAGCCGAGCAGCCACATGAGCAGGAAGAACGCCATCATCGCCGTCACGAAGTCGGCGTACGCGATCTTCCAGGCGCCGCCATGGTGACCATGGCCGCCCTTCTTGACGCGCTTGACGATGATCGGCTTCTGGCCTTCGTCAGCCATGCCGCACTCCCGCGCCGATGTGGTTAGCTCGCACCATTACTTGCTCTTGGCCTTCTTGATGTGGTCCTCGAGTTCCGCGAACGTCGGGCGCTCGGTCGAGTACAGGACCTTGCGGCCGAATTCGACGGCCAGCGCCGGCGCGTAACCGTTCAGGCTCGCCAGCAGCGTCACCTTCACGGTCTGGAACATCTTGCTCGACTCTTCCAGCTTCTGTTCGAGCAGGCTGGCCAGCGGTCCCACGAAGCCATACGCCAGCAGGATGCCGAGGAATGTGCCGACCAGCGCGTGCGCGATCAGCATGCCCAGCTCGGCCGGCGGCAGGCCCACGGATTCCATCGTGTGCACCACGCCCATCACGGCCGCCACGATACCGAACGCCGGCAGGCCGTCGCCCAGCTTCGCGATACATTGCGCCGGGACCGCACCTTCATGATGGTGGGTCTCGATCTCGTTGTCCATCAGGTTCTCGATCTGGAACGCGTCCATGTTGCCCGAAACCATCAATCGCAGGTAATCGGTGATGAATTCGATAATGTGGTGGTCCGCCAGCACCAGCGGGTACTTCGAGAACACGGGGCTCTGCTCGGGGCTCTCGATGTCGCCTTCGATCGACATCAGGCCTTCCTTGCGTACCTTCGACAACACGTCGAACAGCAGGGACATCAGCTCCATGTACATCTCGCGCGTGTACTTGGACCCCTTGAACAGCGTGGGCAGTGCGCCCAGCGTCGCCTTCACCGCCTTGGGCGTGTTACCGACGAAGAACGCACCGGCAGCCGCGCCGCCGATCATCAGCAGTTCGAGCGGCTGGAACAATGCTGCCAGGTGACCGCCGGCCATGGCAAAGCCGCCGAAGACGCATGCGCAGACGATTACGTAACCAACAATGACAAACACGGGACTCCCGATGCGTGATTCCGGGGTTCGCCCGGATTGGATCCAAGTTGATGAATCCAAAGAGAAATATTTACGTAGGGAACTAGATTAGCTTGAGAATGGCCCACGGGCAAGTAAAAGTGCCCGGACGACCGTCAAAATTGCCAAAGAAAGAGAATTTTCTTACTGTTAGTCGTCACAATGCGACGGTCGGGCATTCTTCCAGGAATGTCGAATTCGTAACTTAACAGGATGCTACCGGGCCGCATTTCGCTCTCCGCCTTGCGCCACAGTCCCGCCATCGCCGCCGGCGACAGATAGGCGAACACGACATCGTAGTGACCAAAATTCACCATCTCGTAGTCGGCGCGCAGGAAGCGCGCGCGGCTGCCCGACAGTTTCCCGCGCAGGCGGCTGGCGAACCACGGCAGCGGCGCCAGTTCGATGCCGTCCACCTGAGAATCGGGACGGCGCCGCGCCAGATCGAGCACGAGACCACCGAGGCCGCTGCCCACGTCCGCGATCGCGAGCGGACGGTCCGCGGGCAGCACGCCGGCGACGGCATCCCGGGCAGCACGCCCGGACGGGTAGTACGGCACCTGCGTGCGGAACGTCGACCAATATATTAGAAGGAACAGTACGAACAGCACGAGAAACACGCCCGGCGGCAGCTCGAAGCCGCGCGCCAGCAGCACGCCGGTCGGGAACACGAGTTCGATGGCGCGCCACCAGATGGCGAGCCGGAAGCCCCAGGCCAGCAGTGCAGCCAGGGCGCCCTGGACGAGGGCGACGCCCTCCCACGACATGGGTACGCCCGCACGGGCGAGCAGCCAGACGGCGATCAGGGTGAGAGGGAAAGCGCCGGCCTGGGCCAGCAGCGCGCGGACGGACGGCGCCGCGAACGCGCGGCGCGAGGCAGGCTGGGTCATCGACCTGGAGGGAAAACCGCTCAGGCGGCGGCGAGTGCGGCGGCGTCCTTGGCCTTGCGGGTCTTGCCGGCGCGTGAAGGCATGTGGCACAGGCCGCACTGGTAATCGTTGTTCAGGTCGAGGGCGTTGACGACGTATTTACCCTGGCATTTGGAGCACGGTGCCAGTTGGAGCATATTGCCCTGGAAGAAGCGCACGAGAGTCCAGGCGCGGGTCAGCGACAGCAGCGGCTCTTCGCCCGCGGCCGGCGGCATTTGTTCCAGGTACAGCTTGTAGGCTTTCATCACGGCCTCGATGCCCGTGGCACCGGCATACTCGACCAGGAATTTATAGATGTTGATGTACAGCGAAGCGTGGATATTCGGTTGCCACGTCAGGAACCAGTCGGTCGAGAACGGCAGCATGCCCTTCGGCGGCGACATGCCCTTCAGTTCCTTGTACAGCTTGATCAGGCGCTCGCGCGACAGGGAGACTTCGCTTTCCAGCAGTTGGAGGCGTGCACCGAGCTGGATCAGTTCGATGGCCAGCTGGATTTCCTGGGCTTCCGAGACGACGCTTTTCTTGGTCATGCTGTTCTCCGTGACTTCGATTCTGATGTATTGCTGCTGGCTGAAACCGGGGTCAGAGCCCTGAAATGGGCAATTGAACCCGGGTCAGAGCCCTAACTGAAAAACCGGGCTCTGACCCTATGCGATTTCTTCTGCGGGCTGGCCAGCCATCAGGATGGCGGCGTGCGACTGGGCCAGGGCGCGGTCCTTGCTGTGGCTCGTCAGCATGCCGAGGATCGCGGCGTCGTCGAAGCGGAAGCGGGCCAGCATCATGTTGCCGCCGGCGAGTTTCAGGATCTGGGCGTTGCTCATGCCTTCGATCAGGTCGGCGATGTCGGCCGAGATGCCAAGACGGAAGATTGCGGTGACCTTGTCTGCGCGAATCATCTGCTGTGCCAGCATCAGGTAGCTCAGGTTCGCATCACGAATTTCAGCCATCATGTCGTTCGCAGTCATTTCCATCTCTCCGTTTGATCTATCTGTGAGGCGTTGTGTGTTGCCGGTGAGATAGATTCTGACTGTGAGGAAACTTTTGGAGAATAGGAGACTGTCTGTATTTTTCGTCCGGCAAAGACGAGAGCGATCCGTAGGAGTTTGTCTGACAAACCCTGCCGAATCGTGGTGGCTCCCCTATGAAAAGGGGCCAGAAGAATGATGTGCAACCGGGGCGATTTCCTGCCCTTCGACGTCGCCAACAACGTATTGCTGTGTTGGTTTACGTCAACGGTTTCGGGAACTTTAGGGTTTCTCAAAAAAAATTTTTTGTCCCTCAAGCAACCCTACTGACTCGTTATCGGACCGTTTTTGCCGAACTTTAGGGTTTCGACAAACTTTTTTTCGATCCAATCCTGGTCATCTGAGACGGTTATCGTCAGCCTTCAGAGAAACTTTAGGGTCAGGACCAAAAAATTTTGAAAATTTTTTTCTGCGCCCGATTGATGCAAAACTGGCTACACTTCCCGCATGAACCCACCCACCTATGACATCGCCGCCGTCACCACGCGCGCGGCCTGCCTCGCGCTCGACGCCGCCGACCCGGCCGCACCGCTGCGCGACCGTTTCGACCTGCCCGAGGGCGTCATCTACCTGGACGGCAATTCTCTGGGCGCCCGCCCGCGCGCCGCGCTCGACCGCACGCGCGACATCGTCGCCCAGGAATGGGGCCAGGGATTGATCCGCAGCTGGAACACGGCCGGCTGGTTCGCCCTGCCCGGCCGCCTGGGCGACCGCCTCGCCCCGCTGATCGGCGCCACGGCCGGCGAAGTGGTCGTCACGGACACGACGTCGCTGAACCTGTTCAAGGCGCTGGCCGCCGCGCTGGCGATCCAGGCGGACCGCGACCCGGCCCGCAAGGTGCTCGTCACGGAACGCAGCAACTTCCCCACCGATATCTATATGGCGGACGGTCTCGCGCGCTGGCTGGACCGCGGCTACCGCATCCACCTCGTCGACACGCCCGCGGAACTGGAAGCGGCCGTCGACGCGGATTGCGCCGTGCTGATGCTCACGCACGTGAACTACCGCACGGGGCGCATGCACGACATGGCCGCGCTGACGCGCCACGCGCACGCCCGCGGCGCCCTCGTGCTGTGGGACCTCGCCCACTCGGCCGGCGCCGTGCCGGTGGACCTGAACGGGGCCGACGCCGACTTCGCGGTGGGCTGCACCTATAAATACCTGAACGGCGGCCCGGGCGCCCCGGCCTTCATCTGGGTGCCCAGGCGCCACCAGGCCGCGTTCCGCCATCCGCTCACGGGCTGGTGGAGCCACGCGGCGCCGTTCGCCATGGCGCACGGGTTCGAGGCCGCCGACGGCATCGGACGCGCGCTGTGCGGCACGCAGCCGGTCGTGTCGCTCGCGCTCGTCGAGTGCGGGCTGGAGATCTTCGAAGCCACCAGCATGGCCGCCCTGCGCGCCAAATCGCTGGCGCTGACGGACCTGTTCATCGCGCTGGCGGAAAGCCGCTGCGCCGCCCACCCGCTGGGCCTCGTCACGCCGCGCGAGCATGCCGCGCGCGGGAGCCAGGTGAGCTTCACGCATCCGCACGGGTATGCGGTGATGCAGGCGCTGATCGCGCGCGGCGTCATCGGCGACTACCGCGAGCCGGAAATCATGCGCTTCGGCTTCACGCCGCTGTACACCAGTTTCGCGGACGTCTGGGACGCCGTGGAGATACTGCGCGACATCCTCGACCGCGCAGGCTACGACACCCGCGCCGAGCGCAGCGCCGTGACCTGAGGAGGCACCGTGGACACCGATAAAAAAGACCCGCAGTGGCACGGCGCACAGATGGATTTCAGCCGCAGCATGAGCTACGGCGACTACCTGGGCCTGGACCAGATCCTGTCGGCCCAGCACCCGCTGTCGCCGAACCACAACGAGATGCTGTTCATCGTCCAGCACCAGACGAGCGAGCTGTGGATCAAGCTGATGCTGCACGAGCTGCAGGCCGTGCGCGCCCACATCCGCGCGGACGACTTGCCGCCCGCTTTTAAAATGCTGGCGCGGGTGGCGCGCATCATGGACCAGCTGGTGCACGCCTGGGACGTGCTGGCCACGATGACGCCCCCGGAATACAGCGCGATCCGCCCCTACCTGGCGTCGTCCTCGGGCTTCCAGTCGTTCCAGTACCGCGAGCTGGAATTCATCCTCGGGAACAAGAATGCCGCCATGCTGGCCGTGCACAAGGCCTCGCCCGAGCACCACGCGCTGCTCGAGCGCGAACTGCACGCGCCGTCGATCTACGACGAAGCCGTGCGGCTGCTGGCCCGCACCGGCCTCGCCATCGCGCCAGGCCGGCTGGACGCCGACCCCACGCAGCCGACCGTCCACGACGACAGCGTGATGGCCGCGTGGCTCGAGGTCTACCGCGATCCGGAGCACCACTGGGCCCTGTACGAACTGGCCGAAAAGCTGGTGGACCTGGAGACGGCCTTCCGGTTCTGGCGCTTCCGCCACGTATCGACGGTGGAGCGCATCATCGGCTTCAAGACCGGCACGGGCGGCACGGCGGGCGTGAGCTACCTGCGCAAGATGCTGGACGTCGTACTGTTCCCCGAGCTGTTCGCGCTGCGCACGGCGCTGTAGCGGCGCGCCATCGTACAATGGCCGGCAAGACCACACTGGAGCGAACATGAAGTGCGACATCCTGACCCTGGCCGGCCTGTGGAACTCGGGCCCGCAGCACTGGCAGACCCATTGGGAACGTAAATATCCCGCCTGGACACGGGTGCCGCATCGCGACTGGAACAACCCGGACCGCGACGAATGGGTGGCCGAACTGGATGCCGCCATCGCCGAGTGCGAGGGCCGGCCGATCCTCGTCGCGCACAGCCTCGCCTGCATGCTGGTGGCGCAATGGGCGCAGTCCGGATCGAAGCTCAAGATCGCCGGCGCCTTCCTCGTCGCGCCGAGCGACGTCGAAGCGGCGTCCTACCCGATCGATGCCAACGGCTTCAGGCCGATCCCGCTGGCAAAGCTGCCGTTCCCGTCCATCGTCGTCGCCAGCAGCAACGACGAATACGTGGCCCCGGACCGCGCGCGCATGTTCGCCCAGGCCTGGGGCAGCAAGCTGGTGGAGATCGGACCGGCGGGCCACATCAACGGCGGCAGCGGCTACGGTCCATGGCCGGAGGGCGAAGCGATGCTCGACGAATTCTGCCGCGACCTGAACCCGTAACGCCGGACGGCACGATGACCCCGGCGCGGGCCGGCGCGCTCGACGCGCGCTTCTCCCTCTACCTCGACCTCGCGCGCGCCTGCGCCGCGCTGGCCGTCGTGGTGGCGCACTTCGGCTATTTCCGCATCTTCGACGACGCCCAGATCGCCCACATGCCCGACTTCGGGCGCGAGGCGGTCATCGCGTTCTTCGTGCTGTCCGGCTTCGTGATCGCGTACAGCGCCGAACACAAGAACCTGACGGCGCCGAGCTACGTCGTGGCGCGGGCGGCGCGCCTGTATTCCGTCGTGCTGCCCGTGCTGGCCCTGGCCTTCATCCTGGCGACGGTCGTGCAGGACGTGCTGCACGTGCCCATCGACGACTCGTACGAGCTGCGCCGCCCCTGGCTGTACGTGCCGTTCCACCTCGCCTTCCTGGGCGACGCATGGAGCTTCGTCGAGCGGCCGCCGTGGCTGATCCCGTACTGGTCGCTCGATTACGAAGCCTGGTATTACGTGCTGTTCGGCGTCTTCCATTTCACGAAGGGGCGGCGCCGCTGGCTCGCCGCCGGTGCCGTGCTGGCGGTCGTCGGCCCGCGCCTGTGGCTGTTGCTGCCCGTGTGGCTGTCCGGCGTCGCGCTGTACCGCCTGCAGGGCCGGCTGACGTTCGGTCCCGCCCTCGCGCGCGCCGGCTGGATGCTGTCCGTCGTCCTGATCGGCCTGTGGGGCTGGTTCGACCCGGAACCCTACCTGCGCGACGTCGCCAACGGCCTGTGGCCCTTCGCCGGCATCCGCATGGGCAGCGCCGACCGCGTGCTGGCCGACTACGCCGTCACGCTGCTCGTGCTGCTGAATTTCGCCTGCGCGCGCCAGGCGCGGTTCGACGCCCTGCCGCGGCTGGCGCGCCCGATCCGCTTCGTGGCCGGACATACGTTCACGCTCTACCTGTCGCACGGAATCGTGATCGGGCTGTGGCAATCGCTGCTGCCGATCGAGCGCGGGGCGGCGCACGAGATCCTCGCGATCGGCACCGCGATCGCCGTCGTGGCGCTGGCGTTGAATCCGCTCACCGAAGCGCTGCAGCGGGTGCTGCGGCGGGCGATTGCTGCCGCCCTGTCGCTGGGTGCGCGCGGACTGGGTATGCGGGCCTGAATCCAGGTCGAAAAAAAAGCCGGGCAGTGCCCGGCTTCCATGATGATGCGCTTACTTGGCCGCCGTCGCCAGCAGCATCTCGTTCAGGCGCTTCACGAACGCCGCCGGATCCGTCAGGCTGCCGCCTTCGGCCAGCATGGCCTGGTCGAACAGGATGTGCGCCCAGTCGCCGAAACGCGGGCTCGCGGCGTCCTCGTACTTCAGGCGCGTGACGAGCGGATGGTTCGGGTTGATCTCGAGGATCGGCTTCGACTCCGGCGCATCCTGGCCGGCCGCCTTCAGCATGCGCACGAGGTTCGCGGACAGTTCGTGTTCGTCCGCCACGAGGCAGGCCGGCGAATCCGTCAGGCGGAACGTGACGCGCACGTCCTTGGCCTTGTCGGCCAGCGCACTCTTCATCTTCTCGACGAGATCCTTGTACTGCGTCTCGGTCTCTTCGTGCTCCTTCTTCTCGGCTTCGTCCTCGAGCTTGCCCAGGTCCAGGCCGCCCTTCGCGACCGACACCAGTTCCTTGCCGTCGAAGTCGTTCAGGAACGACAGCATCCACTCGTCCACGCGGTCGGTCAGCAGCAGCACTTCGACGCCCTTCTTGCGGAAGATCTCCAGGTGCGGGCTGTTCTTCGCGGCGTTGTAGTTATCCGCCGTGACGTAGTAAATCTTGTCCTGGCCTTCCTTCATGCGGCCGATGTAGTCGGCGAACGACACGGTCTGGTCCGGGGAATCCGTCTGCGTCGACGCGAAGCGCAGCAGCTTGGCGATGCGGTCCTTGTTGGTGGCATCCTCGCCGATGCCTTCCTTCAGCACCTGGCCGAATTCCTTCCAGAAGGTCGCGTACTTGTCCTTGCCTTCCTGCTCGTCGCTGTTGGCCATCTCTTCCAGCATGCCCAACACGCGCTTGGTCGAGCCTTCGCGGATCACGCGCACGTCGCGCGATTCCTGCAGGATCTCGCGCGAGACGTTCAGCGGCAGGTCGTTCGAATCGATCACGCCCTTCACGAAGCGCAGGTAGACCGGCATCAGCTGTTCGGCGTCGTCCATGATGAAGACGCGCTTGACATACAGCTTGATGCCGCCGCGCTTGTTGCGGTCCCACAGGTCGAACGGGGCGTGGCCCGGCACGTACAGCAGCTGCGTGTATTCGCTGCGGCCTTCGACGCGGTTGTGCGTGTAGGCGAGCGGCGGCTGGAAGTCGTGCGAGACGTGTTTATAAAACTCTTCGTACTGCTCTTTGGTGATGTCCGACTTCGAACGGGCCCACAGCGCGGACGCCTGGTTGACGGTCTCGAATTCGTCCTTGACGACGGTTTCCTTCTTTTCCTCGTCCCACTCTTCCTTCTTCATCTCGATCGGGAGCGAGATGTGGTCGGAGTACTTGCGGATGATGGACTTCAGCTTCCACGACGACAGCAGCTCTTCCTCGCCCTCGCGCAGGTGCAGGACGATGTCGGTGCCGCGGCTGGTCTTCTCGACCTGCTCGACGGTGTAGTCGCCCTCGCCCGTCGATTCCCAACGGACGCCGTCCGCCGCGTCGGCGCCCGCGCGGCGGGTCTCGACGGTGACGCGGTCGGCCACGATGAAGGCCGAGTAGAAGCCCACGCCGAACTGGCCGATCAGCGCGGCGTCGGCCTGCTGGTCGCCCGACAGCCTGCTGAAGAATTCCTTCGTGCCCGACTTGGCGATCGTGCCCAGGTGCGAGATCACTTCGTCGCGGCTCATGCCGATGCCGTTGTCGGAAATGGTGACGGTCTTCGCGTCCTTGTCGAACAGGACCTTGATCTTCAGTTCATGGTCGTTGCCGTACAGGCTGTCGTTGTTGATGGCCTCGAAACGCAGCTTGTCGGCCGCGTCGGACGCATTGGAAATCAGTTCTCGAAGGAAAATCTCCTTGTTCGAATACAAGGAGTGGATCATCAGTTGCAGCAGCTGTTTGACTTCTGCTTGGAACCCAAGGGTTTCTTTTTCGGCGACAGCCATCTTTTATATCCTCGTGACTAACAGGGTTGGACAGACCGGTTCGATATTGGGATACCAACAGGGATTTCAAGAGCTATTTTTTCCGAATCGCATTTCTTATACATACACTAAGATTCTCGACTTTTTGACCGAGTCGGCATAACGTTGCGGTCGGCCGAAATTTTTTTGTGCGGGCGTGTCGAAACCGTGGAAGCCCGATCGTCGTACGGATGGCGGCACCCACAACCACTCACGAAGGAGATCCATCATGACCCAGCAAGTGCGTCCCATCCCAGAAGGCTTCCACACGATCACCCCGCACCTCGTCTGCAGCGGCGCGGCCGACGCGCTGACGTTCTACGCGCAGGCCTTCGGCGCCGTCGAAATGAGCCGCATGCCCGGCCCGGACGGCAAGATCATGCATGCCCAGATGCGCATCGGCGACTCGATCTTCATGCTGGCCGACGACTTCCCCGACTACGGTTGCGTCGGCCCGCTGGCCCTGAAGAACACGCCCGTCTACATCCACCTGTACGTGGAAGACGTAGACGCCGCCTACGCCCGCGCCATCGACGCGGGCGGCAAGCCGATCATGCAGGTCGCCGACATGTTCTGGGGCGACCGCTACGGCCAGCTCGAGGACCCGTTCGGCCACCGCTGGTCGATCGCCACCCACAAGCGCGACATGACGCCCGAGCAGATCCGGGAAGAGATGCTGCAATCGATGGGCCAGGGCTGCGAAGGAGCACAGCAATGAAATTCATGGTGATCGTGAAGGCCAGCGCGGCCTCGGAAGCCGGCATCATGCCGAACGAAAAACTGTTTACGGACATGGGCAATTTCAACGAGGAACTCGTCAAGGCCGGCGTCATGCTGGCCGGCGAGGGCCTGATGCCCAGTGCCAAAGGCGCCCGCATCCGGTTCAATGGGAACCAGCGCACCGTGATCGACGGTCCGTTCACGGAAACGAAGGAACTCGTGGCCGGTTTCTGGCTGATCGAGGTGGGTTCGAAGGAAGAAGCCATCGAGTGGTTCAAGCGCTGTCCGAATCCGCACGAAGGTGTCGAGAGCGAGATCGAAATCCGCCAGATCTTCGGCCCCGACGACTTCGGCACGGACCTCCCGGCCGACGTGCGCGAACAGGAAGACCGCCTGCGCGAACAAATGGCGGCACGCTAAGGAGACCACCATGCAGTTCATGCTCATCCGTACCGACAACGGCACGCGCGCCGCGGCCGCCGACCCGCAGGCCGTGCTGGACGACCTGCTGCGCCGCCTGCCGGGCGGCCAGGCGGCGACCGCCGACGGTCCGCGCGCCCCCGCGCTCGCGCTGGCCTTCGCGCCGGATGCCGACGCGCGGCGCCTGAAACTGTGGCCCGGCGGCGAAGCCGTGACCTCCGGCCCCTTCCCGGCCGGCGAGCGCCTGCCGGCCGGTTTCGCCGTGTTCGAGGCGCCGTCGCGCGCCGCGGCGCTGGCATGGCTGCAGGCCAATGGCGTGGTCTCCGCCAAGGACGACGTCACGGTGGAATTGCGCGAGACGGGTTGCCCCGGCGGCTGCGCGGGCATCCCGCCCGGCGCGGCCGGCGACGACACATGCTACGCGATCCTGCTGCGCTCCGACGCCGGCACCGAGCGCGACGCCATCCCGCTGCAGGAAAAGCTGGACCGGCTGAACGCCTTCAACGCCATCCACGCGGCGGCCGGCACGCTGCTGGCCGGCGACGGCCTGAAATCCACGGCGCGCGGCGCCCGCGTGCGCGTCGCGAACGGCGGCGCCAGCATCATCGACGGCCCGTTCGCGGAAGCCAAGGAACTGATCGCCGGCTTCTGGATGATCCGCGCACCGTCGATCGATGCCGCGCTGGACTGGGCGCGCACGCTGCCCTATCCGACGGGGCCGGAAGTCGAGGTCGAGGTCCGGCCGGTGGCGCTGATCGCGCCGCTCGGCAAGCACGCGCCGGTGGACGAGACCACGGCCCGGCTGCGCGAGGATGCCAGCGTGCGCGCCGAACAGCTCGACGCCGCCCTGCGCGCCGAGCTGGCGCCGCAACCGGCCTGGGACCGTCCGTGACATGACGCGCGGCGCCGACACAGGCAAGATCGTCGAGGCCGTCTGGCGCATGGAGTCGGCGCGCATCGTCGGCGCGCTGACCCGCATGCTGCGCGACCTCGGCCGGGCCGAGGAACTCGCCCAGGACGCGCTGCTGGAAGCGCTGGAGCGCTGGCCGGCGGATGGCGTGCCGGTCCGGCCCGGCGCCTGGCTGATGCAGGTGGCCAAGCGGCGCGCCCTCGACCACCTGCGCCACCACGCCATGCACGCCAGCAAGGAAGGCGAGCTGAGCTGGGAGATGGACAACCTGCTCGCGGACGGCGGCAGTTTCCGCGACCCGGCCGAGCTGGCCGCGCTGACGCAGGAGACCGCGGGCGAGATCGACGACGACGTGCTGCGCCTGATCTTCGTCTGCTGCCACCCCGTGCTGTCGGCCGAGGCGCGCGCGGCGCTGGCGCTGAAACTGCTGGGCGGTCTCGCCACCGGAGAAATCGCCCGCGCCTTCCTCGTGCCGGAAGCGACGGTCGCCCAGCGCATCGTGCGCGCCAAGCGCACGCTGGCGGAAGCGCGCGTGCCGTTCGAAGTGCCGCGCGACGACGAACTCAAGCCGCGCCTCGCGTCCGTGCTGCAGGTGATCTACCTGATCTACAACGAAGGCTATTCCGCGAGCGCGGGCAACGAATGGCTGCGGCCGACACTGTGCCGCGAGGCGCTGCGCGTGGGCCGCGTGCTGGCGGAACTGATGCCCGACGAGGGCGAAGTCCACGGCCTCGTCGCGCTGATGGAAATCCAGTCCTCGCGCGAGCGCGCCCGCACGGGCCCGGACGGCGCGCCGATCCTGCTGATGGACCAGGACCGTTCGCGCTGGGACCGGCTGCTGATCGGCCGCGGCCTGGCCGCGCTGGATCGCGCGGGGCGCCTCGGCGCGCTCGGCCCCTACGCGCTGCAGGCCGCCATCGCCGCCTGCCACGCGCGCGCGCTCACGCCCGACGCGACCGACTGGACCCGCATCGCCGCGCTGTACGACGCGCTGTCCCAGCTGACGCCGTCGCCCGTCGTAGAACTGAACCGCGCCGTCGCGCTGGGCATGGCCTACGGCCCCGACGCGGGCCTCGCCCTCGCCGACGCGCTGCTCGACGTGCCTGCGCTCCGCATGTACCACCTGCTGCCGAGCGTGCGCGGCGACCTGCTGGCGAAACTGGGCCGGCATGCGGAAGCGAAAGCGGAGTTCGAACGGGCTGCCAGCCTCACGCAGAACGAGCGCGAGCAGGCGCTGCTGCTGGAGCGGGCACGGTCGAGCGCGCTACTGGAAAGATAGACCCGTGGGCAAGATCGACCTCAAGAAAGACCTCAAGCATCTGTACCAGCCGTCCGCGCGCGACGTCGTGCAGGTGGACGTCCCCGCAATCCGCTACCTGATGATCGACGGCGCGGGCGATCCGAACACGTCGCCGCACTATGCGCGGGCCGTGGAAGCGCTGTTCTCCGTGTCCTATACGGCCAAGTTCATGGTCAAGAAGGGACCGGCGGGCATCGACTACGCGGTGATGCCGCTGGAGGGCCTGTGGTGGTCGGACGACATGGCGTCATTCGTCGCCAACGACCGGACGAAGTGGCAATGGACGATGATGATCCACCAGCCGGCGTTCGTCGACGAGTCGCTGCTGCGCGACGCGCTGGCGGAAGTGAAGCGCAAGAAGGGACTGGACACCGTCGACGCACTGCGGATCGAACGTTTTACGGAAGGCCCGTGCGCCCAGGTCCTGCACGTCGGCCCGTTCACCGCAGAAGGTCCGACGATCCGGCGGGTGCACGATTTCATCGAGGCGCGCGGCCGCCTCGCCGGCAAGCACCACGAAATCTACCTGAGCGACATCCGCCGCGCCGATCCGGCCCGGTGGAAGACGGTCATTCGCCAGCCGATGGCGTAGCGGACAGGAACGGCGCCAGCGCCTGCCCGGCCGCGGCCGGATTGATGGCGCGTGCCTGCAGCGCATGCATGGCGGCGGCGACGTCGGCCTGGCGGCCGCCGTCGTGCAACAGCGCCTGGTTATCGGCCATGGCGCGCAGCAGCTGGGAGGTGAGGCGGTCCAGCTCCGGACGGATGGTCTTGCCAAGGTCGGGCGCGTCGTCGAAGCGGCCCGCGCCCTCCGCTTGCCAGCGCTCGTACAGCGCGCGCTGCACCGTCTTGGAGGCGTCGATCTGCGCGCGGAACACGGTGCGTATCCATGCCTCCGGCAGGCCCAGCACGCGTCCCTGGCGCACTGCCGCGGCGATGACTTGTTCTTCGCGCGGCAGGTCTTCGATGGCGGCCTGCGCATTCCACTTGGCCCGCGCCACATCCTGCGCCAGCAGCAGGCGCTGGTCGATGGCCTGGCGCAGCGACTCCGGCCCCCAGGGGAACGCCAGCCAGCGATCCAGGCGCTGCGGCACGTCGCCATTGTCGAGGCGCTGCTGCAGCCAGCGGTCGACGTACGTCTTCAGCGCCGCATCGCGCGGCAGCAGGATGGCCTTTTGCGCCATGTCGAACGGCGCCTCCGGATGCACCGCGCACAGCTGCGGGTGCAGGCGCTGCTGCAAACGGGTTTCGATGGCGTCGGTGATCATGAGGTCGGCCGCACCGCTGACGATCTGGCCGAAGATGGTCACATTGTCCGGGTACACGGTCAGCCGGGCGTGCGGCGCCCGGGCGCGCGCGAAGCGTTCGTTGGTGCCGCCCGGATTGACGATCAGCCGCACCTCCGGCCGGTCGATCTGCGCCAGCGTTTGGAAGCGGGCGGCGTTCTCGCAGCGCGTGATCGGGGTCTTGCCATCGTGCAGATAGGGCACCGAGAACAGCGCCTGCCGTCGACGCTCGGCCGTCACCGAGACGCCGCTCAGTGCGAGGTCGAACTTGTCCGCCCCCAGGTCGGCCATCAGCGTCGGCCAGGTGGTCGGCACCAGTTCCAGCCGCACGCCGAGCGAGCGCGCCAGTTCGCCCGCCAGCTCCACATCCATGCCGATGAACCCGCCGCCGGCCTGCCGGTAGCTGAAGGGCTTGTAGTCGCCCGTACTGCCCACGCGCAGCACGCCGCGCGCGGCGATGTCGTCCAGTCGGCCGGCCTGCGCCGGCGTCAGTGCAGCTGCCAGCAGGACGGCTATCCAGGCTCCATGAATCGTTGCTGCGCGCATGCTGTTCCTTTGTCTGTCCGTAGCGGACCGCGCAGCGTAGGACAAGAGAATATGCCTGTCAAGCCGGGCCAAGCACCGCCGCGAGCCCGTCGAAGACGAACGCCGTGAACACCCGGATCCGCTGCACGCGCCTCAGGTCGGGATGCGTGAGTATCCACACGTCCGTGTCCAGCGCAGGATCGGGATCGGCCAGCCGGACGAGCCCCGGCCGCGCATCCGCCAGCAAACACAGCAGCATGCCGGCACCCAGGCCGGCCTCGACGGCCGCCGCCATGCCCAGCAGCGTATCCATGCTGGCGGCGATTTTGTCCGCCGGCACGTGCTCGCGCAGCCAGCGGGCCTGGCGCAGGTGCGCGAGGCTGTCGTCGGGCGCGATCCACTCGTGGTCTCCGCGCGGCCGCTGCGCCAGATACGCCGTCGACGCGTACGGCGCCGTGCGCAGGGTGCCGGCCTTGCGGCCGACGAGGTTGTCGGGCGGCATGTTCGACGGCCGGATGGCGACGTCCGCATCGCGCTTCGACAGATTCAGGAAGCTGTTGTTGACCGTGATCTGCAACTGGATGCCGGGGTAGCGCGCGCGAAAATCCGCCAGCACCGGCAGCAGCACGGCCATCAGGGTATCGGTCGTCGTGACGCGGATCGTGCCCTGCAGTGCCGCATCCTGCCCGGCCAGCTTCCGCTCGATGTCCTGCATGCCCTCGCCGATCGGGGTCAGCAGCGCCTGTAATTCCTCGCCGCTGGCCGTCAGCACGTAGCCGGTCTGGAAGCGCTCGAACAGGCGGACGTCGAGCGCGGTCTCCAATTTGTCCAGCCGGCGCAGTACCGTCGAGTGGCTCTGCCCGAACCGGCGCGCGGCGGCCGAGACGGAGCCGCCGCCCGCCACCGCCAGGAAGTATTGATAGTCGTCCCAGTCCATGGATATGCAAAAACAGACAAGCAATGTCTGAATAAATCGAATGTTCATCCATTTTTGCACAAGCTACGCTCTCCCTGTCCATCACAGGAGGAAAGCATGTACACCGCTTATGTCGCCGACACCCCGAACGGCAGGAAACTCATCATCGCGCTGGAAGAACTCGGCCTGGACTACCGGGTCCGCCACGTCGACCTGGGCGCGGGCGAGCAGTTCGCGCCCGCGTTCTTGAAAATCAGCCCCAACAACAAGATCCCCGCGCTCGTCGACGACCACACCGGCCAGGGCATGTTCGAATCGTGCGCGATCCTGGCCCACCTCGGCCGCGCCACGGGCAGGTTGATCCCCGACGAGGATGTCGTCCTGCAATGGCTGTTCCTGCAGGCGGCCAGCGTCGGGCCGATGCTGGGCCAGCTGTGGTGGTTCAGGCACGCGGCCCCGGAACGCAACGCGATGGCGCTGGACCGCTACACGCGCGAAACGCAGCGGCTCTACGGCGTGATCGAGCGCCGCCTCGCCGTCTCGGCCTGGATCGCGGGCGACGCGTACACGATGGCGGACATCGCGTTCTACCCGTGGCTGGCCACCTATGACGAGCTGGGCATCGCCCCACGCGACTATCCGCACGTGGACGCCTGGCTGCGCAGGATCGACGAGCGCCCGGCCGTCGCGCGGGCCCGGATCAAGATGCGGCAGGCCTGACATGGCCGCATGGGCGCAACTCTTCGCGGCCGGGGTGCTGGAAGTCGCGATGGCCTTCGCGCTGAAGGCATCGGCGGGCGCCACCCGCCCCGTTCCCTCGCTCGTGGCGGTGCTCGCCGCGCTGGGCAGCATCTGGCTGCTCGCTGGTGCCGTACGCACGCTGCCGCTCGGGATCGCGTATGCGGTGTGGACGGGCATCGGCGCCCTCGGCGTCAGCCTCGTCGGTGTCGCCATCTTCGCCGAGACGCTGTCGCCGGCGCGGATGCTGTGCATGGCGGTCGTCTTCGGCGGGATCGCCGGTCTCAAATTCCTGGAGCAATCATGAATACGATTTATATTGTTATCGCCTTCCTGGCAGGCTGCGGCCTGCCGTTGCAGGCGGCGGCCAACGCCCGCCTGGGCAAGGCCGTCGCGAGCCCGTTCGCCGCCGCGACCCTGCAACTGTTCGTCGCCACCGTCCTGCTGTTCATTGCCGTCGCGGCCGGCGGCGCCCTGCCCGCGCTGGGCCGCCTGGGGCAAGCCCACTGGTGGCAGCTGCTGGGCGGCCTCGCCAGCGCCATGTTTGTCGTCGCGGGGATCGTGTTCATCCCCCGCATCGGCGCCGTCACCACGATCGGGCTGTTCATCGCGGGGCAGGCGTTCACGTCGCTGCTGCTGGACGGTGCCGGCCTGCTGGGCGTCGTCCAGCGCGCGCCCGGGCCGTTCACGTGGCTGGGCGCCGCGTGCGTCGCCGCCGGCATCCTGTTGATCGTGCGCGGCCAGCGTCCCGCGGCGGGCGCCCCGCCCCGCCGGATCAAGCTGGCGTGGGTCGCGGCGGCCGCGCTGTGCGGCGGCGTGCTGCCCATGCAGGGTGCGCTCAACGCGGCCGTCGCGCGGACCGTCGGTGCGCCGCTGGTCGTGTCGCTCGCGAGTTTCGCCGTCGCGACGGCGGGCATGGCGATCGTGCTCGCCCTCGTGCTGGCCTTGAACCGCAACGAACGTCCGACGCTCGGCGGACTGTGCGCCGTGCCGTGGTGGGCGTGGCTGGGCGGGCCGATGGGCGTGTGCTACGTCACGACCGTCTTCCTCGCGCTGCCCGTGATCGGCGCGGCCGCGACGGTCGGATTCACGATCGCCGGGCAGCAGGTCGTGGCGATCCTGACCGACCGGTTCGGCCTGTTCGGCCTGCCGAAAAGTGCCGTCTCCGGCGTCCGGCTCGCCGGCGCGCTGGTCTTGCTGGCCGGCGTCGTGTCGATCAAGCTGCCCTGACCATCAGGCCAATGCGCGCTCGAGGAAGCGCCACGCGGTGTCGTCCTCCATGGCCGCCACGTTCAGGCGCAGCTTCGTGGACGGCAGCTGGTTCGGCGAGAACAGGCTGCCCGGCGCGAGCAGCAGGCCCTCGTCCATCGCGCGCGCCGCGAGCACGTTGGTGTCGCGGCCGCAGTCGGCCCACACGAACATGCCCGCGGTCGGCGCCGGCTCCAGGGTCATGCCGAGCGATTCGATGCGCCGCAGCACCGGCGGGCGGATGGCGTCCAGGCGGGTACGGATGCGGTCCAGGTGCTTGCGGTACACGCCCTCGGACAGGATTTTATAAACGACCCGCTCGCCCAGGTCGCTCGTGCTCAGGGTGGCCAGCATCTTGCGGTCCGCCAGGCGTTGCGCGATGTCGCTCGAGGCCGCGATGAAGCCCACGCGCAGGTTCGGCGCCAGCGATTTCGAAAAGCCGCCCAGGTAGATCACGCGCTGCAGCTGGTCCAGCGCCGCCAGCCGGGTGGCGGGCTGCGAGCCGCCCGGGTGCAGATCGCAATAGATGTCATCCTCGACGACCGTGATGTCGTGGCGCTCGGCGATGCGCAGGATCTGGAAAGCCTTCGCGGCCGACAGCGACGTGGAGCTCGGATTGTGCAGCACCGAGTTGATGATGTACAGGCGCGGCTTGTGCAATGCCGCCAGCGCCTCGAACTCGGCCAGGTCCGGGCCGTCCGCCTGACGCCGGATACCTACCACTTTCAGCCCCATCGCGGCGAACGAGCCGAACATCAGGAACCAGGCCGGGTCGTCGACGAACACGGTGTCGCCCGGGCGGCAGAATTCGCGCGCGACGAGGTCCAGTCCTTGCGTCACGCCCAGCGTCGTCACGAACTGTTCGGGCGCGGCCGCGATTTCCAGCTCCGCCAGCTTGCGCTGCAGCTGTTCGCGCAGCGGCGCGTACCCCTGCGGACTGGCGTAGTTCAGCAGCGCGCTGCTGTTCTGGCGGCTGACGGCACGCAGCGCGTTGGCGACGCCCTGCCCGTCCAGCCACGCGGTCGGCAAGACGCCGGCCGCGCTCGTCGGCTGGCCCGGCATCTGGCGGAACATGTGGCGGACCAGCCAAACGACGTCCAGCGCGCGCTTTTCCAGCGCGCCCGCAATGTCCGGGGCGTCGCGGCGCAGCGCCGTGTTCAGCGGCGCGCGCTCGCGCACGAAAAAACCGGCGCCGCGGCGCGATTCCAGGTAGCCCTGCGCGACGAGGCGGTCGTAGCTGGCGACGACCGTGAACGGCGAGACGCCGTGCGCCGCGGCGAAGCGGCGGATCGAGGGCATGCGCGCACCCGCGCGCAACTGCTTGTCGTCGATTCGGGCGCTGATCATCCGGACGATCTGGTCGGCCAGCGGTTCGCCGGAATCGCGTGACAGCAATGTCGGGATCGTTGTATCGGTCACTTCACCATTACAGTGCGAAAAGGATATCGGTAAGTGTATAGGGACTGTACTGCTCGTCCGGACTAGCATAACCCTGGCCAAAGTTTGCTGCAACGACAACCGGAGAACGTATGCGTCCCACGACACTCACACCGACCACACCCCTCGGCACGACGTCCGACGAAGCGCGCGGCATGCTGCTGGGCCTGGTCGGCGTCGCCATCTTCAGCCTCACCCTGCCGTTCACGCGGCTCGCGGTGCGCGAGCTCGACCCGCTGTTCCTCACGCTGGCGCGCGCACTGGGCGCCGCCGTGCTCGCGGCCGGCTGGCTGCGGATGCGCCGTGTGGCGTGGCCGGGACGCGCGGCGCTGCGGCCCCTGGTCATCGTGGGGCTCGGCTGCGTGCTCGGGTTTCCGCTGCTTAGCTCGATCGCGATGCGCAGCGTGCCGGCGTCGCACGGTGCCGTGCTGGCGGGCATGCTGCCGCTGGCGACGGCGCTGTACGCGGCGCTGCGCGGCTACGAGCGGCCATCGAACGGGTTCTGGCTCGTCGCGCTGCTGGGTTCCGGACTGGTCGTCGCGTTCGCGCTGAGCCAGGGCGGCGGCGCGCTGCAGGCGGCCGATGTACTGATGTTCGGCGCCATCGTCTCCGCGGCGGCCGGCTATGCGGAAGGCGGCCGCCTGGCGCGCACGCTGGGCGGGCAGGAAACCATCTGCTGGGCGCTCGTATTGGCCGCCGTTCCGGCCGCCGTCCTGCTGCTGTTAATGGAGGGCGAGCAGATCGGCCGCCTGGGCGACGTCGGCGCGGCCAGCTGGCTCGCGTTCGGCTACGTCACCGTCTTCTCGATGTTCATCGGCTTCTTTTTCTGGTACCGCGGCCTGGCGCTGGGCGGCGTGGCCCGCGTGGGACAGGTACAGTTGCTGCAGCCCTTCCTGTCGCTGGCCGGCGCCGCCATCCTTCTCGGTGAGACGCTCACGCTTGCCAACGTCGGCTTCGCGCTGGCCGTGATCGCGACCGTCGCGCTGGGGCGACGCATGCAGGTGAGGCGATGATGGGCATGAACCACAGGGGGAAGCGTCCCGCGATGCCTACGCCGGCCGGCAAGTCGTACAATAACGGCTTTCTTTTCAAACAACCCTGGGGAATCCATGTCCGTCTACGACAAACTCAACGCACTGAACATCACCCTCTCGGCACCGGCGACGCCGGCGGCTGCCTACGTCATGTATGCGCAGACCGGCAACCTGGTCTTCCTGTCCGGCCACATTTCCAAGAATGCGGATGGTACGGTGAACACCGGCCTGCTGGGCAAGGACAAGACGACGGAACAGGGCAAGGCGGCGGCGCGCGCCGTGGCGGTCGACCTGATCGGCACGCTGCAGGCGGCCGTCGGCGGCGACCTGAACCGCGTGAAGCGCATCGTCAAGGTGATGAGCCTGGTGGCGTCGACGCCGGACTACACGGAACAGCACCTCGTCACGAACGGCTGCTCGGAACTGCTGGGCGAAGTGTTCGGCGACGTCGGCAAGCACGCGCGCTCGGCGTTCGGCGTGGCATCGCTGCCCCTCGGTGCCTCGGTCGAGATCGAACTGATCGCCGAAGTGGAATAAACTATCGCTCTGCTACAGAAATTTAACCGGAGCATGCTTATCAGGCGTGCTCCTCTATCGAGAGAGCAGCCTACCCGGCGTGCTTTATAATGGCCGACGCACCATCGTGGCCCTTCCTGTGAGACCAGTATGAAAATCGAAAATCCCAATCCCATCCAGTGGCAGTTCTCGGAGCGCGCCCAGCAGCTGCAAAGCTCGGCGATCCGCGAGATCCTGAAGATCACCCAGCGTCCGGAGATCATCTCCTTCGCCGGCGGCCTGCCTTCGCCCGCCACCTTCCCCGTCGAACGCATGAAGGCAGCCTACGACAAGGTGCTCAGCGAAAACGGCAAGCAAGCGCTGCAGTACGGCCCGACGGACGGCTACGCGCCGCTGCGCGAATGGGTGGCGAACTACCTGTCCACGGAAGGCAGCAAGATCGTGCCGGAACAGATCCTGATGGTGTCCGGCTCGCAGCAGGCCCTCGACCTGCTCGGCAAGGTCCTGATCGACGAAGGCTCGCGCGTGCTGGTGGAAACCCCCAGCTACCTCGGCGCGCTGCAAGCCTTCTCGGTCTACCGTCCGGAATTCCAGTCGGTCGACACGGACGACCACGGCCTGGTGCCGTCGTCGATCGAGCCGCTGGCCAAGGGTGCACGCCTGCTGTACTCGCTGCCGAACTTCCAGAACCCGACCGGCCGCTCGCTGTCGATCGAGCGCCGCCGCGAACTGGTGGAAACCTGCGCCCGCCTCGGCCTGCCGCTGATCGAGGACGATCCGTACGGCGCACTGTCGTACAAGGGCGAGCCGATGCCGCGCATGCTGTCGATGAACCCGGACGGCGTCATCTACATGGGCTCGTTCTCGAAAGTGCTGACGCCGGGCATCCGCCTGGGCTACGTCGTCGCCCCGCTGCCGCTCGTGCGCCGCCTCGAGCTGGCCAAGCAGGCCGCCGACCTGCACACCGCGACCCTGACGCAGATGGTCGTGCACGAAGTCGTCAAGGACGGCTTCCTGAACGAACACATCCCGACCATCCGCAACCTGTACGCCAACCAGTGCCAGGTGATGCTGGACGCGATGGCCGAGCAGTTCCCGGAAGGCGTGACGTGGACCCGTCCGGAAGGCGGCATGTTCATCTGGGTCACGCTGCCGAAGCACATCGACGCAATGAAACTGCTGGACCAGGCGATCGCCGCCCGCGTCGCGTTCGTCCCGGGCGCCCCGTTCTACGCCAACAAGCCGGAAACGAACACGCTGCGCCTGTCGTTCGTGACGGTGCCGCCGGAGCGCATCCGCGAAGGCATTGCGACCCTGGGCAAGCTGATCAAGGACCAGATGTAGGGCTTTACCTGCTCGGCGGTTATGTGCCGCCGAGCATCAACAATTGTTGAACAGATCAGACAATTGTCAGTTGCGAAAAAGTTACAGATTTTTCCACTTGTAAAAGAAGTTGTTGCCCCACGTCAGTGCTGCGAGGTGTATGATTTTGGACGCAATATCAACGTGCAGTCCTCGCAAAGCACCGTATGACCAACCCAGTGCCCGTGCCGCTTGCCGACCCACGCAAGCCCGCCATCCTCATCGTCGACGACGCGCCCGACAACCTCGGCACGCTGCGTTCGATGATGCTGCGTCAAGGCTACCAGACGTTCGTCGCCACTTCCGGTGACCGCGCGCTGGACATCGCCCAGCGCGTCAAGCCGGACCTGATCCTGCTGGACGTCGTCATGCCCGGCATCGACGGCCTGGAGACGTGCCGCCGCCTGAAGGCGCATCCGGCCACGACGCGCATCCCCGTGATCTTCATGAGCGCGCGCGGCGAGACGGAAGACATCGTCGCCGGTTTCGACACGGGCGCCGCCGACTACATCCCGAAACCCCTGCGCCTGGAAGAAGTGTGTGCCCGCGTGCGCGCCCAGTTGCGCCTGCGCAGCGGCAGCGACACCCAGTCCGAGCAGACCGACCGCCTGCGCATGATCGTCAACAGCATGGACCAGGGCCTGCTGATCGTCGAGAGCTGCGGCCGCGTGCAGTACGCGAACCCGGCATGCGACCGCTACCTGGGCTATGCGCCGGAGGAACTGGTCGGGCAGTCGCTGAAGGATCTGCTGGACTGCAAGGAACCCGGCTGCTGTGCAGGCCTCGATGCAATGACGTACGGCACGCGCGAAGTCGAGATCCGTCACCGCGACGGCAACCTGCGCGCGATGGACCTGACGATGACGCCGATGCACGCGGCGGACGGCCTGTTCGTCGTCCTGCTGCACGACATCACGCACCACAAGCAGTCCGAGGACGCGCTGCAGCGTGCCGCGATGCTGGACCCGCTGACCAAGATCGCCAACCGCCGCCACTTCGACGCCTTCCTGGACAAGGAATGGCACCGTGCCATCCGCACCGCCCAGCCGCTGTCGCTGGTCGTGCTGGACGTCGACCACTTCAAGCTGTACAACGACACGCTGGGCCACGCGGCGGGCGACGTCTGCCTGCAGAAGGTCGCGCAGACGCTGCAGGACCACGCCGCGCGCCCGACCGACCTGGCGGCCCGCTACGGCGGCGAGGAATTCGTGCTGCTGTTCGCCGAGACGCCCGCGGAAAACGCGGCGCGCCTGGCGGAGATGATCCGCGCGGCCGTAGCGGCGCTGGAAATCCCGAATCCGGGTTCGACGACGTCGACCTGGCTCACGGTATCCGTGGGCGTGGCGACGATCGTGCCGACGCAGCTCGATGCGATCGACAACCTGTTCGTGTGCGCGGACCGCGCCATGTATGCGGCCAAGGCCGGGGGGCGCAATCGGGTGGAGTCGACCATTGTCGGGGCGGCATGGGACGTGGTGCACGACGCGGCTGTTCTGACCGCGCCCTGAACGCCCGTGGGCAGTCCCATGCAGTCCTGCAGGCCTAAACGACCGGGCCTCCCCGCGTTCGCGCATGAATGCCGACCGCTTTGCCGTATATCTCGGTGTCCGCTTCGTAAGCCAGGCCAAGGCGTTTGGCGACGCGCAGCGACGATTCATTGGCCGCAGCGATGACAGCGCGGACTTTCGGTTCGCGCCGGACCTCGAGCGCATGATGCATGGCCGCCGCCGCCGCTTCGTTCGCGAATCCGCGGCCCCAACATGCGCGATAGGTATTCCAGCCAAGCTCCATCACGGCGCAATCCTCGCGAAAGAACGCGCCGACGTTGCCGACGAGCCGGCCCGTCGCCTTTTCCTCGACAGCCCACCATCCGGCGCCGTGGATGAGCCACAGGCCCGCTTGCGAACAAAAGATGCGCCAGGCGGCATGGCGGTCGGCCGGGATCAGGTGGGCCGCGCTGACCGGGTCGGCCAGGTGGGCCGCGAATGCGTCGAAGTCCTCGCGCCGGTATTCGCGCAGGAGGAGCCGTTCCGTGTGAAGGTAGGGAACAGCAGTGATGAAGTCGCTATTCTCCGGGGAATCGGTCGGGTCGTCGTTCACAGCCACTCCACAGGGTAACTCGGAAGGCCCAGTGTATGAGCCAGGGCTGACGCCCGTCAACGCTGCGGATACCCGGTAATCTCCGCAATCTCCCGATACAACGGCTGCAACTGCCGATACATCTTCAAATAGACCTGCCGATACAGCCGCTCGTACACGTCGCGATGCGCCGGCACTGGCTCGAATACCCGCCCCACGCGCGTCATCGCGCCGATCGCCGTCGCGAAATCGCGGTGCAGCCCCAGCCCCACGGCCGCGTCGATGGCGGCCCCCAGGCCCGACGTCTCGTACACGTGCGGCCGCGACGTCGGCAGGCCGAAGATGTCGGCCGTCAGCTGCATCGCGCAATCGCTCTGCGAGCCGCCGCCGGACACGCGCAGTTCCGTGATCGCCACGCCGCTTCGCTTCTCGATGCGTTCCTTCCCCTCGCGCAGCGCGTACGCGAGCCCTTCCAGGATCGCGCGGTACACGTGCGCCCGTGTGTGCACGTCGCCGAAGCCGACGATCGCGCCCTTCGCTTCGCGGCCCGGCACGCGGATGCCGGGCGTCCAGTAAGGCTGCAGCATCAGCCCCATCGATCCGGGCGGGACGGAACGCGCCAGCTGGTCGAACAGCTGTTCGGGCGCCACGTCTTCCGCCAGCGCGCGCTGCTGCTCGCGGTGGCCGAACTGCTCCTTGAACCAGTTGACCATCCAGTACCCGCGGAACACCTGCACCTCGCTGCTGTACGCGCCGGGGATCGCGGCCGGATACGGCGGCAGAAACGGCGTCACCTCGACATAGCGCGTGCCCGTCGTGTTGATGGTCGCCGTCGTGCCGTAGCTCAGGCATCCCACGTGCGGTTCGCGGCAGCCGGCGCCGATCACCTCGCAGGCCTTGTCGGCCGCCGCGGCCAGCAGCGGCGTGCCGGCCGGGATGCCGGTCGCGTCGGATGCATCCCGGCCGATCTCGCCCAGTCGCTCGCCCGGCTCGACGAGTTCCGGCAGCATGCGCGGTTCGACGGCGAGCGCCTGCCACTTCCAGTCGCGCGGACCGGCCCAGCGGCGGCGCTTGTAATCGAACGGGACGTACGCGACCTGCGAGCCGGACGAATCCGCGAAGCACCCGCACAGCCGCCAGTTCAGGTAGCCGGACAGCAGCAGGAATTTGTCCGTCGCGGCCCACACGTCCGGCTCGTGCGCGCGGATCCAGTTGATCTCCGCCTCGCCTCGAAAATAATCGATGGTGCCGTCCACGCGCGCCAGCTTGAACGCCGTGCGCCACCACCACGAGATCGGCGGCACGGTGTCCGTGTGGCGCTGGTCGAGCCATGTGATCGCGGGCCGCAGCGGCCGACCGTTGCGGTCGAGGTTCACCACCGTGCCGCGCTGCGTCGTCACGGCCACGCCGGCGATGGCGTCGCGCCGGACGCCGGGCTGCGTCCAGAGGCCCTGGCATGCGCGGCACAACGCCTGCCAGTAATCCTCCGGATCGTGCTCGGCCCAGCCGGGCTGCGTCGAGAAATACGGGTCCAGCATCACCTGCGATTTCGCGACGATGTTCCCGGCGAGGTCGAACAGCAGCGCGCGCACGCTCTGGGTGCCGTTGTCGATGGCGAGGATCGTCGTCGCATCGCAGTTCTTCCTAGTCTTCATGTGGCAAACCGTGGTGAAGGGTCCAGTGTGCGCGGTATGCCGCGCCCTCGTGCGCCCAGCGTGCGTCATCCCAGCCGAGTTCCGGCTGGCAGATCGCGCGGATGCGGTCCAGGTGCGCCGTGCCGCCGTCGCGCAGCAGCAGGCCGAGGCGCGTGCGGCGCAGCAGCAGGTCGTCCAGGTGCTGCACGGCTTCGCAGCGCGCGGCCCAGCGCAGTTCGGCCCACGCGGTCTCCGTGCCGGGGATGCGTTCCAGTTCGCCGGGCCGCGCGGCGTCCAGCAGCGCGGCCGCGCAAGCGCCATAACGGCCGTGGAGGCGCCGCGGCACACTCGCGCCGGCGCAGGACACGGGCGCGAACACGGCGCGGGCATCGAGCGGATCGTCCCAGCCGGGCAACTGCTGTTTTACCAGCCGCAACGCATCGAGCGCGATGGCGCGGAACGTCGTGAGCTTGCCGCCGGCAATCGCCACGAGGCCGGCCGACCTCCACGCGGCATGTTCACGCCCTGCCCGCGACGGCGCCCCGCCCTCCTTGCCCGCGATGACGGGGCGCACGCCCGCGTACGTCGCCACCACGTCCTCGTCGGTTAGTTGCAGGCCAGGGAACTGCGCCTGCAGCGCCACCATCAGGTAATCGACTTCCGCACGCGTGATGCGGACCGCGCGGTCCATGCCGTCCGTGTGGTCGAGGTCCGTCGTGCCGACCAGCGTGGCGCCTTCCCACGGAAACGCGAACACGGGCCGGCCGTCGTGCGGATGCATCAGGCTCACCGCGCGCGCCAGCGGCAGCCGCCACGCGGGCAGCACGAGATGGCTGCCGCGCAGCGGACGCAGACGCGGGCCGGCGCCGTGCAGAGGGCCGGACCACGCGCCCGTCGCATCGACGACGACCCGGGCACGCACCGCGTAGTCCGTACCGTCGCCGGCGAGCAGCGCCCCGCACACGCGGCCATCGGAAGAGCGCAGCAACTCGCGCGCGCCGAGATAATTGACGGCCGCCGCGCCATGACCGAGTGCCTCGCGCAGCACGCGCAGCACGAGGCGGGCATCGTCCGTGCGCGCGTCCGTGTAAACGATGCCGCCCGCGAGACCGCCCCGCTTCACGTTCGGCGCCGCCATCAGAAAATCGTCGGCATCGAGCCAGTGCCGCTCGCGCCGGCCCGCCATCACGTCGTAGAGCGCGAGGCCGGCCAGGAAGCTGCGCCGGCCGCGCGCGCCCCCGTACTGCGCGAATGCGAAGCCCTGCGGTTCGACGAGGCCAGGCGCGCAGGCGAGCAGCATCTCGCGCTCGCGCACGGATTCCGCCGTCAGCCGCACGTGGCCATCCTTCAGGTAGCGCAGGCCGCCGTGCACGAGCTTCGACGAACGGCTCGACGTGCCCCACGCGAAATCGCGGCGTTCGACGAGCAGCGCCTTGAGTCCCCGCCGTGCGGCCTCCAGCAGCACGCCCGCGCCGCTGATGCCGCCGCCGATCACGAGCACGTCCCAGTCGCGCGCCAGCACGTCCGCCAGGCCAGCGCGGCCGCCCCGCTGCCACAGCGCGGCGAAGGCGCCGCTCATGGCGTCACCAGCTTGCCCGGGTTCATGCGGCCGTCCGGATCGAATGCGCGGAACAAGGCGCGCAGCGCGGCCATGCCCAGCTCTCCCTTTTCGTGCGCGAGCCACGGCGCGTGGTCGCGGCCCACGCCGTGCTGGTGGCTGATGGTGCCGCCGCTCGCGACGATGGCTTCCGACACCGCCGTTTTCAGCAGCCGCCAGCGCGCGAGGTCCGCGTCGTAGTCCCCGGCCAGGCGCCAGATGAACGTCGAGTAGACGCTCGCGCCCTGCGGATACAGGTGCGACAGGTGCGTGTACGCGTGCACCCGCTCGCCGTCGCACGCCAGCGCATCGTGCGCGGACCGTTCGATGGCGCGCATGGCGGGCGTGACGCGCGGCCAGTCGAGCGCCGTCTCCACCGTGTCGATCGCATAGCCGTGCGTCCACGCGCTGTTGCGCAGGTAGACGTTGCGGAAGCGGTTGCGCTTCCACCGCTCGCCCAGTCCCTGGCCGACGTGCACACCGCCATCCGGACGTGCCAGCGCCAGCGCCGCCTTCAGCGCGGCGCGTGCCTGCGCCTTTTCTCCGCTCGCGCCCACGAGCAGCATGCATTTATCCGGGCCCGCGCCGCGCAGCTTCAGCCACGTCTCCAGCAGCGCCACCTGGCGGCCGTGGCCGGCCAGCGTGAGCATCGTCGCCGTCTCCGCCGCATTCGACAGGCGCAGCATCGACAGGCCCAGTCGCGCCTGCACGATGGTGCGCACGGCCCGCTCGGCCGCCGTCCAGTCGGGGAAGAACACGGCGTGGAACGCTTCATATGCGGGCAGGCGGCTGATGCGCACGGCGGCTTCCGTCAGGATGCCGAGCCGGCCTTCCGACCCCAGCACCAGTTCGCGCAGGTCGGGGCCGGCGGCGGACGCGGGAAAGGTGGGGATGGCGAGCGGGCCGGCGGGCGTCTCCACGCGGCCGCCGGCGAACAGCTGTTCGATGCGGCCGTAGCGCAGCGATTGCTGGCCCGAAGAGCGCGTGACGACCCAGCCGCCCAGGGTCGAATAATCGAACGATTGCGGGAAGTGGCCCAGCGTATGGCCGTGCGCGCGCAGCTGCGCCTCCAGGTCCGGGCCGGCCACGCCGGCTTCGAACACGGCCAGCTGCGCCTCCGCGTCGATGGACACGAGCGCACGCATGCGCGCCATGTCGACGCACAGCGTGGGCCGCGCGCCGACGGCGTCCAGGTGTCCGGCGACGCTCGTGCCGCCGCCGTACGGGACGACGGCCGCGTCGTGGTCCGCGGCCCAGCGCAGCAGCGTGCGCACGTCGGCGCCGCTTTCCGGGAACGCGACGCCATCCGGCGCCGTGCCGATGCGGCCGTAGCGCAGGCGCAGCCAGTCCTGCAGGCTCTGGCCCGCCGCATGCGTCAGGCGGATCGGCGGCGTCGCATCGACCAAAGGATGCGCCGGCAGCCTGCCCGGCGGCAGGGAAGCGCACAGCGCGTCGACCCCGGCGTCGCGCGGCGGCGTGCCAGCGCCGATCTGCCCGCGCAGGAAATCCAGCGCGGACTCGCCCAGCGCCACCTCGATCGTATCGTCTCCCCAGCCGTTCCAGCGTCGCATTCTATTTTTCTCCGTACGCAGTGTCCATCCTGTCGCTATACTGCCTGGGGTCATCACGACCGTATTGCGGATTCATGCCAAGCGCTTGTTCGAACATGCCAGCCACGCCGCCCCGGGTCACCGCGGCCTATCTGCAGCCGCTGCTGGAGACGGCCGCCGCGCGCGGTATCGACGCGGCCGCGCTCGCGGCGGGCGCCGGTCTCGCGGACATCGCATCGGATCCGCTGCCGGCTGCCGACTACATCGCCCTGCTGGACGCGGGCAGCCGCCTCGCGAACGATCCGCATTTCGGCCTGCACGTGGGCGAGCGCGTACGGCCCGGCACGTACAGCGTGTACGGTCTCGTGCTGCTGGCCTGCCGCGACATCGGCCAGGCGCTGGATCAGACGCAGCGCTACGAACGGCTCGCGCACGACCTCGGACGCTCGCGCCTGGAACCGCGCGGCGCGCTTGCCCGCTACACGTGGACGAGCCACTATCCGCATGCGAGCCGCCACTTGGCGGAGAGCGTGTTCGCCGGCATCCGCACGTTCGGGTCGTGGCTCGCGGGACGTCCGCTCGCGCCGCACGCGCTCGCGTTCGCGCATGCGCGCCCGCCCGATGCCGACCCGGCCGAGTATGCGCGCGTGCTGGGCACGATGCCGGACTTCGGCGCGTCCGCGCACACCGCCGACTTCGACGCCGCCCTCCTCGCGCTGCCGCTGCCCGCCGCGGACATCACCATGTACCCGCTGCTGCAGCAGCACGCCGAACGCCTGCTGCGCGAACGGGAACAGACGGCGAGCGGGATCGTCGCGCAGGTCCATGCGGCCATCGTCGACGCGCTCGCCCGCGAACCCGTGCGGCTGGCCGGCATCGCGGCCGCGCTGGACCTGTCCCCGCGCACCTTGCAGCGCAAGCTGGCCGACGCCGGCGCGACGTTCCAGCAGGCGCTCGACGCGGCCCGTTACGCGCTGGCGATGGATTACCTGCGCCGGGACGGGCTGTCGCTCGTCGACATCGCCTTCCTGCTCGGCTTCCAGGAACAGAGCGCGTTCACGCACGCGTTCCGCGAATGGTCGGGCATGAATCCCGGCGCGTGGCGCGAGCGCGTGGCCGGTAAAAAATAGATGGCGCCCTGGGTGTTTTCATAAACGATGCCGCGGACGCATTTGCTATAACGACAGGTTGACCCGGCCGCTGGGCTGGACTACACACAGAGAGTCAATACAAATGTGGAAATCGTTATTCATTGGAGGCCTGTCCGCGTGCGCGCTGGCGGCACATGCCGCGCCGCCGACCATGCAGCGCGTGGGCACGGGCATGGAGGTGCGCACGGACCAGGGCGTGCTGACGATCGAGCCGGTGGCGCCGCGCGTCGTCCACGTCCGCTTCGGCCCCGCGGGCTACACGGGCAATTACAACCCGGCCGTCATCGCGCAGCCGCAAAAGATCGCGTTCGAGATCGGTGAATCCACGGACGCGTGGACGCTGTCCACGGCCGGCCTGAAGGTGCGCGTGGGACGCCAGGACGGCAACGTCTCGTTCCAGACGCCGGACGGCAAGGAGATCGTCAAGGAAGGCGGCCGCGACCTGTCGCGCGGCGTCGTGCAGCGCTTTTATAACGACGACCATGGCACGGTCCTGTACGGCCTCGGCCAGCACCAGAACGGCCTGCTCGACTACGGCGGCAACATCGTGCGCCTGCAGCAGGCGAACCGCGACGTGGCCGTGCCGATGCTGGTCTCGCCCAAGGGCTACGGCATCCTGTGGAACAACGCGGCCGTCACGGACGTCGAGGTCGACATCCCGTCCGGACCGCCGATCCTGGTCCGTTCGGAAGCGGGCGGCGGCGTCGACTACCATTTCATGTACGGTCCCGGGCTGGACGACGTGATCAAGGGCTACCGCCGCCTGACGGGCACGGCGCCCATGATGCCGCGCTGGACGTGGGGCCTGTGGCAGTCGAAGGAACACTACAAGACGCAGGACGAGCTGCTGTCGGTCGCGGCGAAATACCGTGAGATGAAGGTGCCGCTCGACGCGGTCATCCAGGACTGGCAGTACTGGCTGCCGGGCCAGTGGGGCAGCCACGAATTCGACAAGGCGCGCTTCCCCGATCCGGCCGCGATGGTCAGGAAGCTGCACGACCAGAACGTCCACACGATCATCTCCGTGTGGGCCCGCCTCGACCCGGACACCGCCAACACGAAGGCGCTGGACGCGATGGGCGGCCTGTACCCGCCCACCTATCCGAACGTCTACCCGGCCGGCAAGGGCCGCTGGTACGACGCGTACAACCCGCGCGCCCGCGACCTGTACTGGCGCCAGGTCATGCGCGGCCTCGGCACGCTCGGCTTCGACGGCTGGTGGCTGGACGCGTCGGAAGCGGAACTCGGCGGCTGGTGGGGCCAGATGCGCGAACTGCAGACCGGCGCCGGTCCGGGCAGCGTCGTCTACAACGCCTATCCGCTGCTGCACACGACGGCCGTGCATGACGGGATGAAGCGCGACCAGCCCGGCAAGCGCGCGTTCATCCTGACCCGCTCCGCGTACGCGGGCCAGCAGCGCAACGCGGCCATCACGTGGTCGGGCGACACGATGGGCAACTGGGACGTGTTCCGCCGCCAGATTCCGGCCGGGTTGAATTTCATGCTGAGCGGTATCCCGTACTGGTCGGCCGACATCGGCGGCTTCTTCGGCGGTTCGCCGAAAGATCCGGCGTACGCGGAACTGTTCACGCGCTGGTTCCAGTTCGGCGTGTTCAACCCGATGTTCCGCGTGCACGGCACCGGCGACGGCAAGGAGATCTGGCAGTTCGACGACGCCACGCAGAAGATCATGCGCGACTACATCGACCTGCGCTACCGCCTGCTCCCGTACATCTATTCGGCGTCGTGGGACGTCACGCACAACGACGGCACGATGATGCGCGCCCTCGCCTTCGACTTCCGCGAGGACGAGCACGCGCTCCACATCCCGGACCAGTACATGTTCGGCAAGGCCCTGCTCGTGGCGCCCGTCGTGCAGGCGAAGGCGCGGGCGCGCGACGTCTACCTGCCCGGCAAGGACGCATGGTACGACTTCTGGAGCGGCGCGCGGCTGGCGGCCGGCCAGGTCGTGACGGCGAAGGCCGACATCGCGACCATTCCCCTCTACGTGCGCGCCGGCAGCATCCTGCCGCTGGGCCCCGTGAAGCAGTTCGCGGACGAGAAATCGGATGCGCCTGTGGATCTCGTCGTCTATCCGGGCAAGGATGGCGCTTATGAACTGTACGACGACGGCGGCGACGGTTACGCCTACGAGAAAGGCGAGTATGCGGTCGTGCGGATGACGTGGAACGACGGCGCCAGGCGCCTCGACATCGCGCCGCGCCAGGGCCGCTACGACGGCATGCCGGCCCGCCAGGCGTTCGCGGTGCGTTGCGGTCCCAAGCCCGGCGCCATCGTCAAGGTCGTCTATGACGACAAGGCGGCTTCCGTCGCGCTGCCGCACTGCGGCGGCTGACGCGCCGCTCAGCGCGCGCGCCTGCCGGCACGGAGGCGTGCGCGCAGGCGCGCGCGGGCGCCGGCCCGCAAATCGTCCAGCGCCGGCACGATGGCGAGGCCGCACAGCAGCAGCGCCAGCGGCACCGTCACCACGTAGCCGAAGATCTTGAAGCCGAGCGCGCCCGCGACGCCGCCGCAGAAGAAGGCCCCCAGCAGGCCGCACAGCAGGACGAGGCGCCCGCGGTTCGCGGTCACGCGCGGGTGCGGAGGGCTGGTCAAGCCATCGTCCACGTTCCAGTACATCATCTTGCCGAGTTCGATGCCGATGTCGGTGACGATGCCCGTCATGTGCGTCGTGCGGATCTCCGCATGCGAGATCTTCGTTACGAGCGCGTTCTGCAGGCCCATCGTAAAGCACAGCAGCATCACCGTGGCCGGCACGAACAGGCCCCGCACGCTGGACAGCTGGGCGCCCAGCACGCCGAAGGCGAGCAGCAGCATGGCTTCGCACAGCAGCGGCAACGCGTATTCGCTGGCCAGCGCACGGCGCCGGCCGTAGTTGACGAGGATCGCCGTGGTGGCCGCGCCCAGCAGGAACGAGACGATGGCGCCGAGCGCGTCGAGCACGAGGTCGAAGGCGCCCAGCGCGAGATTGTCGGCGGCCGACGACACGATGCCCGTCATGTGCGACGTGTACTGTTGCACGGCGAGGAAGCCGCCGGCGTTCACGGCCCCGGCCACGCCCGCCAGTGCATAGCCGAGGTGGCGGTTGGCCCGGGCGCTGCGCGCCTGCGCGGTCAGGGTGCGGACATAGTCGACGGAGCGCTGCATGATGATGGGTTCGATTTGGATTCCTTAAGTCAATACTAACGCACCCGGGGTCACGTGGCTATAATTGCCCTTCTCACCTCGAATATCGCCAGGAAAACACATCGCCGTGAATCCACATCTCGACCGCCTGCACCCGTACCCGTTCGAAAAGCTGCGCCAGCTGTTCGCCGGCGTCACGCCGAATCCCGACTACAACGCCATCAGCCTCGGCATCGGCGAGCCGAAGCACCCGACGCCCGCGTTCATCCAGAAAGCGCTGACGCACGCGATGGCCGGCCTCGCCACGTATCCGACGACGCACGGCAACGAGCCGCTGCGCGCCGCGATCGCCGCATGGCTGGAGCGCCGCTACGGGATTCCGGCGCTGGATGCGGCCACGATGGTGCTGCCGGTGAACGGCTCGCGCGAGGCGCTGTTCGCGATCGCCCAGACCGTGATCGACCCGCGCAAGCCGGGCGCGCTCGTCGTCAGCCCGAATCCGTTCTACCAGATCTACGAAGGCGCGGCCTACCTGGCGGGCGCCGAGCCGTATTTCGTGAATTCCCAGCCGGCCCGCAACTTCGCCTGCGATTACTCCAGCGTGCCGGACGAGGTATGGTCCCGTGTACAGCTGCTGTACCTGTGCTCCCCGGGCAATCCGACGGGCGCCGTGCTGTCGCTGGACGACTGGCGCGAATTGTTCGCGCTGGCCGACCGCCACGGCTTCGTGATCGCGGCCGACGAGTGCTATTCCGAGATCTATTTCGGCGCCACGCCGCCGCTGGGCGCGCTGGAAGCGGCGCACCAGCTGGGCCGGAGCAGCGGCGCGCGTCCGTACGCGAACCTGATCGTGTTCTCGAGCCTCTCGAAGCGCTCGAACGTGCCGGGCATGCGCTCGGGCTTCGTCGCCGGCGATCCGGAACTGATGAAGAAATTCCTGCTGTACCGCACCTACTGCGGCGGCGCGATGTCGCCGCCGGTGCAGGCCGCGTCGATCGCCGCGTGGAACGACGAGGCCCACGTGCAGGAGAACCGCATGCTGTACAAGGAAAAGTTCAACCTCATCACCCCGCTCCTGAAGCAGGTGATGGACGTCGAGCTGCCGGACGCCGGCTTCTACCTGTGGGCCGACGTGCGCCGCACGGGCCTGTCGGACACGGAGTTCGCACGCGGCCTGTACGCCGAATATAATGTGACGGTTTTGCCCGGCAGTTACCTGGCGCGCGACGCGCACGGCAGCAATCCGGGCCGCAACCGCATCCGCATGGCGCTCGTCGCCGAAGTGGACGAAGGACTGGAGGCGGCGAACCGCATCGTCCAGTTCTGCAACGATCTCAAGGCTTCCTGAAACACCACCTGTATAGACCAATATCATGACCCAACAACTCCAGACCATCATCGACACCGCGTGGGAACAGCGCGCGGACATCAGCCCGACCAGCGCCAGCGCCGAAGTGCGCGACGCCGTCGCCCACGTGCTGGCCGGCCTTGACGACGGCAGCCTGCGCGTCGCCCAGAAGGACACCGGCAGCTGGGTCGTGAACCAGTGGATCAAGAAAGCCGTCCTGCTGTCGTTCCGCCTCGAGAACAACACCCCAATGGGCTCGGCGGCGGGCCTCGGCGGCAGCCTGCAGTTCTACGATAAAGTCCCGACCAAGTTCGCCAACTACTCGGCCGAAGATTTCGCCAAGGGCGGCTTCCGCGTCGTCCCGCCGGCCGTCGCCCGCCGCGGCTCGTTCATCGGCAAGAACGTCGTGCTGATGCCGTCGTACGTGAACATCGGCGCCTACGTCGACGAAGGCGCGATGGTCGACACGTGGGCGACGGTCGGCTCGTGCGCCCAGATCGGCAAGAACGTCCACCTGTCGGGCGGCGTGGGCATCGGCGGCGTGCTGGAACCGATGCAGGCCAACCCGACCATCATCGAAGACAACTGCTTCATCGGCGCCCGCTCGGAAATCGTGGAAGGCGTGATCGTCGAAGAGAACTCGGTGATCTCGATGGGCGTGTACATCGGCCAGTCGACCAAGATCTACAACCGCGAGACCGGTGAAGTGAGCTATGGCCGCATCCCGGCCGGTTCGGTCGTCGTGTCGGGCAGCCTGCCGTCGGCCGACGGCAAGTACAGCCTGTATTGCGCGGTGATCGTCAAGCAGGTCGATGCGAAGACCCGCGCGAAGACGGGTATCAACGAGCTGCTGCGCGGCGTCTGATCCGTCATTCCCGCGGAAGCGGGAATCCATACTGGGCATCAGAAATCGCACAGCCGAACGCACATCGATAGTGCAAAGATGCGGCGTCGGTGCCTCAGCATGGGTTCCCGCCTTCGCGGGAACGACGATGGGGGGTATTAGCGCAAAGCAAGGGAGAGAGGCCATGATGATGGAACGCCTGTTCCAGTTGATGAAGGAAAAGAACGCGTCCGACATGTTCTTCGCGGTCAATTCCCCAGTCCACATCAAGATCAACGGGAACCTCATCCCGATCAACCAGAACAAGCTCGAGCCGGACAATATCCGCGTCCTGCTGGCCGAAATCGCGTCGCCGGAGCAGATGGACGAGCTGGACCGCGAAAACGAGCTCAACATGGGCATCTCGGTCCCGAACCTGGGCCGTTTCCGTCTCTCCGCATTCCGCCAGCGCGGCAGCATTTCCGCCGTGTTCCGTTTCGTTCCCGCCACGATCCCGCCGCTGGCCGAGCTGGGCCTGCCGTCCGCGCTGTCCGAGCTGATCATGGAGAAGCGCGGCCTGCTGCTGATCGTCGGCGCGACGGGCTCCGGCAAGTCGACGACGATCGCCTCCATGCTCGACCACCGCAACGAGCAGCGCCACGGCCACATCCTCACGCTGGAAGACCCGATCGAGTACCTGTTCAAGAACAAGAAAGCGATCGTCAACCAGCGCGAGATCGGCAGCGACGCGAAGAGCTTCGACGTCGCCCTGCGCAATTCGATGCGCCAGGCGCCGGACTGCATCCTGATCGGCGAGATTCGCGACAAGGACACGATGGCCGCCGCCCTCGCCTACGCCCAGTCTGGCCACCTCGTGCTGGCGACCCTGCACGCGAACAACAGCTACAACGCGCTGAACCGCATCATCAGCTTCTACCCGATCGAGAACCGCCCCGCGCTGCTGCAGGACCTGTCGTCCGCCGTGAAGGCGATCGTGTCGCAGCGCCTCGTGCGCGCGAAGGCCGGCGGGCGGCGCCAGGCCGCGGTCGAGATCATGGTCAACACGCGCTACGTCGCCGACCTGATCGAAAAGGGCGAGATCGGCCAGATCAAGGAAGCGATGGACAAGAGCCTGTCGCCGGGGTCGCAATCGTTCGAGAAGGCGTTGCTGGAACTCGTGCAGGCCGACCTCATCACGCAGGACGAGGCGCTGGCGAATGCCGACTCGGCCACCAATCTGCTCTGGCTGATCAATAACGGGCCGGACAGCAAGGCCAAGGAAGAGGAAGCGCCCAAACCGGCCGAGCCGGATGGGCCGTCGTTCACGGAATTTACGCTGGATAGTTGACTTGACTGACCGTCCGCTATCGACCGCACTCCTGTGTGGCCTTCTCGTATTATCGTCCTCGAACGTGCATGCCGTGCCCGGTTCGGGCTGCGTCGGCGATGACTTCCTGCTGCATCGCGATATCCTCAAGGCCGCCAAGGTGAGCTTGCCGGTGTTCGCCCACTTCTGCTATCGCGACAAGAGCGGCGCATACGTGGTGTACCTGACCGAAAGCGGCGACCGCCGCTACGATGACGACACCTTGTCGAGCAAGATCGGCGCGCACTTGTTCAAGATAAATGCAGGACCAACCCTGGCGGCCATGGGCACAGTCAGCGATAGCGCACTGGCGGGGACGGCCGGTGTGCAATGGTGGACCAAGCTGACCGAGTTGAACGATATAGACGGCGATGGCCTGGTCGATCCGATCCTGGTCTACCGCTTCTACGCCAGCGACAACGGCAAGATGCTGCGCGCCCCCTATGGAGGCCGGCTGAAGATGATCGCTTTTCATCGTGACGCCAAAGCCGCCATCCGGGCCATCACAGGCGACCTCGACCTGCAACGCTCGACCACCGCCAGCGCGTCGTACTTCAAGCTGCCGCCCGTTCTGCAAACGCATTTAGTGCGCAAGATGAAGCGGATGTATGACGAAAATCAGTTTGGGTTCGACAACAGCCACGCCTTCAGGCCGCAGAAGTAAGCCGGCCTCGCCGGCCAGCGTTTACTCGACGACGGCCGTCCGGCGATGGGCGTGTACCGCCGGGCTGCGCACGGCGACCTGGACGCCGCCGGCAACGCTCTCTATCCCGCCGCGACATTGTTCACCAGGTCGTCGCAGGTCGGTGCGCCGGCGGTATCGAGCGGGCGGGGCGCCGGCATCGACGGTGAGAACCTTATCCAATCGACGTACATAACGCCGCCCTCCCTTCGCCATTGGTAAACTGTCGGTGGGATAGCCGGCCTGTGCTATCCTTCGCGCCTTCCCGAACAGCAAGACCACCCCGCCATGAAGAAGACCCTCTACGGTATTCCCAACTGCGACACCGTCAAGAAAGCCCGCACCTGGCTCGCCGACAACGGCCAGGCATTCGAGTTCCACGACTTCAAGAAGCAAGGCCTGGACCGCGCCACCGTTGCGCGCTGGCTCGAGCAGATCGATTGGGAAACGCTCGTCAACCGCAAGGGCACCACGTGGCGCAAGCTGACCGACGAGCGCCGCGCGCAGGTCGTCGACAAGGCCAGCGCCCTCGACCTGATGCTGGAAAATCCGTCCGTCATCAAGCGTCCGGTCCTCGAAGGCGGCGGCCGCGTGTCCGTCGGCTTCTCGGCCGCCCAGTACGAAGACCTGTTCGGAGACTGGCCGGCATGAAGCCGTCGCGCACCCAACTCCTGACGGAGGAGCTGATCGCGCTCGATTCCGTCACGCCGCAGGACAAGGGCTGCCAGCAGAAGCTGCAGGCCCTGCTGGCGCCGCTCGGCTTCCGCTGCGAGACGATCGAGTCGAACGGCGTGACGAATTTGTGGGCCCGGCGCGGCGATGCGGCGCCCGTGTTCGTGTTCGCCGGCCACACGGACGTCGTGCCGACCGGGCCCGCGAACCAATGGGCGTCGCAACCGTTCGTGCCGACGCGGCGCGACGGCAGGCTGTACGGCCGCGGCGCGTCGGACATGAAGACGTCGATCGCCGCCATGGTCGTCGCCGTCGAGGAATTCGTGGCCGCGCACCCGGATCATATGGGCTCGATCGCGTTCCTGCTCACGTCCGACGAGGAAGGCCCGGCCACGGATGGTACCGTCATCGTCTGCGACCTGCTGGAAGAACGGGGCGAGACGATCGACTACTGCCTCGTGGGCGAACCCACGTCCAGCCACGTGCTGGGCGACATGATCAAGAACGGCCGCCGCGGCTCGCTGTCCGGCTGCCTCGTCGTCAAGGGCGTGCAGGGCCATATCGCCTACCCGCACCTGGCGCGCAACCCGATCCACCAGGCGGCGCCCGCGCTGGCCGAGCTCGCTGCCGAGCAATGGGATGAGGGCAACGAGTACTTCCCGCCGACGAGCTGGCAGGTGTCCAATATCGCGGCCGGTACCGGGGCGACGAACGTGATCCCGGGCGAGCTGAAGGTCGACTTCAATTTCCGCTTCTCGACCGCCAGCACGGCCGAGAGCCTGCAGGCGCGCGTGCACGCGATCCTCGACCGCCACGGCCTCGACTACGACCTGAAATGGACGCTGTCCGGCCACCCGTTCCTCACGCCGAAGGGGACCTTGTCGGACGCGATTTGCGGCTCGATCAAGCAGGAACTGGGTGTGACGACGGAACTTTCGACCACGGGCGGGACGTCGGACGGCCGCTTCATCGCCCGTATCTGCCCCCAGGTGATAGAATTCGGGCCACCCAACGACAGCATCCACAAGATCGACGAGCACATCGAAGTGCGTTACATCGATCCGCTCAAGAACATCTACCGGCGCACGCTGGAGCGATTGCTGACCATCCCGCCGTCCGCGGCATAACGACGAGACCAGGCCATGACCACGACCCATTTCTGCACGCCCCGCGACCTGCTGCGCTACGCCGTGACCCGTTTCAACGGCGCCAAGCTGTTCTTCGGCCACGGCAGCGCCGAAGCGTTCGACGAGGCCGCCTACCTGATCCTGCACACCCTGAAGCTGCCGCTGGACAAGCTCGAGCCCTTCCTCGACGCCCGCCTGCTGCCGGAAGAAATCCTGCAGGTGATGGCCGTCATCGAGCGCCGCGTCAACGAGCGCGTGCCGGCCGCCTACATCACCAATGAGGCGTGGCTGGGCAGCTACAATTTCTACGTCGACGAAAGAGTGCTCGTGCCGCGCTCGTTCATCGCCGAGCTGATCCCGAACCTGTTCAGCCCGTGGGTGGCCGATCCGGACGGCGTCGAGAACGTGCTCGAACTGTGCACCGGCTCCGGCTGCCTGGCGATCATGCTGGCGGACGCGTTTCCCAACGCCGTCGTCGATGCCGTCGACATTTCGAAGGACGCGCTGGCCGTGGCCGAGCGCAACATCCGCGACTACAAGCTCGAAGGCCGCGTAAACCCGATCGAGTCCGACCTGTACCAGCACGTCCCGTTCAAGAAGTACGACCTGATCGTGACGAACCCGCCGTACGTGAACAGCGATTCGATGGGCAAGCTGCCGCCGGAATACCTGCGCGAGCCGCAGATTGCATTGGCCGGCGGCGAAGACGGCATGGACCTCGTGCGCAAGATCGTCGACGGCGCGGCCGAGCGCCTCACGCCGGAAGGCGTGCTGATCGTCGAGATCGGCAACGAGCGCGAGTATGCGGAAGCGGCGTTCGGGCACCTGGGCCTCACCTGGCTGACCACGAGCCAGGGCGATGATGCGGTGTTCCTGCTGACGGCGGAACAACTGGCGAAGTAATCCACGTCGTCCCAAGACACACCGTCATTCCCGCGCACGCGGGAATCCATACTGACTCGGCATTCTGATGCTCAGCATGGATTCCCGCTTCCGCGGGAACGACGTTTTTACGGTAGCTACTGAAATGATCCGATTCTCCAACGTCAGCCTGATGCGCGGCACGAAACCGCTGCTGGAAGACGCCGACCTGACCCTCAATCCCGGCGACAAGATCGGCCTGATCGGCGCGAACGGCGCCGGCAAATCCAGCCTGTTCGCGATGCTGCGCAACGAGCTGCACCCGGACCAGGGCGCGATCGACTTCCCCGCGCGCTGGCGCATGGCCTATGTGGCGCAGGAGACCCCGGCGCTGGACCGACCCGCCATCGAGTACGCCATCGACGGCGACGCCAACCTGCGCACCCTGCAGGCCGAGCTGGACCGCCTGGAAGCCCTGCCCCACACGACGGAGAACGGCCTCGCCATCGGCCACGTCCACTCGGCGCTGGCCGACGCCGACGCGTACACGGTGCAGTCCCGTGCCGAGCAGTTGCTGCTGGGCCTGGGCTTCTCGCTGGACCAGATGCGCCAACCGGTCGCCAGCTTCTCCGGCGGCTGGCGCATGCGCCTGAACCTGGCGCAGGCGCTGATGTGCCCTTCCGATTTATTACTGCTGGACGAACCGACCAACCACCTGGACCTCGACGCCATCATCTGGCTCGAGGACTGGCTCAAGCGCTACACCGGCACCCTGATCATCATCTCGCACGACCGCGATTTCCTCGACGAGATCGTGAACGTCATCGTGCACATCGACGAGCGCAAGCTGAAGCGCTACTCGGGCAACTACTCCGCGTTCGAGCGCCAACGCGCCGCCCACCTCGTGCTGGCGGCCGCCGCCTACGAAAAGCAGCAGCGCACGCGCGCCCACCTGCAATCGTTCGTCGACCGCTTCAAGGCCAAGGCGACCAAGGCCCGCCAGGCGCAGAGCCGCATGAAGGCGCTGGCGAAGATGGAAGAGCTGGCCCCGCTGCGCGCGGCGGCCGAGTTCTCGTTCGAATTCCGCGACCCGGTCTCGGCGCCGAATCCGCTGCTCGTGATGGAAGACGTCGACGCCGGCTACCCGCTGCTCGACGCGCATGGCGACAAGGTCGGCGGCAAGACCATCGTCCACAAGGTGAATTTCTCGCTGCAGACGGGCCAGCGCATCGGCCTCCTCGGCGTGAACGGCGCCGGTAAATCCACGCTGATCAAGACCGTGGCCGGCGACCTCGCGCCGCTCGCGGGCACGGCGACGCTCGGCAAGGGCCTCGTGATCGGCTACTTCGCCCAGCACCAGGTCGAGATGCTGCGCCACGACGAATCGCCGCTGTGGCACCTGCAAAAGATCGCGCCGACCACGCGCGAGCAGGAACTGCGCAACTTCCTCGGCGGCTTCAACTTCCCGGGCGATATGGTGACGAGTTCCATCAAGCCGTTCTCCGGCGGCGAGAAGGCGCGCCTGGCGCTGGCGCTGATCGTGTGGCAGCGTCCGAACCTGCTGCTGCTGGACGAACCGACCAACCACCTGGACCTGGAGACGCGCGAGGCGCTCACCCTGGCGCTGGCGCAGTTCGAAGGCACGCTGGTCGTCGTCTCGCACGACCGCCACCTGCTGCGCGCGACGACCGACCAGTTCATCATCGTGGCCGACGGCCGCCTGCAACCGTTCGACGGCGACCTGGACGACTACAAGGACTGGCTGTTCCAGACCAAGCTGAAGGGCGATGCCGGCACGAGCGCACCGCTGCCGTCCTCAAGCCCGGCCGCACCGGCGCCCGCCGTCGACCGCAAGGAACAGAAGCGCCTGGAAGCGGAAGAACGCCAGCGCCTGGCCGCGCTGAAGAAGCCCATCGAAAACCGCATCAAGCGGCTGGAAGAGCAGATGGCCAAGCTGAACGCGAAGAAGGCCGAGGTCGACGCCCGGCTGCTGGAGCCGGGCATCTACGAGGCGGACAAGAAGGAAGAGCTGAAGAATCTCGTGGCCGACCAGGCCTTCCTGACGCGGGATCTGGGCAATCTCGAGAACGAGTGGCTGGAATTGCAGGAGCAGCTGGAAAGCCTGGTCGCCTGATTTTTTACGTACACGCTCGAATAACCGTCGCCCCCGCGCAGGCGGGGGCCCAAGTTGCATGCATCTCGACAGCGCAAGCAACTTGGGTTCCCGCCAAGGCGGACGGCTAGTCCGGGAACGACGGTCAGGCGACTTGCCGAGCCCCGTCCTTCTTCGGCCTCCGCACCGACATCAACCGGTCGATATCGACCAGAATCAACCGCCGCGCCCCCATCTGCCCCAGCCCGATCAGGTAATCGACCTGCGCCTGGTCCGCACCGGGCACCGGCGACACCTGCTCGGGCGCCAGCGACACGACGCCCGTCACGCCATCCACCACCATCCCCATCGTGCAGGTCGACAGCCTGAGGATGATCACGTCCGTCATCGGATCGGGCGCGTCCGGCGACGTGCCGCAGGCGGCGCGCATGTCGACGAGCGGCATGATCACGCCGCGCGAGACGGCCACGCCGCCGACGATCTCGCCGTCCGATGTGAAGCGCTCGAGTGCCTTGAGTACCCGGAGTTCCTGCACCTTGGCGACGTCGAGCCCGTACTCGAGGCCGCCGAGGGTAAAACTCAGGAATTGGGTGGTGGTCGTCGTAGTCATGTGCATGGCGGATCCTTTCCTCAAGATCGCCATGCTAAGGCGATGACGATTGGAAATTGTTGAGTGCAGTCAACAATCAATGAGACATTTCCTACCTTGCGCTCAGCGCTTACGTCCGTACAATGTTCGGAATTGACCTAAAGGGGATGACGATGTTCCGGTGGCTGCAAAGCCTGTTTTCCAGCCCGTCCGTGGCGCAAACGCAGCCGCAGCCGGCCGTCGAGCCTGTTCCCGCCCCTGCTCCCGCACCCGCGGCACTCGCGCCGCAACCGCGCACGGCCCCCGTCTCGTTCGAGCAGCTGGAACGGATCAACGGCGCCTGGCACGCGTGGCTGTTCGACCGCGCGGACGGCGGCCTCGAACTCTCCGACGCCGAGACGCGCGTGCTGGAAGCGCTGGCGGCGATCGTCGGCACGCAGCAGTCCGGCGCGGCGCTCGTGCGGCGCATGCCGGGGCTCGTCCCGCAACTGCTGCAAAGCCTGCGCAGCGAGACGTTTTCCGGCAGCGCGCTGTCGCGCACGATCGCGACCGATCCCGTGCTGGTGGCGGCCGTCGTCCGTCTCGCCAACAGCTGCTACCGGGGGACGGGCCAGTCGATCACGAGCGTCGAACAGGCCGTGATCCTGATCGGCCAGGAGGGCTTGCGCCAGCTGATCACGACGGTCGCGTTCCGGCCCATCATCGACGTACGTTCGGGATTTTATACGCGCCGGCTGGCGCAGCACCTGTGGGCGCATTCGGAGCGCTGCGCGATCGCCGCGCGCCAGCTGGCCGGCGCCGGCATCGAACCGTTCGACGCCTTCCTCGCCGGGCTGCTGCAGAACGTGGGGCTGATCGTCAGCCTGCGCATCATGGACCAGGAGGCGAAGGACGGCGAGCGCCTCGGCACCGACGTGTTCCTCGCCCAGCTGCCCCGCGCCACGCGCGGCCTGTGCGCAAGCATCGCGCGCGAGTGGAATTTTCCCGACACGGTGGCACAGGCGCTGCTGGAACAGGGCGACTTGCGGCGCGGCGCGGTCATGTCGCCGCTGGGGCGTTTGCTCAAGCTGGCGGATTATCTCGGGAAGGTGCGGATGCTCGTCGAGCAGGGACTCGTCGACGAGGCGGATGAACATCTGTTCGCAGGGCTCCCGCCGGAAGCGGCGCAATGCTACGCCGCCCTGGCGGAAGCCGCCGCGGATTAACGCTTCGTCAGCTTCGCGTCTTCGACGGCCAGCTGCTTGTTCTGCTCATCCAGCCAGGTCTTGAGCGGCGCGAAGTATTCCAGCATCGCGGTCGCATCCATCCTGTCCGACCCCGTCACGGCCTTCAGCGCTTCCGGCCATGGCTTGCTCGTACCCATCTCCAGCATCTGCTGGAACTTGGCGCCCGCCTTCTGGTTGCCGTAGATCGAGCAGCGGTACAGCGGTCCCGTGTCGCCCGCTTCCTTGCACAGCGCGCGGTGGAACTGGAACTGCAGCACGTGGGCGAGGAAGTAGCGCGCGTACGGCGTGTCGCTCGCGACGTGGAACTTGGCGCCGGCGTCGAAACCGCCGTCCGCGATCGGTGCGGGACGGGAAACGCCCTGGTACTGCTGCGTCAGCGCCCACCAGGCCTTGTCGTAGTCGGCCGGCTTGACCTGCCCGCCGTAGACCTGCCAGCGCCACTTGTCGACCTTGTACGCGAACGGCATGAACGCGATCTTCTGCAGCGCCGTGTACAGCAGCGGGCCGATTTCCTGCTTCGGATCCGGGTCCGTCTTCATCAGGCCGATCTTCTTCAGGTAGGCCGGCGTGATCGACAGCGCGACGGTGTCGCCGATGGCTTCGTGGAAGCCGTCGTTGGCGCCGTTCTTGAACATGGGCGACTGGTTGCTGTACGCGAGGTCGTAGTACAAGTGGCCCAGCTCGTGGTGGATGACGCGGAAGTCCTCGGCCGTCGGCGTGATGCACATCTTGACGCGCACGTCGTCCTTGCCGTCCAGGTCCCAGGCGGATGCGTGGCACACGACTTCGCGGTCGCGCGGCTTCGTCAGCAGCGAACGTTCCCAGAACGTGGCCGGCAGCTTGCGCATGCCCAGCGACGTGTAGAAGCCTTCGGCATAGCGCGTCATCTCGACGGCGCTCGTCTTGCGCTCTTCCAGCAGCGCCGTCAGGTCTTCACCCTTTTCGAGGCCGGCGGGCTTCAGGATCGGGTACAGGTTGTCCCAGCTTTGCGCCCACATATTGCCCAGCAGGTGGGCCGGGATCGGGCCGTCGGCCGGCACGACGTCCGGACCGTAGGCCTGGCGCAGCTTGTAGCGCGTGTACGTGTGCAGCGAGTCGTACAGTGGTTTCACCTGCTGCCACAGGCGCTCCATCTCGGCCGAGAAGGCATCCGGCGCCATGTCGTAACGCGAGCGCCACAGCGCGCCCGTGTCGGCATAGCCCATCGCGCGGGCGCCCTTGTTCGACAGCTCGACATACTTCGCATAATCCTGCTTGTACGCGGGCGACTGGGCGTGCCAGCCGAGCCAGACTTCCTTCAGGCGCGCGGGGTCGTGGCTCGTGGCCAGCACTTTTTCCAGTTCGCCCAGCGGCATGCAGTCCGGCTTTGCCGCGCCGGCAGCGGCCGCCGGACAGTATTTCGCCTTGCCGTACGCGCCCGTCATGCTGGCGGCCAGGCGCGCGTATGCACCGCGGTCGTCGGCGTTTTCCAGCATCAGCGACTGCTGCATCAGCATCAGCTTGCGGGCGCTCGCTTCCGGCACCTTCAGGCCGTTGTAGCGGCGCGCCTTGAGGGCGATGTCGCCGCTCACGGTCAGGTATTGTTCGTTGGCCTGCGCGGTCAGTGTCTCGGTGTCGAGCGTGATGAAGTTCTCGGCCACCCACTCGGCGCGGCCGGCGTCGAGGCCCAGCTGGTCGAGCTTCTTTTCGGATTCGGCGACGAAGCGCTCTGCTTCGGCCACGGTCGGCTTGCCCTTGCTGCTGGCTGCCTTGGTTGCAGAATATGCCGGCGCTGCGAATAGCGCGCCGGCACACATCGCGGCGACCAGCGCGCCGATCGGGCGGCGCTGGAGGATGGGACGCATGGTGTTCAAGGTTTCCCCTCTGTCGGATTGGAGTCGTTATGGGTATGGCCTCGCGGCCACGCCCAAGTATAAACTTTACGACGCAGCGACGGTATCGCTGCTCCACGCGACGCTGCCCGCGCCGCCCATGAACAGGAGTTCTCCCGCCTGCGGTCCGCGCAGCCGGGTGCGGATCTCGCGCGGCAACCACCGCCAGGGCTGGCCGCCCGCAGGGCTGTAGGCGAGGATGCGCACCTGCGTCTCGCCCTGCACCGAGGCGATCGCCACGCTGGAAATGCTGGCCGCGTCGCCACGCTGCGCCTGCAGGTTTGCGAGCATGTGCGTGCCCGCCTGCTGCTCCGCTTCCGCGGCCTTGATCTTCGCGGAGACATCGCCGATCGCCTTCAGCGCCGGGCCCACGTCCTGCGCCATCTTCTGGAACTGGCGCGCCTGCTCGGGCGTCAGGCTGATCTCGCCCTTGCGCACGCGCGTGGCCAGCATCAGGTAGCGGCGCACGTCCGGCTTGCCCGTCAGCGCATCCTGCGCGGCCTTCAGCTGCGCGGCCAGGGTGGCGAACTGCGCGACGCGCTGCGTCACCGCCGCGATCACCTCGTCGATCTGCTGGCCTTCCTCGCGCAGCACGGCCACCAGCATCTCGCTCTGCTTGCGCGGCACAGTGCATTCCACCGTCACGCGCCGGCCCGCGAGCGCGCAGCCCTCGGCCATGTTCACGACGACTTCGTCGCCGACGATCTCGCAGTTGACGGCATGATTGACCTCGACGCGCGTGCCCGCGATGACGCAGTTTTCCGCGCGCTCGACGACGATCCGGCCGTCTTCCGCGCACAGCACCGAAGCCGACGCGACGCCGCGCACGTGGATGTCGCCGCGCGCATTGCGGGCGCTGCCGCCCACGAGGTTCGCGCGCACGTCGACCGTGCCGCCGCGCGACACGAGGCTGCCGAACACGTCGCCGTGGACGGTGATGCTGTCGGCCTCGATCACGCGCTTTTCCTGGACTTCGCCGAACTCCTCGTAGTCGCCGGTGAGGCTCAGGTTACCCGTCGTCTTGGCGCTGACGCCGTCGTGGCTGACGACCTTGTCCTCGACCGAGATGCGGCTCGTCTTCGCATCGACCATCAGGAACCCGGCCGCGCTGGACACGAGGAACTCGCCTTCCGGCGTGCGCTCCACCTTCGTGCCGGTGCCCGCATATGCCGGCAGGTCGACGTCGCGCCCCGGCTCGGGCGGCAGCGCCGCGCCGGACATCTCGAAGCCCATCGCGCCCGCCGTCGCAGGGACTTTCTTCAACAGGCGTACGCCGGCCTGGATCTGCGGGAAGCGGTTCTGGAAGCTGTTCAGGTCGAGGCGGCCATTGCCCAGTTCGAGCGGCGCATCGCTGCGGTGGAGGTCATCCGACACTTCGACGATGTGGGCATCCTCGCCCGGCCTCGGCTCGAGCTGGCGCGCGACCGTGACGCGGTCGGCCCTGGTGGATTCCATCGCGGCGCGGATGGCCGGCAGGTCGAGGCCGAAGCGGATGCCCTTGATCCACACGTCGGCGATGAATTCGTCGAGATCGAGGCGGGTCTGGAAGCCAGGGGCGTCGGGGTCGGCCGGGTCGGGCAGCCAGACGGGCTCGAAGTAATATTCCGCATAGCCGCGTCCGATCTTGACGGCGCGGTACAGGGCACGGCGCGCCGGATCGAAGGTCTGGATGTCGGCCGCGAAGCGCACGAGCGTCGTGCCGTCCGGCCCTTGCGGCAGCTCCGGACCGTGGCCGAACAGCGCCTTCATCAGCACGGGATAATCGATCCCGGTGAAGTAGTTCCCCGCGCGGTAGACGTTGTCGATGGCAGCGACCAGCGTGGTGCCGAGCACGGAGGGATCGGCATACACGCCGTCGTCGCGTTTGGCGATGCAATGCTCGGGACCGGTCGCGGCGAAGCGGGTCGCCGTTACGGAAATGTCTGTGGTCACGATACGCTCCGTGCGGTTGATGCCGCGGCATGGGCTGGGCCGCGGCAGAATCCGGCTAGCGTATCATGTTGTCACTTGAAAATAAACAACAAGCAACTAAGTTGATGCAGAGAAATTTCAGCGACGCTGAGGGTACAGGTCCATGCCCGCTTCGTTGATCTGGCGGCGCAGGTCGCGCCGTTCGTCCGGCGTCATGCGGCTGCCGCGGCGCTCGTGCTGCTGCTCGCGCTGGTCCTGCTGCTGGGCACGGCGCTGTTCCTCGTAGGCGCGCATGTCGTCGCGCTGGTCGCGGCCCTGCGGAGGCAGGCGGAAACGCGAGAACTGCGGCTGCGATTGCAAGTCACCCCGGTCGCCGCGGTCGTCCCGCCGGTCGCCGTTTTGCTGGGCAAACGCGCCGCCGGCTCCCAGCACCAGGGCGCACGCCAGCACAGCGAGGCGGGCCAGGCGGCCGGCCTTTTTCGCTGCGTGGTGATGTGTGAACGCACTGTTCATGGTGTTCCTCATTCGCGTTGCCGTGTCAGGAGTAAGCTGTGGTTTTGAGCTGTGGTGTAAGCTGCGATTCGATGAGGCCAGTGTATGAGGAATCGACTCCGGGCATAAGGCGAATTGGGTAAAGTTTGTAACACAATGTAATGGCTCAACGATACCCCCTTGGCGTCGAGCCATAAGACGTTACCATAGCGACATTAATCTGACAAATCCGACAGAACAATGAATGCAACGAGCTCGAATGCCGGCACGGCCGGCGCGAATGGCGGCCACTCCGCCCGGATCATGGTCGTCGACGACGACGTGCGCCTGCGCGACCTGTTGCGCCGCTACCTGACCGAACAGGGCTTCCAGGTCGTGACCGCCGAAAGCGCGCCGGCAATGAATAAACTGTGGCTGCGCGAGCGCTACGACCTGCTCGTGCTGGACCTGATGCTGCCCGGCGAAGACGGCCTGTCGATCTGCCGCCGCCTGCGCGGTGCCGGCGACCAGACCCCGATCATCATGCTGACCGCGAAAGGCGAGGACGTCGACCGCATCGTCGGCCTCGAGATGGGCGCGGACGACTACCTGCCGAAGCCCTTCAACCCGCGCGAGCTGGTGGCCCGCATCAACGCGGTCCTGCGCCGCAAGGGCCCGGACGAGATCCCCGGCGCGCCGAGCGAGACGCCCCAGACCTTCGAATTCGGCGACTTCGTGCTGGACCTCGGCACGCGCACGCTCAAGAAAAACGGCGAGACCGTGCCGCTGACCACGGGCGAGTTCTCGGTGCTGAAAGTGTTCGCGCGCCATGCGCGCCAGCCGCTGTCGCGCGAAAAACTGATGGAACTGGCGCGCGGCCGCGAGTACGAAGTATTCGACCGCTCGCTCGACGTGCAGATCTCGCGCCTGCGCAAGCTGATCGAGCCGGACCCGTCGAGCCCGCTGTACATCCAGACCGTATGGGGCCTGGGCTACGTATTCATTCCTGAAGGCCAGCCGCGCTAGTGTTCGCATCAACCTCGAAGGAACAGGCCATGCCGCGGATTTTCGGCAGGATGAAGAGTGGCCTGTTCTGGCGCACCTTCTTCCTGCTGTCCATGCTGACGGGCCTGTCGATGGCCTCGTGGATCGGCATGCTCAATGTCTTCCAGCGCGGCCCGCAGGTCGAGCAGACGGCCGAGCTGCTGGTCTCCGTCGTCACCATCACGAAGGCCGCGCTGACGCACTCCGCGCCCGACCTGCGGCGCGAACTGTTATTCGAGTTGGTGTCGAACGAGGGCATCCGTATCTACGACGTGAAGCCGACGGACACGGTCGAACCGCCGCCGCCGAATTCGCTGATGCCGGAAGTGGCCGCCCTCGTGCGCGACAAGCTGGGACCGGACACGCGCTTCTCGCGCATGGTCAACGAGATCCCCGGCTTCTGGGTCAGCTTCGACATCGACGGCGACAAGTACTGGCTCATGCTCGAGCGCGACAAGCTGCCCGGCCTCACGCGCGTGCAATGGCTCGGCTGGGCCACGGTGGTCGGCGTGCTGTCGCTGCTGGGCGCCGCACTGATCTCGAGCCTCGTCAACCTGCCGCTCGCGCGCCTGACGGCGGCCGCGCGCTCGATCGCCCAGGGCAAGCGCCCCACTCCGCTGCCGGAAAAAGGATCGCGCGAGATCATCGAGGCGAACCGCAGCTTCAACCAGATGGTCGACGACCTGCAGCAGCTCGAGAAGGACCGCGCCGTGATCCTGGCCGGCATCTCGCACGACCTGCGCACCCCGCTCGCGCGCATGCAGCTGGAAGTGGAGATGGCGCCGCTGTCGGACGAAGCCCGCACCGGCATGCAGTCGGACATCGCCCAGATGGACGCCATCATCGGCCAGTTCCTCGACTTCGCGCGCCCCACGGAAAGCGCGACGTTCGTGCCGGTGAACCTCTCGGAACTGCTGGAAGATTGCGCGCACACGGCCGCCCGCCTGCCGGACGTGCGCACTTCGACCGACATCGACGCGGACATCCACGTGATGGGCAACTCGACCGACCTGCGCCGCGTGATCAACAACGTGATCGAGAACGCGCGCCGCTACGGCAAGACGCCGGGCGCGGACGTCACCGAGATCGACATGGCCCTGCACGTCAGGATGACGGGCCACGGCCGCCGTGCCGTCGTCGAGATCAACGACCACGGCACCGGCGTCCCGGACGACCAGATCGAGCAGCTGCTGCGGCCATTCACCCGCCTGGACAGCGCCCGCGGCCAGGCCAACGGCGCGGGCCTGGGCCTCGCCATCGTCGAACGCGTGATCACCCGCCACAACGCCGAGCTCACCGTGCGCAACCGCGACGGCGGCGGGCTCGTGCTGCAGTTCGCGTTGCCCCTGGCCACCTGACTCTTTCCCCATCGCACCTTAAGTTGCGGCGTTAAGCGAAACGCCGCACGGTCGCGCCCGTAACGCGGCAGTACAGTCGGTCTACACCTACTTATGAGGAGGCCAAGATGAAAAAACTGCTCATTGCCGCTTTGGTTGCAGGCTCCTTCGGCAGCGTCGCGCTGCCGGCCGCCGCCGACGTCGTCATCCGCACTGCCCCGCCCCCGCCGCGCGACGAGCGCATCCCGGCCGCGCGCCACGGTTACGTGTGGGCCCCGGGCCATTGGGAATGGCGCCACGGCCGCTACGTCTGGACGAACGGCAAATGGCTGCGCCAGCGCCACGGCTACGCCTACCGCGCACCGACCTGGGTCGAGCGCGACGGCCACTGGGTGATGGAACGCGGCGGGTGGCGCCGCGGCGACCGTGACGGCGACGGCGTGCCGAACCGGTTCGACGACCATCCCAACAATCCGCGCCGGGACTGACGCAGCGGCGGCACCGCGCCCGGACAGGCTGGCCGGGCGCACCCCACAAAAAAGAAACCGCCTGCGCATTGCTGCGCCAGGCGGTAAATCCAAGTTTGCACTTGGAGGAGACAGAGGAGACACGCGCCCGAAGGCGCTGGATCAGGATGGCAAATTGGGACGGCGGCCGCGCCTGCAAGAGGGTAGGCGCATATATTTTTTCCCGTCGACTTGTAGGCCTTGTCGCACAATCACTGCTAGACTGCCCGCCATGGATACCGACCTCCACCTGCGCACCTATGGCGCCGACATCGTCACCGACCGCCACGTGTTCGCCCAGCTGGTCCTGCCCGTGAGCGGCGCCGTGCTGCTCGACATCGAAGGCCGCCGCGGACGGCTCGACCCGCTGCGCGCCGCCTGCGTCGCGCCGAACACCTGGCACGCCCAGTGCGGCATCGGGACCAACCAGTCGCTGATCCTCGACGTCGAACCGGCCGCCATGGCGCACCCGGCCTGGGACCGCATGCTCGACCGCCCGTTCATGAGCCTCGGCCCGGGCGCGCGCAAGCTGGTCGAATTCATGGGCGTGATGCGTACGCAGGCCTTCGATCGCGGACTGCTGCGGGGCTGGGTCCCGCTGCTGCTCGACACCATCGCGCTGGACGCGCCCCGCCCCGCCTCGCGCCTCGCCGCGCTCATGGCCAGCGTCGAAGCGGAGCCCGGTCTCGCCTGGACGACGGATTCGATGGCGCGCCACGCGGGCCTGTCCGTCAGCCGCCTGCACGCCCTGTTCCGCACGGAACTGGACTCGAGTCCGCACGCGTGGCTGCGCGGCGTCCGCCTGGCACGCGCACAGGCGTGGCTGGCGGACACGTCGCGTTCCATCGCCGAGATCGCGCTGGCGGCCGGCTTTTCGGACCAGAGCGCGCTGACGCGGGCGCTACGGGATGCGACGGGGATGACGCCTGGAGCGTATCGACGGGCGAATCGGCATGGCTGAGCGTGTGATGTCTTGCGCACGGCTCGTTGCGGTCGTGGCCGGTCTTGGCTGCAGTTCGCCTGTGCTGGCGGATCCCGTGCCGTTTGCCGGACGCTGGCTCGCGGACGACCAGGCGGCATCGCCCTACACGACGCTTACCGTGAAGGGCGACACCATCGCCTGGCATGGGCGGGACAAGTCAGTGCCCAGGTGCGTGCGCCAATTCGCGGTACGACAGGAAAAGCCGGGAACGGTGTACGTGAACGCGCGCGGCACGAAGTTCGTCGCGGGGGCCAAGGGCAGCATACCGACCTATCTGCTCCAACTGGATGACGGTACCTGCGGCAGCGGTGGCTCGGCGGTTCGGATCAATTATCCGTTGATCTACGATACCCAGCATATCGAATTGATCGAGTATGCGGCCGGAAAGCCCATCGGGGCGCGGCGGTTTCATCGCAAGAAATGAAAGCTGCGGGCCGCAAACCGACGTTTCGAAAGCCTGTCGAAGCGTAGCTGGCGCAGGCGATTCAATTTCGCTCAAGGTGAAACTGGATCGCCGGCATGATAGCCCAGCGTCTCGGCGCTGACGAGCGTAGTGGATATCGGCAGCTTTACTCCCAGGTTCACGAGGGGGATCAGAATTTGGTAGTCGACCGCTTCGCAATCGGTATCGGGTTTGCATATCCGGGCACGAACGATGCGAATACAGGTATTGGATGGGCCTGTTGCGCTGCCGTAAGGATTTGTCAGGCAGTTTAGACGGTTCCGGCCGGGGCTGCCGGGCATGGATCCGGCCGAGATAGGTTCGTAAGTCGTCGTTCCGTCCTGTTTCAGGTACAGGTAATCGATGCGGATGTGCTGGTCGGTGATAGGCGCACCGAACGGCAGTTCTCCTGGGGAATCTCGAAAAATCGCGTGCTGCTTCGCACGATCCAATTCGGCGGTGTCGCGCCAGTCGATATTGGCGGCGGCTCGCGCTGCGCGCCGGGTGACTTCGGCAAGTGTGTTGTACATGTACATTACCCGGGCGATCTCGATGGTGCCGAATACGACCGTGAAAAACAGAAGCCCGACAAGCGCAAATTCAACTGCTGCCACACCGCTCTGTGCAGCCCGCATCGGGGGCCGAATGGATGGTCTCCTCACCTCAGCCCCCTACATAGTCCGTTGCCATGACCGCCCTGAGAATGATTGGACTGCCATCGGTAAATAGCTCTGTAAATGGATCGAAGAACGGGTCGGAGACGGAAACGGTGACGCGTACCGAAACCTTCTTCGGGACGTCGTAACCGTAGCACAGGTCCCAGTACGGGGTCGGGCTACCTACGTAACACAGGGCCGTGGCACTGATGCCCCCGCCGGGATTCAGTTCTGCGAGCTCATCCATTGCGATTTTCTGTGCCACGACGGCAACGGGTACCACGGGGCCGGCTGACGATGGCGCGATTTCCCGCAGTGTGGTCGCCGCCAGGAACCTGGCGCCGTCATGCGCGGCCTTTTGTGCGACGGTGTAGCACCAGAACACCCGGGCAAAGAACAACAGGCCGCTTATCAGGAGCAGGAGAATAGGAAGTACGATTGCGCACTCGACGGCAACGCTGCCTCTTCCGCGCAAGGACGGTTTTCGAATCGGTGCGCTCATTGATAGATCTCCACTGGTCCGCCCAGTTGCGCGTCAGTCGCAATGCCGCCGAACTCCGCGTAGATGGCGCTGGAATCGGCCGGTATGGTCATCAAGAATTTCCCGATCCCGAGCACCGTCGCGGTAGAGCCGGTTACTGGACACGAAAGCAGGGGTATGTTCAGGACCCGTCTATTCTTGGCGCCGGGCCGGCGCGCCACTGTTGGTGGAGTCTGAAAATATGAGCTGCCACTGGTCGTGAGATAAGGTGTCGAGCTCGGATAGGTTCCAACCGTCGAAGCGGACCCGTACAACTTGCTCCAGATGAGTGAAGTTGCATTGAAGGACGTATAACCCCCGGCGGGTTCCGGTGCGGCCGGATCTGCAACGGACGACCAGGGAACCGCGCGGGCAAAAGACCAGAGCGCCCCGTAATCTACCGCAGTCGGGTAATTCGTCGGCCCAATCTCGGCAACCGTCTGCAGCATTGCGGTAGTCGAGGTATCCGTTTTTGCAACCTGGACCGTAGCCTTCGTGGACATCCAGCTCACGCCGGCAAACGCGTATTGCTTGACATTGCTGTCCGGCGGCGAGGTGTTGACGTCGCAGGTCCCCGAATAAGGGTCAAATCGGGAGTTGAGGTGACTGTAGTACGTACCAATTGGAAATGGGCTCTGGACGGCAACCGTCGCACCCGTCACTTTCGGGACGGCCATCGTTCCTGTGCAGATATACGGCTCGTAAATCGATTGGTTGAAATTGGTTGTAGCGCCGCCTGCCAATGAAACCGGGTCGACCTGGAAACTCATTGCTGTCGGCCCGTTCGGATTGAGGTTCATGAGGTTATAGCCGACACCGCGGCGAAAGCCGTACTCGGCCAGTTCGTCGTATTGGGTCCCGTTCGCGTTCTGGCGCCTTGCTCTCGCCGTGGGAGACATAGCGCAAATGGCCAGCGGCGTAACCTGGAGGCGCGCCTTGCCTGCAATGGTAATGTGGCCGGTTTCGACGGAACTGAAAGATGAGGACAGTATGGGAGCGAAGAACATGTCGACTTTTCCGTAATGTCCGCTCAGCAGCCCGGTGTCCACTTTTACGAACACCAGCCCGGCTGGAGAAGCTGCCGCCTCGCCATCGGATTTCCAGCCCGAGTTGCCGTCAGGTGAAGCCCCAAATTTTATCGCGGCATTTTCCCAAGTAATATTGTTCAGATAGTCGTACTTGGGACCATTCGCCGGGTCTTCCACGACGCCTTGCGCAGCAGCCAGCGCCGCGCTGATTCCAGTGGTTGTTCCATCCAGTTTTTTCGCTGCGGCGATCGCAACGGCGTCAGCCAAGGTCTGCATTTCCACTTTACGGTTGTAAATCCGCGAGAAATCGAGAGCCAGCATAAAAAAGCCAAAAATTACGGGTAGAAGTACGGCGGTCATGATGGCAATTGCGCCGGTTTCCCGATTCATGCTGCGGCCGGAACAAGAGAATGACCCGCCTGTCAGGAAAGGGGAATGCCGATCGAGCGTGAGCATCGTTTCTTTCATCACGTTCCTCCTTCATCTGGCGATATTTGCGACAGATCAATTAAATAGAGCCAAGGTAGATTTTAAGGTTGAGCAACACTGTGGCATTGATTCCCAGCAATCTCGATTGGGATGCGGAGAACGTACAACACTGCCTGTGCCCAAGCGGCGCGCCTCAATTGGGCTGGCAACGACTGAGCCACAGCAACCTTGGGCAGGCGTTTGCTTGAGGCAAATTTCGTAGGCGACCAGACTAGGGGTTCCTGTGATTCAACAACGTCGAACCCGTCGCCCATTGACTTTGGAAAGCCATCATCATGGTTCGCAGAAAAATTGATTCGGCAACGGCAAACCTGACATTCAGCGTATTTTTCTGCTCGATTCTTGGTTGGGGCGAATTTTGAAATCCTGCTTTTCCAGCACGGCGGGGGAATACGCTTGCATCTCACAGTCGCACTCATCGGCGGCATGATTTCTTCCCTCGCACTACGCAGGTGCAGGGCATGGTGGCCTGGATTCGGCAGTTCCAATCCCGGCGCCCAGGTTTCATCAGGTGGCTATAGCGGCAGCGACGTGTTGCCGTGCCTGGCATTGGCAGGGATCGGGGGACTTTGGGGGCTGTCCATAAAATCCGGTTCCTGCACCCTTTTCACGTTCTGCATGGCTGGACTGATCTTTTTTCCCTGGTCCAGGATCAGCTTCTGCCTGCGGCACTTCTTCATATCCAGCGCAGTGCTGGCCCTGGGCGCCGGAGCGCCCCTGGTGTCTGGAGGCGTCCTGGCGCCTGGAGGGAATCCAGTGGCCCTGTTCCCCTACATGCTTGACGCATGGGCACTCTGGGTTATCGCCGTTTCGCTCGTGGGGCTGACTTATCGGAAACCTGGCGCGACAATGGCGGAAAGGGCCGGACCCGGCCGCTTGTTTCAGTAAGACAAAACAGCCTGAGCCTCCATTTTTGATGATTTTTTGTTATTATTAATCATCGACACATCTTTTGGCGGCCATGGCTCTCGTGATTCACCCTGATCGACGCTCGGGAGATCGACGTACCGATGGCGTCACCGCAAAAATCCTGCGCACCATGTTCGTCATGCGGCGCAGTTTCGGCAACGCCGCCGCGAAAAATCTACTCCTGCGCAATGGCCTCGACGAGGCGCTGGTCGAGCGTGTGCTGGCCATTCCCGAGGAACGCCGCGCGCAGCGACGTCGTATCGATGAAGCGCCGTCTGGGTCCGCAGACCCGCATCCAGCGTCAACCGACGACGACGAACCGGTCACGCTCGACGCGGCGGCGATGGCGATCCTGCACCGTCTTCGCTTCGAAGCGGACACCGGCATGCACAGGATGACGATTGCCGAGTGTCCCGTTGAATTGCGCCGGTTTGGCCTGATTCAGCTGGATGACGACGGCAAGCCCGTGATCACTGTGAAAGGCCGGCAGGCGCTGAAGCATTATGCCTGCGTGCGTGCGCTCAACAGCATTCAATGCGGCCTGGATGCGCCCATGATGAGCGAGGAAATCCGGACCTGGCTGGAATCGAATATGTTTTTGCAGCGTATCGGCAATGACTACCAGATCACGGCGCTCGGCAATAGCTGGCTCGAATTCAACCGGTCGATTTCGCAGAATCGGGCAGTGCTCTAGCGCGCAAAGCGGACATCGGGAGACGCGGTCAATTCGCCAGTAGTTCCAGCCAAGACACCCCGTCGCCCGCCCCCGACAATGGATGCTTTCCGCATCTGGAGCATCCCGTGACCACCAACAAAACCCTCCTCGGCATCGTGGCCGGCATCGTCGCCGGCGCGTTCTGGGGACTCGTCTTCCTGGCCCCCAAGCTGGCCGCCGATTTTCCGCCGCTGCAGCTGTCCGCCGGGCGCTATCTCGCCTACGGGCTCGTCGCCGCCGTGCTCGTCGCGCCGTCGTGGCGCCGGCTGAAGGGCGCGCTCGGCTGGCGCGAGTGGCGGGCCCTTGCGTGGCTCAGTGTCATCGGCAACATCCTGTACTACGTGCTGCTGGCCAGGGCCGTGCAGACGGGCGGCGTCGCGATGACTGCCTTCGTGATCGGCCTGCTGCCGCTCGCCGTGACGCTCGTCGGCAGCCGCGAGCACCATTCTCCGGCACTGCGCGAACTGCTGCCCTCGCTGGCCTGCAGCATGGCCGGGCTCGTCTGCATCAGCTGGCAATCGCTGGCCACCTCCGGCTGGAGCTCCCTGACGGGCTTGCTGTGCGCCGGTGGCGCGCTCGTGTCGTGGACGACGTATGCCGTCAGCAACAGCCGCTGGCTCGCGCGGCTGGCCCACGTGTCGGCGCAGGACTGGAGCCTGTTGACGGGCGTTGTCACGGGCCTCGAAGCGATCGTGCTGGCGGTGCCCGCGTTTTATGGCGACACACTCGTCCACACGAACTCCGACTGGCTGCGCTTCGCCGGTCTCGTCGGCGCGATGGCGCTGTTCTGTTCCGTGCTCGGCAATGGACTGTGGAACGTGGCCAGCCGCGCGCTGCCGCTCACGCTCACGGGGCAGATGATCGTGTTCGAGACCATCTTCGCGTCGCTGTACGGCTACCTGTGGGAGGGCCGCTGGCCGACGCCGCTCGAAGCGGTCGCGCTGGCGCTGCTGGTCGCGGGGGTCGTCCTGTGCACGCGGGCACATCGCGAAGAAACGCGCGTCCCGAAGGCGCTGGAGGCCGACATGCGCACTGGGTGAGGCACCGAACAGAGGCAGGCGGCCGCGCGGGGCACGATGGGAACCTAGCACAGGAGAACACCATGAAACGCCCAGTTAGACTGCTGAGCATGATCGCCGCCGCGGTACTGGCGGCGCCGGCATGGGCCGGCGAGATCGTCAAATGCGTGGACAGCAATGGTCACGTCACGCTGACGGACCAGCCCTGCGCATCCGGTTCCGTCTCGACGCCCGTGTCGCGCGACACCGGCCCGCTGCCGCCGCAGCGCCACGTGCTGCCCGCGGCCGAGCTGCCGCGCGTGACGTGGAAGCGGCCGAATCTCGCGGCGCCCGTGAAGCTGGCGCGCGACATCGCCACGCTGAAGGAAGCGCGGCGCATGCTGATGCTGCAGGACGCGCGCCCGCGCCTGGCCGGTTTGAATTAGGACAGGTGCCCGTCGCAGGGCGCGAATCCGAGCAGGTCGGACTCATTGGCCGACGTACCCAGCGTGCGCACGAGCTGCAGCACGTCCTCGCCCTGGATGAAGCTGGCCGATGAACTCGCGGCGAGCAGTTTTTCCGGCAGCTGCGAACGCGCCACCGCATAGCCCTGCACGTAGTCGACGCCGATCTCCGCCAGCGTGCGGATCGTGGCCGCGTCCTCGGCCCACTCCGCGATCGTGCGCATGCCCAGGTTGCCGGCCAGGCTGACGATCGCTTCCACGATGGCCACGTTGGCCGGGTGCGCGTTGATGTTGACGATGAAGTTGCCGTCGATCTTGAGCACGTCCGCCGGCAGCTCCTTCAGGTACGAGAACGACGTGTAGCCCGCGCCGAAGTCGTCCAGCGCCACCTTCACGCCGAAGTTGCGCACCTGGTCGATGAAGCGGCGCGTGTTGTCCAGGTCGTGCAGCGCCACGCTTTCCGTGATCTCCATGCACAGGCGGCTCGCCACGTGCGTGTAGCGGGCCAGGACTTCCAGCGTGTCCTGCACGAAGCGCTCGTCGTTGAGCGACGCGCCGGACAGGTTCATGCACACGAAGCGCGTATTGGTCAGCGATTCCAGGTTGTCCTCGATCCACGACAGCGTCGTCGACAGCACCCAGCGGTCGATCACGCCCGCACGCCCGCTCTTCTCGGCGGCGGCGATCAGCGGGCCGGCCGGGGCCACGCGGCCATCCGCCTCGCGCATGCGCAGCAGTACCTCGAAGTTCAGCGATTCGTACGGCGCGGAGAGCGACATGATCGGCTGCATCTCGAGGAACATGCCGTCGGTGGCGTCCGGACCCGACAGGCGCGCGACGAGGTTCAATTCGTTGGCGCGCTCCTGGAACGCGTTCGAACCGCGTTCGTACACGACGAGGCCTTCGTGGTGCCCGCCCTTCGCCTCGCGGCAGGCGCGGTCCGCGGTGGACACGGCGTCCTTCATCGGCATGCCCGGCGAGACTTCGATCAGGCCGACGGAGCCGCGCACGTGGAACGCCTTGTCGCCCACGCGGTACGGCGTGCCGCCGATGCGGTCGACGATGCCGCGGCAGATCAGCGACGCCAGCGGGATCGCGGTATCCGGCATGACGATGACGAATTCGTCACCGCCCACGCGGCCGATCTTCTGGCCGCCGGCCAAGGTCAGTTCCATGCGTTCGCACACCTGCTTCAGCACTTCGTCGCCGGCCGCGTGGCCGAACAGGTCGTTGATCAGTTTAAAACGGTCGAGGTCGATGTAGGCCAGCGCCAGCGGCTTGCCCGCGCCCAGCAGCTGGGCCGCGCCCTCGAACATCTTTTCGATGCCGCGCCGGTTGAAGACTTTCGTCAGCGGGTCGTTGTTGGCCATGAAGCGCAGTTGCTCGGTGGCCTGGTATTGCTCGGTGACGTCCTGCAGCACCGCCTCCACGCGGCCGCGCGCGAGCGTGGCGCTGACCATGAAGCGCTGGGCGCCGTCGCGGCTGGCGATCTGCATCTCGGCGTTGCTGCGCAAGTGCACCTGCTCCAGCAATTCCGACCACAGGCTGTCGGCGAAGAATTGCTTCCACGACGTGCGGCCGGGGACGATCTCGGTGATGCCCAGCATCTTGCGCATGGCCGGGTTGGCGCTCACGATGTTGCCGTACATGTCCAGCGTGAACAGGCCGACGGGCATCGCTTCGTAGGCATGTTCCAGCTTTTCCTGCGCTTCGCGGCGCTTCTGCGTTTCCATGCGCATCTGCTCGGCGACGGCCAGCGCGGCCAGCAGGCTCGACGCGAGCGCCGCCGTCACGCTGTTGATCACGTTCAGCACCTGGTGCATGCCGAGCGCCGCCGACACGACCTCGGCCAGCGAGGCGACATAGGTCAGCGCGAACGAGGCCGCGAACCAGCCCGCCACGCGGTTGCGCGAACGGATGATGATCGTGATGAGGCCCAGCGTCATCAGCGTGAAGCCGAAGGCCATGATGACCCACAGCATCGGCAGGAACGTCCCGTACGGCATGGTGACGGCACCGATGAGCAGCGGGATGCACGCCCATTGCGTGATGCGCAGCGGGATCGCCCAGCGCGTCTTGACGAGCTCTTCGCGGAACAGGGCCTGGTACAGCGTGAGCGTGGACACGCCGTACAACGCGATCGTCAGCGAGCGGCCCAGCAGCATCCATTGCGGCGGCACGGTCATGCCCAGCCACTGGATGTCCCAGCCGGCCGACAGTCCGGCGATGCGCAGGTTCAGCAGCAGCCAGCCGGAAAACAGCACGTACAGCGGCTGGCGGTTGATGAGCGCCGTGATCAGGACGAACAGCGACAGCACGATCATGCCGCCGTCGAGCAGGCCCGACTTGCGGTGGTAGCCCTCGACGGACAGGTCGAACTGAGTCTCCGGCCATTGCACGACGTTCACGCGCGCGGGGCCGGCGAACGTGCCGCGGCACAGGATCTCGCGCGGCAGGTCGGTGAGTTGCAGGGCGAAGCCGGCCTTGGACGGATGCAGATAGGGCGTGCCCTGCTCGCGCGTGGCCATGCCGAGCAGTTGCAGGGTGGCGGCGTCCCAGCAGGAAATATCGACGGCGTGGCGCGACGGGAATTCGATGACGTCGCCGACGATGCTGCCGGGCGCGCGCGGACGCGTGCTGAAGCGGAACCACACGGGCGCTTCGGACAGGTGGGTGTCGAAGTACGACACCGGAACGGCGGCATGCAGGCGGGCGTTGGCCGCGGGCGGGCTCAGCGGAGCGGTTTCCTTCAGGACGCGGATGTCGCGCGCATCGCTGCTGCCCGACACGTACTGGCTGTCCCAGCACATGAGGGCGACGATGGAAACGACACCGATCACGATCGGAATCAGATAATAGGCGAACGCCTTGAACGTCAGGTCCAGCGCGGACTGCGCCATGCCCGGCAGTTTCCAGCGACCGGATGATGTGAATTGCATGAGTATCTGAAAAGCTCGTATCGCGGCCCGTTGGCGCGGGCGGCCGTTATCGTTTCGCAAGGATACAGCTTTACAGTAATGCCGTCATGCAATTAATGGATCAGGCAACAAGTTCGTGCCATTCCGATGCCTGCCTTACAACACCCATCGCACCCGCATTGGGTAACGGCGGCCGCACACCGGCATGGCCCCGGACATCGATGTCCGGGTGGTGCGTGTGGCAGAAGAAGTTCAGCAACGGGTGCTGCGCGGCCGTCCAGCGTTCCTCGATCGTCGAGATGTCGAACGCCATGATCCGGTGCGGAATATTGCCCACGTGGCGCAGCGGGATGAAGCCCAGTTCCGGGAACACGTCGACGAAGGTCAGCTGTTCGTACTGGCGGTCGATCGGCGCGCGGCCTGTCGCCAGGGCCCAGTGGATGCCGTTCTGCTGGCAATACATGACGCCGGCCTTCAGCAGCGCGGTCTTGACCATGCGGCCGATGCGGCCGTTGTCCACGCCCAGGCGGCTCATCTCGGCCAGCGGCTGGCCACGCAGCCAGTCGGGCAACGCGACGGACGCTTCCACATGCAGCGGCTCATCCAGGTTCGTCTGCATCCGGGCCGTGCCCAGCGGTGCGCCGTCCAGCTTGGATTCGGCGAGGAAAACGATTGCGTCGTCGCCGTAGTCGGAAGATTCGGGCTTGACGAGCTGCCGCGCGAAGTCCGGGACGTGGCGCGCATACGCGGCGTGACGCACGCGGACGGCTTTCCACAAGTCGGCCTCGTTGTCCACGCGGCGGATGGTGAAGGGCAGGCGTTCGGTCGGCTTGCCCACGCCGGCGGCGGGGCCTGAAACGGCGGGGCGAAGAACGCCGGGGTGGCGCATTTCCATGTTGACTCCTGTGTTGATGTTCAGAAACGGATGTTTTGAACTTTATCAACGTTGCAGGGGTTAACAAATTGTCGAAAAAGCGTGTCTTTTGCCCCTATTTCAATTTTCAATAAATCATGATCAATTTCATTAGTCTTTCATCAACATTCTTGCGGTCCCGCTAACGCGGATCGAACCGCCCTGTTCCGGACCGATTTCGGCCCGCAATAACGACCGCATGCCCATGTCTTCGCCCTGCACGACGTCGATCGCGCCGCCGTGCGGCCAGCCGAGGTCGCGCAGGTAGCCGGCCAGTGCGGCCGTGCCCGCGCCCGTGGCCGGGTCCTCGTAGACGCCGCCGATCGCGAATGGATTGCGGGTATGAAAACGCCGCGGGGACTCCACCCAGGCCAGCACGATCGTCGTCAGGCCGTGCTTCTCCATCAGCGCGCGGCCCGCCTCCAGGTCGTAGCGCATGGCGGCCAGCAGGTCGCGGCTGGCCAGCGCCAGCACGAGGTGGTTCGCGCCCGCGTGGGCAAGGCCGGGCGGGATGCGCGGGTCGAGGTCTGCGTCGTGGTAACCGAACAGCATCAATGCGTCCGCGACGGGTTCCGGCGCGGCCGGGCGGCTCCACGTCGGCGGCGATTGCAGCGCGGCGGCCACGCGACCGCCTTCTCGTCGCCCTTCGACCGTGATGTCGCCATCGTTCAGCGCCAGCGCATACACGCCGTCGCCGTCGCGCCGGGCCAGCGCGGCGCCGAGCGCGATCGTCGCGTGGCCGCAGAACGGCACTTCGGACGCCGGCGAGAAGTAGCGCACGCGCCAGCCCTTTCCTTGCGGCTCGGCGAATGCCGTCTCCGAATAGCCGACGGCGTGGGCCAGGCGCTGCATCTCGTCGGCCGGCGGCAGGGATTCCCCGATCCAGACGCCGGCCGGATTGCCGCCGGCGTCGCCGTCCGAGAATGCGGCGATGCGAAGGATGTGCGAAGTCGTGATGGTCATGCGGTCTCCTTGTCGGGATGGATGGTCAAGGTTCGAGCACGCCGGCCAGCCGGTCGGCGAGGAAGTCGACGAGCGCCTTCACGCGCGGCGCCAGCGCGCCCTGCTTGTAGAACACGGCCCACACGGGCTGGGTCCACGGCAGCGCCGCCTCTTCCAGCACCGGCACGAGGCGGCCCGCGGCGACGTCGGCGCGCGTGAGGAAGTCGGACAGGCTGACGATGCCCGCGCCCTGCAGCGCGAGGTGGCGGACCGTCTCGCCGCTGGTGGCCGTCACGTGCGGCGCGATGCGCCAGCCCTCTTCCGTGCCGGCGCGCAGCGGCCACGTATTCAGCGACGCCGGCGCGACGAAGCCGACGAGGCGGTGCTTCATCAAGTCTTTCACTTGCCGCGGCGTGCCGTGGCGTTCGAGATAGCCGGGGGCGGCGAGCACGCGGATGCGGCTGCGGCCCAGGCGGCGGGCATTGAGCGTCGAGTCGGTCAACTGGCCGATGCGGATCGCGACGTCGGCCTTCTCCTCGATCAGGTCGACGACGGTCTCGCCGCTCGTGAGTTCCACCTGCACCTGCGGGTACGCATCGAGGAAGTCCGCCAGTTGCGGGGCGATCAGGTGATCCAGGGTCGGCGTCGCGGCGTTCACGCGCACGAGGCCCGCGGGCTGCGCGCGCGCGAGGGCGGCCTGCGACTCCGTCTCTTCCAGGTCGGCGAGGATGCGGCGCGCGCGGGCCAGCAGCCAGCTGCCTTCCTTGGTGAGATCGAGGCGGCGCGTCGTGCGGTGGATGAGGGTCATGCCGAGCTGCTGCTCCAGACGCGAGATGGTACGCGACACGCCGGACGGCGTCTGCCCCAGCCGCTCGGCGGCATTCGAAAACGAACCCGTGTCGATCACGGCGACGAATGCGATCAACGCGCCCACGTCCAGCATTTTTGCTCCCAGGTCAAAAGTCTATTGTACGGCCACGGGTTTTTCTTTGTGGACGGGACGGCCAGAATGCCCCCATCGATAACCCACGTCGCCCCCGCCACCGACGTTGCCCCCGCCACCGACGTTGCCCCCGCCACCGACGTCGCCCCCGCGAAGGCGGGGGGCCCAATTTTGCAGGCGCTGCGGCGACATGAGCAGAACCTGGATCCCCGCCTCCGCGGGAACGACGGTACTTTTAGGAGAACAAGAATGCCACTCGCTTTATGGGCCCTTACACTGAGCGCCTTCGCCATCGGCACGACGGAATTCGTGATCGTCGGCCTGATCCCCACCATCGCTTCCAGCCTGCACGTATCCGTGCCGTCCGCCGGCCTGCTGGTGAGCCTGTACGCGCTGGGCGTCGCCATCGGCGCGCCGGTGCTGACCGCCCTCACCGGCAAGGTGCCGCGCAAGACGCTGCTGCTCGGCCTCATGCTGCTGTTCACGGCCGGTAACCTGACCGCGTGGATGGCCCCCGGCTACGCCGCCCTGATGGCCGCCCGCGTGCTGACGGGCCTCGCCCACGGCGTCTTCTTCTCGATCGGTTCGACGATCGCGACGAGCCTCGTGCCGAAAGAAAAGGCGGCCAGCGCCATCGCGCTGATGTTCAGCGGCCTGACCGTGGCCCTCGTGACCGGTGTCCCGCTCGGGACGTTCATCGGCCAGCACTTCGGCTGGCAGATGACGTTCCTGGCCGTCGCGCTGCTGGGCGTGATCGCATTCGCCGGCATCGCCCTGCTCGTCCCGCGCGGCATCGCCGGCAGCAAGCCGGCTAGCCTTCTCACGCAGCTGTCCGTGCTGAAGAAACCGCGCCTGCTGCTCGTGTATGCGATGACCACGCTGGGCTACGGCGGCTCGTTCATCGCCTTCACGTATCTCGCGCCGATCCTCGAACAGGTCGCCGGCTTCTCGTCGAACAGCGTGGGCCTCGTGATGCTCGTGTACGGCGTGTCGGTCGCCTTCGGCAATATCTGGGGCGGCAAGCTGGCGGACCGCAAGGGCCCCGTGCGCGCCCTGCAGATCGTGTTCGCGCTGCTGGCCGGCGTGCTGTTCGTCCTCGACTTCACGGCCGCGAACAAGATCGCCGTCCTCGTCACCGTGCTGGCCTGGGGCGCCGTCGCCTTCGGCAACGTGCCGGGCCTGCAGGTCTACGTCGTGCAGCGCGCCGAGCGCGATGCGCCGGGTGCGGTCGATGTGGCGTCGGGCCTGAACATCGCCGCGTTCAACGTCGGCATCGCCATCGGCGCGTGGGGCGGCGGCCTGATCGTCGCGCACTTTGGCCTGATGCACACGCCGTGGATCGGCGCCCTGATCGTCATCGGCGCGCTCGCCCTCACCACGCTGGCCGGCTGGCTGGACCGGCGCGATCCGGCGCCGCAGCACGCCGTCCACGGCGAACGCGCCGTCGCCATGCATTGAATTGAAAGGAGAAACCATGCATACCACTATCCCGCAACTGGGCCTCGGCACGTTCCGCCTGAAGGAACGGCAGGCCATCGATGCCGTCGCCACCGGCCTGGAACTGGGTTACCGCCACATCGACACGGCGCAGATCTACGGCAACGAGGCCGAAGTCGGCCAGGCGCTGGCAGGATCGGGCGTGGCGCGCGGCGACGTCTTCGTCACCACCAAGATCTGGACCGAGCACCTGGCCGCGAACCGCCTGCGCGCCAGCCTCGAAGAAAGCCTCGTGAAACTGCGCACGGATTACGTCGACCTCACCTTGATCCACTGGCCGTCGCCGGGCGCCGCGGTGTCCGTCGCGGAATCGATGGAAGCGCTGCTGGCCGCGCGCGAGGCGGGCCTGACGCGCGCCATCGGCGTGTCGAACTTCCCGATTGCGCTGCTGCGCGACGCCATCGCGGCCGTGGGCGCGGACAACATCGCGACGAACCAGGTCGAGCTGCACCCGTTCCTGCAGAACCGCGCAGTGGACGCGTTCATGGTCGATGCCGGCATCCACCTCACCGCCTACATGCCGCTCGCCTACGGCAAGGTGATGGACGACGCCACCATCGCCCGCATCGCGCAGGTGCACGGCGCGACGCCGGCCCAGGTGGCGCTGGCCTGGGCGATGGCGAAGGGATATGCCGTGATCCCGTCGTCGACGAAGCGCGCGAACCTGGAGAGCAACCTGCGGGCGCGCGACCTGATCCTGTCGCGGCAGGACATCGCCGACATCGACGCGCTGGACCGGGACGAACGCCTCGTCAGCCCGGACTTCGCGCCGGCGTGGGACTAGACTACCTGTCCAACTCCTTGTAGTGGCGGAAGATCCCTTCTTCATTGAAGGGAATCCGCCGCCCGGACTTCAGGTAGGCCGCGATGCGCGGCCGCGCGGCCACCCGGTCGTGCAGCGCCGTCAGCAGCGGATAGCCCGCGTCGATACGGCCCAGCGCCTTCGGGAAGGCGTAGCGCAGGCCCGCGACGAGCTGGAACAGCGACAGGTCCGCGTACGTGACCGCGTCGCCCAGCAGGTAGTCCTTCGGTTCGGGCCGGGCCAGGATGTTCTCGAACCAGTCGAAGAATTTCGGGATGCGCGTGTCGATGAAATCGGCCGACCGGCGCTTGGCTTCCGGGCGCTGGTCTTCGAAATACAGCGACGTCGCGATCGGATGGTGCGTGTCGTGCGTCTCGGCGACCAGGTCCGCGATGGTCAGCTGGATCTGGTTCACCCAGTATCTACCTTGCGCATCCTGCGGCGCCAGCCCGTGGCGCTCGCCCAGGAACATCAGGATGTTGGCGGTCTGGCCCACCGTCACGTCGCCCGCCTTCAGGAACGGCGGCGCGAACGACGGGTGGTCGGCGCCGTCCATCGCCGCGATCATGCGCGCCATGCCGCCCGGCTCGCGCGCCACGTCCACGTATTGCACTCCTGCCTCTTCCAGCGCCAGGCGCACGAATTCGCCGCGGCCCTGGATGCTCGGCCAATAAAAAAGTTCATACACCATGCCATGCTCCTCAACTTGTTCGGTCTGACTCAATTATCGAGCAGGATTTTGATGTTCGGCGCGGCAATCGTGCTAGTCTTGCGTCTGGCGCTTGCCTGACAAAAGATTAATAAAAAGAGAGACATGAAAACAAGAATTGATAACGGGATGGGGCATCGGAGGCTCCGATCTTGATCTGCTGAACGATTTATTTCCGTTAAGCAAACCAACAAGACGCAACCACCGATAACGATTTTGCCCGGAGCGCATTATGATTTTCGCTCACCTGACCAAACACTGGATGGCCCGTCGCCGCCAGTACAGCCTGTCGTCGTGGGTGCTGTGCATCGCGCGCAGCCTGCGCGTGCTGGCCTATTACCGCGACCACCGCGCGCTGTGCCAGTTGGGTGTCTACCGCAACCACGTCGCGAAAGACGCCGGCGACGACCTGTTCCACCACCTCAGCCACCGCGACTACCTCATCAAGGACTTGAGCCCGCGCCAGCGCGTGCAGGCCGTGCTGAGCCATTACCGGTTCGAAGAAACGACGTTCAACGACAGCTACCTGGACGCCGTCTACGGCCAGCGCTGCCTGCCCCTGTGGCAGCAGGAGGCCGAGGGCAGCACGTTCATGATCCAGCTCGAGATGGCGTCGCGCAGCAATGCCGAAGGCGACCTCACCCTCGCCCTCATCGCGGACGGCAAATGCCTGCACCGCCTGTCCTTCAGCTGGCTGGAAGGCGACATGGTGGGCGTCAACATGCCCGTCGTCCCGTTCATCGCGCGCAACCAGGGCCGCTGGATCGATTCCGGCGCCGCGTTCGAAGCGTTCGAACGGGTCTTCCCGAACAACTCGCCCAGCTTCTTCTGCTTCGCGGCCATGCAGGGCATCGCGCTGGCGCTCGGCATGGACAAGGTCGTCGCGATCCGCAGCGAAGCGCACATCGCCTACGATCCCGATCCGGAAAAACATTTTGCCAACGCGTATGACGGCTTCTGGAAGATCCTCGGCGGCGAGGACATGCCGGGGCGCGACGGCTACCTGATCCCGCTGCCGTTCTACGTGAAGCCGTTGTCCGAGATGCCGTCCAAGCACCGCAAGCGCGCGGCGCTGCGGCGCGAACACTGGCGGCTGATCGGTGACGCGTCCCGCGCCGTCATCCAGCGCCATCTGCTGCATGCGCGCGCGCACGTGGCGCATCCGGCCGCGGTGCCCGAACCGGCCTGAAAGCCTGCCGGCCTGGCCCACGCCGGCAGGACACCTGCGCGATAATGATCCTCTGAGCAAAACCAGAGGATCACCTTGCACAACTTCGACTTTCATAATCCCACCCGCATCCTGTTCGGCGACGGCCAGATCGAGCGCATCGGCAAGCTGGTGCCGTCCGAGGCGCGCGTCCTCGTGCTGTACGGCGGCGGCAGCATCCGCGCCAACGGCACGTTCGACGCCGTGATGGCCGCGCTGGCCGGCCGCACCGTGTTCGAGTTCGGCGGCATCGAGCCGAATCCCACGGTCGAAACGTTATCCGAAGCGATCGCGCTCGTCCGCCGCGAACGCGTGGACTTCCTGCTGGCCGTGGGCGGCGGCTCCGTCATCGACGGCACCAAGTTCGTCGCGGCGGGCGCCCTGCTCGACGCCGATCCGTGGACCATCCTCGAACAGCACGCGAAGAACGTGCGCGCGGCGCTGCCCATCGGCGTCGTGCTGACCCTGCCGGCGACCGGGTCCGAGATGAACGCGGCCGCCGTCATCACACGCAAGCGCACGCAGGAAAAATTCGCGTTCGTCTCGCGCACCGTGTACCCGCAGTTTGCCGTGCTCGACCCGACCCGCACCTACACGCTGCCCGCGCGCCAGGTGGGCAACGGCGTCGTCGACGCGTTCGTCCACGTGATGGAGCAGTACATGACGGTCCCGGCCCAGGCCAAGGTACAGGACCGCTTTGCGGAAGGTTTGCTGCTGACGCTCGTCGAGGACGGTCCGCGGGCGCTGGCCGCGCCGGAGAACTACGATGTACGCGCCAACCTGATGTGGACGGCCACGCTGGCCTTGAACGGCCTGATCGGCACCGGCGTGCCACAGGACTGGTCCACGCACACGATCGGCCACGAGCTGACCGCGCTGTACGGCCTCGACCACGCGCAGACGCTGGCGATCGTGCTGCCGTCGATGCTGCGCGTGCGCCGCGCGGCCAAGCGGGAGAAACTGCTGCAATACGCGGCCCGCGTGTGGGATCTCCGCACGGGCGACGAGGATGCGCGCATCGAGGCGGCCATCGCCCGCACGGAAGATTTCTTCCGCGCCATGGGCGTAGGGACAAAGCTGTCCGACTATGGCCTGGGCCGCGATGCGATCCCGGCCGTGATTGCCGCACTGGAAGCGCATGGCATGACGCGCATGGGCGAGACCGGCGAGGTCACGCTGGACGTGGCGCGCGCGGCGCTGGAAGGGGCCGCCTGAGCGCGGAACCATCCGCTTTACAACATGTCTATTGGCTGAAGCATCACGACAAGGCGCGTTGTGCTACACTCGCGCCTTCGCTAGGGGTCCTGGGAGTTCGCTTCCCGGGTGAGAGATACCCTTCGTACCTGATCTGGATAATGCCAGCGAAGGAAAGCGCAACGCAGTTCCCATCCTTGTTTGCCCTTCCCCCCGTTGGCTCCGGCTTTTAAGAAAAAGCAGCGCGCCCATCGCCGGCGCGCGAAAACGAGCAAACCATGAACCGTCATTTGAAGTACACCGCAGTCGCGTACGCCATCGCGCAAGCCTTCATCGCGAACGCACATGCCCAGGACACCACCCACCCCGTCGCCGAAGTCGTCGTGACGGGCAACCGCTTCATCGCCGTCGACCGCGCCAGCGTCGGCGGCTTCGGCGAAGCGTCGCTGTTCGACACCCCGGCCTCCATCGTCTCCATGGGCCGCACGCAGATGCAGGACCTGTCGATCCGCTCGACGACCGAGGCGGTGCGCTTCGACGCATCCGTCGCCGACGCCTACAACGCCGTCGGCTATGCCGAGCAATTCTCCATCCGGGGCTTCGCCCTCGACAACAACTACAGCTATCGCAAGGACGGCTTCGCGATCCCGGGCGACACGCAGATTCCGCTGGAGAACAAGGAACGCTTCGAAATCCTGAAGGGCCTCGCGGGCCTCACGGCCGGCATCGCCACGCCGGGCGGCATCGTCAACTACGTGACCAAGCGCCCGACGAATGCACCGCTGCGTTCCGCGACGGTTGAAGTGTCCGAGCGCGGCACCCTGTACGGCACCGTCGATCTCGGCGGCCGCTTCGAGGACCGCCGTTTCGGCTACCGCATCAACGCGGCCGCCGCCGACCTGCATCCTTACGTGCGCGGCGCGAACGGCGACCGCCAGTTCGTGTCGGCCGCCTTCGACTGGCAGATCACGCCGGATGCGCTGCTGCAGCTGGACATGGACTACCAGCGCAAGGCCCAGATCACGGCGCCCGGCTTCCAGCTGATCCAGGGTACGACGCTGCCGACCGGCGTGTCGGCCAAGATGCTGCTGAACGACCAGCCGTGGACGCGCCCCGTCACGACCAAGGACAGCAACGTGGGCCTGCGCTTCGAATACAAGCTGGCGCAGGACTGGACCGCCACCGTGTCCGGCAACAAGCACTGGTTCAAGCGCGACGACTTCACCGCGTTCCCCTACGGCTGCAGCAACGAGGGCGCGGGCTATTATCCGGGCTACTGCGGCAACGGCGACTACGACGTCTACGACTACCAGAGCACGGGCGAGCGCAAGTCGCCGTGGGGCGTGCAGGCGCAGGTGCAGGGTAAATTCGCGACCGGCGCGCTGCGCCACGCGCTCACGCTGGGCGCGTCGTATTCGGAGCGCCACGACAGCTTCGGCGACTACGTCTACGACTACGTCGGCTACAGCAACATCTGGCACCCGCTCGTGACGCCGCACGTGCCGGCCGACCGCGTGACGGGCCCCGTGTTCGAGCGCCGCAGCGACGAGGAACGCGCCGTGTTCGCGCAGGACATCGTGAGCCTGACGAACCAGCTGACCCTGCACGCGGGCCTGCGCCACGTCCAGATCAAGCGCAGCGAATTCGTCGACGACGCCACCGGCTACGTACACGCCGACGACTCGTTCCTGCTGCCGAACGTGGGCCTCGTCTTCAGCCCCGCGCGCGACTGGAACGTGTACGCCGCCGTCAGCCACGGCCTGCAGCACGGCGGCATCGCGCCGATGCAGACGACGAATGAGAATTCGGTGCTGGCGCCGCAGCGTTCGCACCAGGTCGAGATCGGCGCCAAGGCCGCGCTGGACAATGGCCTGAACCTGTCGGCCGCGCTGTTCCAGATCCGCCAGGGCCTGGAATACACGAACGCGAACAACACGTTCGTCCGCAACGGGCGTGAGACGCACCGCGGCATCGAGCTGACCGCCCAGGGCCGGGCGACGCCGGCGCTGGACTGGAGCGTGTCGCTGATGGCGCTGAACACCCGCCAGGAAGGCACGGGCCAGGCGAGCATCGACGGCAAGCGCGTGACGGACGTCCCCGCGTTCAAGTCGACGGCATGGGTGCAGTACGCCGTCGCCGCGATCCCGGGCCTGAAGCTGGACGGCACGTGGCAGTACTCGGGCAAGAAGGCGTTCGACGTCGAGAACACCGTGTTCGTGCCGGACTACCACGTGTTCGGCGTGGGCGCGTCGTACGGCCTGAAATGGGGCACGACGAACGTCACCTTGCGTGCTCGGGCGGAGAACCTGTTCGACAAGTTCTACTGGCGCGATGTGACGCCGGCGCTGGGCGGCTATCTGTTGCCGGGCGCGCCGAGGACGTTCCGGGCGTCGGCGCAGTTCGACTTCTGACCTCGTCGCCCCCGCGAAAGCGGGGGCCCATGCCGACTCTCCGGAGTCTGCCCGTTTAAACAGATCGCGTTGTATCCGAGGGACCGGATTCAGTAGCTCGGCATGGGTTCCCGCTGTCGCGGGAACGACGGGCGTCGGGTGGTCCTATCAATGCTTCCACCTGCCGCACCCGCGCGTCCAGCTCCCCCGTCAGCAGCGCAAACGGAATTCCCCGCGTATCCAGCACGTCCACGAGCTGCGCATGCACGCGCTGCCTCACCTCCTCCGACTCGCGCTGCAACCCATCCGGCACCCATGGCAGATCGGGCGCCGCGACGAGCGTGAACGCGTAGTCGTGTTCCGCTTCCAGGGCGAGCAGGTCCGGCGGCACGCGACCCCAGTAGATGCGGCTGTACACGGCCGTCATCAGCGGCGTCGTGTCGACGAACAGGAAGTCCCGCACGCGCGGGTCGCGCGCGAGCAGCGCCTCGCGGGCACGCTGCGTGCGCGCGATGCCGGGCTGGTCGTCCTCGCGCGGCACGCGCGCGTTCACCTCGACGAATTCGCGCAGGTATTCCGGCACCCACAACGTGCCGTAGCGCGCCGCCAGCGCCTGCGCCAATGTCGACTTGCCCGTCGATTCGGCGCCCAGCAGCGCTACACGGTCCACCGGCGCCACGGTCATCGCGCGCCCTCGGCCACCGGCATGTCCGCGTCCTGCGCGGCATGGGTCCACGCGCGCAGGCCCAGCACGGCCAGCACGACGAACACGGCGTACAGGATCGCCGTGAGGTGCAGGCCCTTGTAGATGTACAGGCCCACGTACAGGATGTCGACGACGATCCACGTGTGCCAGTTCTCGATCTTCTTCTGCGCCGTGAGCAGTTGGCCCAGCAGGCTGCCCGCGGTGAGGAAGCCGTCCATGTGGGGCACGTCCGTGTCCGTGCACGCCTTCAGGAATGCCGACAGCGCGAAGAAGCCGACGGCCCAGCCGAGCAGCGACGCGAGCCGGCCCGTGTGCGACAGGCGCGTCACGGGCAGCGGCCTGCCCCCGGCGCCGCGCAGCCACTGCCACCAGCCCCAGATCGAGGCGGCGATGAACACGCCCTGCAGGCCGGCGTCGCCGTACAGGCGGGCGTCGAAGAACACGACCCCGTACGTGGCGGACGACACGATGGCGAAGAACCAGCCCCAGTGATTGCGCAGGATGGTCAGGACGACCGTCGCGACGGACAGCACGAAGCCGAGCAGTTCGAGCGGCGTGGTGGAAAAGCCCAGCAGGACCAGGGTATCGTTCATGGGCGGACAATGACAGGTGAGTCGGCGATTATGGAAGGTGGCGCGGGTTTATGCAACCCGACGGCGAGTGTCCGTTTCCGGACACCGCTGCCCGCCAGCGGGCAATGCGGCAGTCCGCCCCCAGAGGGAAACCCTGCTGGCACGGGGCTTGCAGTACAGGCAGCATCACAATGCCCGCTTTGATCATGGACCAGGCCATCCCGCTCGACATCCTCCACCGCCGCACCCGCATGCGGCTCGCCTCCACGCTCCTCGTTCTCGGGGCCCTGTGCGCCGCGGCGTGGGGCCTGAACCGCGCGCTGCGTCCGAGCGTGTCCGCGGCCGACGTGGTCGTCGCGGAAGTCCGGCGCGGGAACGTGGACAACACGGTGGGCGCGGCCGGCGTCGTCATCCCCGTGCACGAGGAAGTGGTGGCCAGTCCCGGCGCGAGCCGCGTCGCGAAGGTCCTCGCCAAGCCCGGGCAGCAGGTCCGCGCGGGCGACCTGCTGCTCGAACTGGACGACCGCGACATCCGCCTCGCGCTGGAAGCGCTGAAGGAACAGCTCGCGCAGCAGGACAACCGCATCGCCACCTTGAAGCAGGAACTGGAACAGAAGCGCACGCAGATCACGAGCAGCCTCGAACTGCTGGAGATCGATTTGCAGGCCGCGCGCGCCACGCTGGAACGCAACGAAAAGCTGCGCTCAAGCGGCCTCGTATCGGGCGAGAACCTGCTGACCGCGCAGCTGAACGTGAAGCGCACGGAGATCCAGCTGCGCCAGCAGCGCGCGCTGCTCGAGGCCACGCACCGCACGACGGCCACCAATATCGCGGCGGCCGACCTGCAGAAGGCGATCCTGCAAAAGCAGATCGCGCAACAGGAGCAGCTGCTGGACCGCACCCGCGTGCGCGCCCCGTTCGGCGGCATGCTCACGTGGCTATTGGAGGAAGAAGGCGCGAGCGTGGCTGCGGGCCAGCTCGTCGCGCGCGTCTCCGAATTGAACAACTACCGCGTCGAGGCGACGCTGTCCGACTTCCACGCGCGCCAGCTCGCGCCGGGACAGGCCGTGCGGGTGGAGCAGAACGGCGAGGTCATGGCCGGCGCCGTCCACACGATCCTGCCCGAAATCCAGAACGGCACCATCAAGCTGCTCGTCGACCTCGCCCAACCGCGCAATCCGCACCTGCGCAACAAGATGCGCGTCGACGTCGCCGTCGTCACCGAGCGCCGCACGAACGTGCTCGTGGTCGACGGCGGCCCCGCGTTCAACGGCCGCGGCCCGCAGCCCGCGTTCGTCGTGCGCGACGGCGTGGCGCGCAGGACGACCCTCGACCTGGGCGCCGGCGACGGCAAGGTCGTCGAGGTCGTGGCCGGCGCGCACGCGGGCGACCGCGTCGTCGTCTCCGACACGGCCGACTTCAAGCACCGCGACAGCATCCGCATCACGAACTGAATCCAAACGAGAGGACACCATGATCAGACTGAACCAGGTCAGCAAGACCTACCGCACCGACAAGGTGGAAACGCTGGCCCTGAAAGACATCGACCTCGTCGTCGAGCGCGGCGAATTCGTCGCGCTGATGGGCCCCAGCGGCTGCGGCAAGAGCACCCTGCTGAACCTCATCGGCCTGCTCGACCGGCCCAGCCAGGGCGCGATCGACGTGGACGGCATTCCGATCAAGCGCTACGCCGACCGCCAGCTCGCGAAGCTGCGCAACCAGACGTTCGGCTTCATCTTCCAAAGCTTCCATCTGATCCAGGACCTGCGCGTGATCGACAACGTGGAACTGCCCCTGCTCTACCGCAGCGTGTCCGGCGGCGAGCGGCGCCGGCTCGCGCGCGAGGCGCTGGCCCGCGTGGGCCTGTCCGCGCGCATGGACCACTACCCGAACCAGCTGTCCGGCGGCCAGCAGCAGCGCGTGGCGATCGCGCGCGCCATCGTCGGCCAGCCGCACGTGCTGCTCGCGGACGAGCCGACGGGGAACCTGGACAGCCGGATGGGCGCCGAGATCATGGACATCCTGCTGAAACTGAACGCGGAAGGCACGACCATCGTGATGGTCACGCACGACGAGCGCGAGGCGTCGCAGGTCGGCCGCATCGTGCGCGTGTTCGACGGCCAGCTCGTCCAGCCGGAGCATCTCCATGCTGCGTAACTACCTGCTGACCGCCTACAAGGTCTTCATGCGCCGCAAGCTGTTCACGGCCATCAACCTCGCGTGCATCGTGCTCACGCTCGTCGTGCTGATGGTGATCAGCGCCCTGCTCGACACGGCGTTCTGGCCGACCGGCGTGGAGGGCCGGAGCGACCGCCTGCTGCAGGTGTACGGCATGCGCAGCGAGAGCGTCAACGACAAGGGCCTGCCCACCGGCCTGCGCACCGGCCTGCTGGGCTACAAGACGATCTCGCGCTACCTGATGCCGTTGACGAGCGTGGAGCGCGTCTCCGCCATCACGACGACGAGCGAGGTCTCGGTCTACCAGGGCGACCGCGTGAGCCGGCTCGACATGCGCCGCGTCGACGCGAACTACTGGAAGATCATGCAATTCAAGCTGCTGGCCGGCCGCCTGCCGGACGAGGACGACGACCGCCTGGGCCGCATGGTAGCCGTCGTCAACGCGACGACGGCGCGCCAGCTGTTCCCCGGGGCCGCCGCGGTCGGCCAACGGATCAGCGTGAACGGCCAGGCGTTCGAGATCATCGGCGTCGTCGCGGACGTCATCCACATCAACGCGTACGCGGACATCTGGGCGCCCCTGTCCACGTTCCCGTCGTCGAACTACCGCGACGAATACACGGGCATGTTCGCCGCGCTGCTGCTGGCGCGCTCGCCCGCCGACCTGCCGCGCGTCCGCGCCGACGTCGAACGGGTTGCGAAGACCATCCAGCCGGTCGGCGACCAGATCTTCGGCAAGACGACGTTCTGGGCCGATACGAAGCTCGACGTCGTCGCCCGCGCATTGCAGGGCCGGGAGAGCCATGTCGATTCCGGCGGCAGCCGGCTCCTGGCGATGATCGCGGGCGGCATGCTCGTGTTCATGCTGCTGCCCGCGCTGAACCTCGTCAACCTGAACATGGGCCGCATCATGGAACGCAGCGCGGAGATCGGCGTGCGCAAGGCATTCGGCGCCACCAGCCTGCAGCTCGCGGGCCAGCTCGTCGTCGAGAACGTGCTGCTGTGCCTCGCCGGCGGCCTGCTCGGCCTGGCCTGCGCCCAGGGTGTGCTGTGGTGGCTCGAAGCATCGCAGCTGATCCCGTACCTGGAAGTCCACATCAACCCGACCGTGTTCGGCTGCGGCATGCTGCTCGCCTTCGTGTTCGGCCTGCTGTCCGGCGCGATCCCCGCGTGGAAGATGTCGCGCCTCGATCCCGTCCATGCCCTGAAAGGAGCCGCGTGATGCTGCGCCACCTGTTGCGACTGACCTGGAAGCGCAAGTCCAGGAACCTCATGCTGAGCCTCGAGATCCTGCTCGCCTTCGTCATCGTGTTCGGCATCGCCGCGTTCGGGCTGCGCTACTGGCAGCTGTACCGCCAGCCGGTCGGCTTCGACGGCACCGACACGTGGTCCGTGCAGATGCAGATGGGCGAGGCACCGCCCAAGTCCATCGCGCCGGACGTCTACGACACCATGCGCCGCAGCCTGCTGGAACTGCCGGAAGTGCGCGCCGTGAGCTTTGCCAGCTATGCGCCCTATACCCGCTCGACGTGGACCACGCAGTTCGCGTCGCCGCAGACCGGCGCCGCCGTGCAGACCAATACCATCGAAGCGGGCGACGACCTGCCGGAGGTGCTCGGCATGCGGCTCGTGGCCGGCCGCTGGTTCAGCACCGCCGACGACGGCCAGGACGCGCGGCCGGCCGTGGTGAACCGGCGCGTGGCGGCCGAGATGTTCCCGGGCCGGCCGGCGCTGGGCCAGCGCTACACGAGCACGGACTACGGCGTCACGCGCACCTTCCGCGTGATCGGCATCGTGGACACGTTCCGCAACCAGGGCCCGCTGATGGTGCCGACGAACTTCGTCCTCATGCGGTTCACGCCGCACACGACGGAATCGCGCGTGCGCACGATCCTGCTGCGCGTCGCGCCCGGCACGCCGCGCGGCTTCGAGGCGAAGCTGAACGAGCGGCTCAAGGCGGTCCGCAACGATTGGGGCTACCAGATCGCGCCGCTGCAATCGCTGCGCGCCTCGCTGCTGAAGGAGCAGCTCATTCCGCTGGCCGTGGCGGGCGTGATCGCGTCGTTCATGCTCGTCATGGTCGCCTTCGGCCTGTTCGGCGTGCTGTGGCAGAACACGACGCGCCGGATCCCCGAGATCGGCCTGCGCCGCGCGATCGGCGCGCGCGCCGCCGACATCTACCGCCAGATCGTCCTCGAACAGCTGCTCATCGGGTCCCTGGCGATGGGCGTCGGCCTCGTGCTGCTCGTGCAGCTGCCGCTCACCGGCGCGCTGGGCGACACCTTGAACTGGTCCGTGTTCGCCGGCGCCGTGGGGCTGTCGATGGCCGTTATCTATCTGCTATCCTTGGCGTGCTCGCTCTACCCCGGCTGGCGCGCGAGCCGCCTCGATCCGGCCGCGGCACTGCACTACGAATAAAAGGCTGACATGGAACCACAACGCAGGCGGCGCGTACTGGTCGTCGACGACGACCACGCCGTCCAGGTCTCGCTGGCCCTGCTCCTCAAGCAGGCCGGCTTCGACGCGGCATGCGCGGACGGGCCGCGCGAGGCGCTGGCGCAACTCGACGCAACGCCATTCGACCTCGTCCTACAGGACATGAATTTCTCGCTGCAGACGAGCGGCGAGGAGGGCCTCGACCTGCTCGCGCGCACCAAGGCCGCGCATCCGGCGCTGCCCGTGCTGTTGATGACGGCCTGGGGCTCGATCGCGCTGGCCGTGCGCGGCGTGAAGGCGGGCGCCGCGAACTTTTTCACCAAGCCCTGGGACAACGCCCAACTGGTCGACCTGATCGAAGCGACGCTCGATCTCGGCACGCCGCCAACAGCAAGCAGCCGCACGCGCACCGCGCTCGATGCCAGGTATGACTTCACTGCCATCGTCGGCGCGCACCCGAAGCTGCTGAAAGTGCTGGAGACGATCGCGCAGGTCGCGGCCACGCGCGCCCCGGTGCTGATCCTCGGCGAGAGCGGCACCGGCAAGGAGTTGATCGCCGACGCCATCCACCGCAACAGCCCGCGCCGGGCTGCGCCTATCGTCAAGATCAACATGGGCGCCATCACGACGTCGCTGTTCGAAAGCGAGATGTTCGGCCACGTGCGCGGCGCGTTCACGGATGCGCGCGACAACCGCAAGGGCCATATCGCCAGCGCCGACGGCGGCACGCTGTTCCTCGACGAGATCGGAGAACTGAACCGCGGCGACCAGGTGAAACTGCTGCGCGTGCTGCAGGACCAGCGCTACCAGCCCGTCGGCGCGAGCCGCGCGGAGCAGGCCGACGTGCGCGTGATCTCGGCCACCAACCGTGAACTGGCGGAGCTCGTCGCCGCCGGCGACTTCCGCGAAGACTTGTTCTATCGCCTGAACCTGATCACGATCCGCCTGCCGCCGCTGCGCGAACGGCGCAGCGACATCCCGCTGCTGGCGCGCCATATCGTGGAGCATGTGGCCGACAGCTATGGCCTGCGAGCCGTCGCCCTCGCCCCGCAGGCGCTGGACTGGCTCGCGGCGCAGCCGTGGCCCGGCAACATCCGCCAGCTGAAGCAGACGCTGGAACGCACCCTCCTCCTGGCCGGCAAGGACGTGCTCACGCAGGCCGACTTCCTCGCGACGAACGCCGTCGACGAAGGCGTGTCCGGCGGCCGGCTCGGCGTTGACGGCATGACGCTGGACCAGGTCGAACGCCTGATGATCGAACAGGCGCTGCGCCAGCACGCGGGCAACATCTCGCGCGTGGCGAAGGCCCTGGGCCTGTCGCGCACGGCGCTGTACCGCAGGCTGGAACGCCACGGCCTCGCCGGCGCGGACGGCGCCGCATGATGCGGCTGCGCCCGCGCCTCGGCACGTACATCCTCGCGCTGCACGTGCCGCTGTTCGGCTGCGCCGCCCTCCTGCTGCCCGCGCGGCCGTTGCTGTTCGTCGGCGCGGAAGGGCTGCTGCTCGCGAGCCTGGGCCTGGGCTGGCGGCTCGTGCGCCAGGCGCTGGAACCGCTCGGCTACACGCGCCGCTTCCATGAGCTGCTGCAGGACCAGCACTACGCCAACCGCCTGGCCGCGCCCGCGTCGCGCGAACTGGACGACCTCGTGGACACGTTCAACACGATGCTGGCCGCGCTGCACCGCGAACGCCTCGCGATCGGCGAGCAGCAGGGCTTCCTCGACCGCCTGCTGGAAGCGACGCCGGTCGCCGTCCTCGTGTTCGACTTCGACGGCGCGATCAGCCTCGTGAACGCGAGCGCGGGCGAACTGCTCGGCCTGGACCGGCCCGAGGGCAAGCGCTTGTCCGCCTGGGCCGACGGCGCTGCCGGATTCGCGCGACACCTCGACGCGCGCGGACACGCGCGCAGCCGCCAGCTCGCCGCGCAGCTGGACGCCCTGCCGCTGGGCGAATCGCGCCTGCTGACGGACCCGGACGGCCGCCGCTACCGCGCCCAGCGCGGCCAGTTCTACGACCGCGGCTTCGCGCGCCACTTCATCATGGTCGAGGAACTGACGGCGGAACTGGAAGACTCGGAGCGGGCCACGTACGCACGCCTGATCCGCGTGCTGGCGCATGAAGTCAACAACACGGTGGCCGCGACGGGCTCCGTGCTCGACTCGCTGCTGTACTACCGCGACCAGCTGCACGAACGGGACGCGGGCGACTTCGCGACGGCCATCGTCGCCGTCAAGCGCCGCAATGCGAGCCTCGGCGAATTCATCGACCGCTTCACGAAGGTCGTCAAGATGCCGCCGCCGGAACCGCGCCCGACGGATCTGAAAGCCGTCGTCGACGACATCCTGTGGCTGAACCGCGAACAATGCAGCAGCCGCGGCATCGCGCTGGGCTGGCACCGCTGCGATGCCGTCGCGCCGCTCGCACTGGATGCGCAGCTGATCGAGCAGGCCCTCATGAACATCGTCAAGAATGCGATGGAAGCGATCGAGGCTGCCGGTCAGGCACAGGGTACGATCCGACTGGAGCTTGTGGATGAAGGCCGGAGGGTCCGGCTGTCGGTCGTCGATTCCGGCGACCTGCTGGCCACCGGGCCGGACCGGCCGCTATTCACGCCGTTCTTCACGACGCGCAAAGGCGGCCAGGGGATCGGGTTGATGTTCGTGCGCGAGGTGCTGCAGCGGCACGGGTGCACGTATTCGCTGGCACCGGGGGCGCCAGGAGAGACGCGGTTCGACATCTGGTTCCCGGCGCCGTGACGCATTACCCCTTCGGGTACTTGATCGTCATTTCCTTCAGCAGGTTGTCCGCATGGTCGACCTCCTTCATCACCCACAGCATGTAGCGGATGTCGACGTGGATCGCGCGCGTGATCACCGGATCGAAGTACCAGTCCTTCGTGATCGACTCATAGGTCGAATCGAAGTTCAGGCCGACCAGTTCTCCGCGCTTGTTCATCACGGCGGAACCGGAATTGCCGCCCGTCGTGTCGGCGCTCGACAGGAAGTTCACCGGCACCGTGCCCAGCGCCGGATCCCGGAACTGGCCGTAGCGCTTGTCGCGGATTGCCTGCAGCAGCGAATTCGGCGCGTCGAACGGCGCCTTGCCCGTCTGCTTTTCGAGGATGCCTTCGACGGTGGTGAACGGTCCCTTGACGATGCCGTCGCGCGGGCTGTACGGCGCCACGGTGCCGTAGGTCACGCGCAAGGTGCCGTTGGCGTCCGGGTAGACCGGCTTGCCCTGCGACTTCTTCCAGGCCACGACGGCGTCCATGTACAGCGGGACGACGCGTTCCAGGTTGCCGTCGACTTCCTTGCGGCGCTCTTCCAGCGCGAGGCCGACGTCGTGCAGGTGCACGGCCAGCTGGATGAACGGGTCGTTCGATTTGCGGAACGCGTCCGCGTCCTTGCCGATCCAGGCCAGGCGCTTCGCCGTGTCGCCCAGCTCCGTGCCCTTGTACAGCGGGGCCAGCGCGTTCTGCGCGGGCAGCAGCCCGTCCAGCCCGTGCGGCCGCACCTCCGTGTCGATCTTGCCGTAGCGGACCAGCGCGGACTGCCAGCGGGCCTGGTCGACGCTGGGCACGAACGATTGCTCGAGGCGGGCCAGGCGCGCCTTGATGAACGAGACGTCGCGGTCCTGGAAGCCCGCTTCGCGCTGCGCGTCCGGCCTCTGGTGTTCCAGCGCCAGGCGGTACAGGGTGCGCGCGCTCTTCAGCAGGTCGCTGTGCGTGGCTTCCGCCCATGCGGTCTCGTGCTGTGTCGTCGCCATGTCGGCGGCGATGGCGGCGTCGAGGTCGGCCAGCAAATTCTTCGGTCCAGTGCCGTGTTGCTTGTACCAGGTGCGGAATTCGGCGTCCTGCGCATCCTTGATCGAAGCGATGTCCTTGCGCGCGAAGCCGTCCAGCAGGCCGCGCGTCTTTTTCAGCACGTTGTTCAGGCTCTTCGCCACGCTCGCGTAGCGCACCGTGTAGTCCGGGTTGCCCATCGTGGCGGCCGCGATCACCGAGAGGTCGGCCGTGATCGATGCCACCTTGGCCGGATAGTCGACGTCGCGCGCGAAGCGGATCTCGGCCGGCAGCTTGTAGCGGCTCGTGCGGCCCGGGTAGCCGGCCAGCAGGATCGGGTCGCCCGCCTTCAGGCCTTCGGCCGAGACGACGAGGAAGCTCTTCGATTTGTACGGCACGTTGTCCGGCGACGGATCTGCCGGGCGGCCATCCTTGCCGACGTACGCGCGCAGGAAGGAGAAGTCGCCGACGTGGCGCGGGAACTCGTAGTTGTCGATGTCGCCGCCGAAGTCGCCCACGCTGTTCGCAGGCGCGTAGACGAGGCGCACGTCGCGGATCAGCAGCTGCTTGATGCGGTAGTACTCGCCGCCGCGGTTGAACGCCGGGACCGCGCAGCGGTAGGCCTTGTCGCTCTCGCACTCCGCGATCAGCGCCTTGATGCGCGCCCCGACCTGCTCGTGGCGCTCCTTGCCCGACATGCCGGCACCGAGGCCCTTCAGGACGCGATCCGTCACGTTCTCGACCTTCTCCGTCACGTAGACGACCGTGTTCGGACCGCCCGGCAATTCTTCCGCGCGCGTCTTCGCGAGGAAGCCGTTGGCGATGTAATTGTGATCCGGGGTCGAGTTGCGCTGGATCGCGCCGTAGCCGCAGTGGTGATTCGTGACGACGAGACCGTCCGGCGACACGAACGACGCCGAGCAGCCCGGCGTCGCCACGATGGCGCTCATCGGGTGTTTCGACAGGTCGGCGAGCCGCTCGGCCGGAATCGTGATGCCGATGCGTTTCAGCTCGGATTTCAGCTGCGGCAGCTGGTGCGGCTGCCACTGGCCCTCGTCGGCGAGCGCACCGGCGCTCGCCCCCAGCAGGGCGACGGGAAGGACGACGGATTTGAACAAGACAAACCTCGCGAAAAAAAGCAAACACGAGTATATCGTCTAGCCGTCTTGTTTCGGAAACAAAATTGTCACGATTCGCCCAGGGAGAGTATGTACAGCCCCCATAACGGCGTCGCGCGGACGCCACATCCCGTAATTCCACCGATCAGGCGTATTTACGTTTGCGTCGCCGCAGCGCCGCCGCCATCCCCGCCAGCGCGGCCGCGCACAACGCCGGCGACGCCGGTTCCGGCAGGCCGACGCGCACCTCGTCCAGCGCGGGCGCGCTGTAGCCCGCCTGCCGGTTTGCGGTCGAGAAGGCGAAGTAGCGCACCTCGTCGAAGCCGTTCCCGTCGACGAGTCCCAGGATCGCGCCGCGCGGAGAGCTGAAGTTGCCGCTGCCGGTGCGCTGGCCATCCGCATACGTGGCCCAGTAGCCGTTCAGGGACTGGTAGCCGCTGCCGGCCGCGAACTCGATCCGGTAGATATCTGCGCCGTCCGCGCGGCGCACGCTGATGTACGCGTTCGTGCCGGACGTGGCGAGGTAGTTGCCGGAGAACGCGGGGCTCAGGTCGGACACCGCGTCGTAGCAGTCCACGCCGGCATAGCCGCAGCCGTTGTTGGCGCCGTAGCCGCTTGCGTGGAACAGCAGGCCGTCCTCGATCCAGTCGTTGGCGAGCGCCGTGTTCAGGTCGAAGTGCGCCGCGTTGGTGACGGTGCCGACGGCCGTGCCGGCACCGAGGGTCTGCAGCACGGCGGCGCCCGCCCATTGCGCGACCAGGGTTAGCGCGGCTGCGCACAGCAGGCGGTTCTTGACATGCATGGTCGTCTCCATCATGGCGTGGGAATCAGGTCGAGCGCGTCGTAGCTGTAGCCGGGGCTCAGGAAGCGGATGCCGCTGGAGCCGCTGATCGCCGTCAGCGTCAGCACGTTCTGGCCCACGACCAGTTCGGTGGCGGGGATGTCGAACGTATACATCGTGTTGTTGCCGCGGTAGGTGCCGACCGTCAGCGTGCGCGACGACGGCTGCGTGGATGCGGGCGGATTCGCCGACACCCAGCCGTTCACCTGCGCCTTGGGCCGTCCGCCCGCGAAGGCGTCCGTGATGCCGACGCGCAGCCGCAGCGGCACGATCTGGCTCGCGCGCAGGTTGAAGCGCACGGTCAGCGTGCCGTTCACGTCCTTCCACTGATACGCGGGGAAGCCGGTCGCCGGGGTCGACGTGCCGACCACGTAATCGCCCGGCGTCCACGACGCCATGCGCACGTCGGACGGGTGCATCGTCGCGACCTTGCCGCCGTTGATGAATTCCGCCGGCGTGCCGTCCCACTCGCCGATGCGCCAGAGCGCGGCCGCGCTGCCCGGATCGCCCGTCACGGCGACGGTGCCCGCGTCCGTCGTGGCGCCTGCGCCGACCGTCACCGTGCGCGTGTCGACCGCGAGCTCGTTCTTGTAGACCTTCATCGTATAGGTCCCGGGGATCATGCCGGTGCTGGCGAAATGGCCGTCCGTGGCGTCGGCCGCCGTCCAGTACTGGGCCGTCGCATTCGCGAAGCCGACCGTGTAGGCGAAGCGCGGATCGCGGCCCGTGATGGCGGCCCCGCTCACCGCACCGCGTGCTTCCGGTCCCACCCAGCCCGTGAGGCCGAGGGCGCCGAGCCAGGACGTGTCCACCGGTGCCGGTGCGGAACCGTCGTTGAACACCATCGTGTACGTGTTGAGGATCTTCGTGCGCAGCGGCTCCGTCTGGCCCTCGCCGTAGTTGATGATGTAGGTGATCTCCTGGTTCGTCGCCGTGGCCTGGTTCAGCAGGCTGCGGTAGAACGGGCCGCCCGAATTGCCCTCGTTGTCGTCGCGGACGATCCACAGGCCGACATTGGTCCCCGTCGCGCCGATGAACTGCCAGTCCTTCAGGCGCATGTTCGAGTAGTGCTTGGAGCGCGTTTCGCCGTTCGGCATGCCGAAGACGTCGCTCGCTTCGATCGCCCCGCTGGTGCCGCGCAGGTCGGACGGCGCCGGGCCGTTGGGCAGCCGCGCGATCGGCACGCGCACGATGAAGCGCGCGAGGTTCAGCGTATCGGGCTCGCTCGTGAAATACGTCCCCATGTAGATCTTCGCCTCGCCGCGGCGCGCGATGTAGTAGTGCGTGAGGCCGCCCGCCCGCACGGTCACCTTGACGACGTCGCTGCCGATCGTCTCCGCGTTCACGTCCACCGCGGAGATGCCCTTGTACAGGTAGTCGAAGCCGGAATTGACCTGCGTGCCGCGGCCCTGGTCCTGGTACTCGACGCCGTTGTAGACCAGCGACGCGAGGTCGCCGGCCGACTGCGTGCTGACGCCGTTGTCCAGGCGCAGCACCTTGAACACGAGGCCCGCGCCGGTGTCGATCGTGTAGAAACTGGCATCCTGGGTGAGGCCGAACGCGGATGCCGTGGCGACGGTCGCCAGCGTGCGGGTGGCGCCGGCGGTGGCGGTGTTGCCGGCGTCGCCGCAGCCGGCGGCCAGCAAGCATAACGTCGAGGCGAACGCGGTCCTGCGCATATACATGTGCATCGTCTGTCTCCTGTTTGTCGGTTTGTCGGGACGTCGGTCCCGATTGTCAAATATGTACGCACCCGGGTTTGCACATCAGTATTGACGGGCTGCACGCGGCGGGTCAACGGCGTGGAATGCTTGCCACGCAAAGAATCACGCGCTTGAGCGGAGGCCAGCAGATGCAGATAGAATGGCGGGTCCGGCGCCGTCCGGAGCTTCTCGCCGACCATCACCATGCCCAGTCTCCTCGCACCCGTTTCCGCCCTCCTCCGCCGCCTGTCGATCGACACCTTCACCATCCTGCTGCTGTGCACCGTCGCCCTCGCGAGCGTGCTGCCGTGCGCGGGCGAGACGGCCGTCGTCCTCGGCAAGGTCACCACCGTCGCCATCGGCCTGTTGTTCTTCCTGCACGGCGCGAAGCTGTCGCGCGAAGCGATCGTCGCCGGCATGACGCACTGGCGCCTGCACCTGCTGGTGCTCGCGTCGACCTTCGTCATGTTCCCGCTGCTGGGTCTCGCCCTGAAGCCGCTGGCGGGCAACGTCGTCACGCCCGAGCTGTACGTGGGCATCCTGTTCCTGTGCACCCTGCCCTCCACCGTGCAGTCGTCGATCGCGTTCACGTCGATGGCGCGCGGGAACGTGGCGGCGGCCGTGTGCAGCGCGTCGGCGTCGAATTTCGTCGGCATCTTCGTCACGCCGCTGCTCGTGTCGACCCTCATCGTGCAGGGCGCGGCGGGCGGCTCGTCGCTGGACGCCGTGATCACCATCGTCGAGCAGCTTCTGCTGCCTTTCCTGGCCGGGCAAGTCCTGCGTCCGTGGATCGGCAAATGGGTGGACAGCCACAAGCCGATGCTGAAGATCGTCGACCAGGGCTCGATCCTGCTGGTCGTCTACACGGCGTTTTCCGAATCCGTCAACGAAGGCCTGTGGCACAAGCTGTCGGGGGAATCGCTCGTTGCGCTCGTCGTCATCAGCTGCGTGATGCTGGCGATCGCGCTGGGCCTCGCCACGTGGACGAGCCGGCGCCTGGGCTTCAGCCGCGAGGACGAGATCACCATCGTGTTCTGCGGCTCCAAAAAGAGTCTCGCGAGCGGCGTGCCGATGGCCAAGGTGCTGTTCGCGCCGAGCGCGCTGGGCATGGTCATCCTGCCCGTGATGCTGTTCCACCAGATCCAGCTGATGGTCTGCGCGGTGCTGGCCCAGAAATGGGGCCGAGAACAGCGTTAACACCGGGGTCAGAGCCCGATTTTTGGAAATGTCTTTGAGGCTGTTGCCAAAATTCGGGCTCTGACCCCGGTTTTATTTGGCCAAAGCCAGTCCGCCCCACCATACCTCCGGCAACGCGGCTGCGAGCATCATGCCGGGGCCCAGCGCCGTGATGAGCCAGCGTCGGCGCGGCGGCAGCCAGGCCGTGCGCGGATCATGCAGGCTCGCGCGGATGTCGCGCCAGCCGAAGCTTGCCAGCGCCACCATCCCGAGCGCGAACAACGACCACAGCGCCGCATCGTTCAGCAGCGCCGCGAAATCCATGTCGAGGTAGGCGAGCGCCGGCAGCGCGAGGCTCACGCTGCCCAGCAGTTCGGCCGTCGCGACGACGGCCGCGCGGCCGCGGCGGCGGAAGTCCCGACGCAGCATCCAGGCCGACAGCGCGACGTCGCCGGCGAGGTACAGCGCGCTCCATGCGGGCATGGTGTTACTCCTGCGCGGTGAGCTGGTCCGCGTGCCAGCCGCCGCCCAGCGACTGGATCAGCGCCACGGCCGTCGTCTGCCGGTTACCCTGCGTCTGCACGAGCGCGCGGCGCGCGTTCAGGGCCGTCACCTGGGCCTGCACCACTTCCGAATAACTCACCTGGCCGGCCTTGTAGCGGTTCAGCACCTGCTCCTCGACCTTGTCCGCCGCCGCCGATGCCTGGCGCTGCAGCTCCTGCTGCTGCGCCAGCACGCGCGTGGCGTTCAACTGGTCCTCGACGTCGGCGAAGGCGTCCAGCACCGTCTGGCGGTAGCGCGCGACGGCCTGCTCGCGCGCCGCGTCGGCGCCCTGCACCGCCGCGCGGTTGGCGCCGCCGTTGAAGATCGTCTCGGTGGCCGACAGGCCCAGTGCCCACGCCATGCTCGATGCCTTGAACAGGTCGCCGATGGCGCTGGCGGACGGGCCGTACGACGCCGTGAGGCCGATCTGCGGGAAGTAGGCGGCGCGCACGAGTCCGATCTGCGCATTGGCCGCGGCCACCGCGCGTTCGGACGCGGCGATGTCGGGCCGGCGCTCCAGCAGCGTGGACGGCACGCCAACCGGCACGTCCGGCACCGTCACTGTCCACGGCGCCGGCGCCAGCGCGAAGTCGGCCGGCGCCTTACCGACGAGGACCGCGATCGCGTGCTCCAGCTGCGCGCGCTGGCGGGCCAACGTGAGGTCGTCGCTCTGCGCGCTGGCGAGCTGGGTCTGGGCCTGGTAGACGTCCGAGTGGGGCACGATGCCCACGTCGAAGCGGTTCTGCGTGATCTTCAGCACGCGCTGGTAGCCTTCGATGGTCGTGGCCAGCAGCGCGCGCTGGGCGTCGACGGAGCGCAGCGAAAAATAGTCGGCCGCCAGTTCGCCCTGCGCGGACAGGCGTGCCGACGCGAGGTCGGCCGCGCTGGCCTGGGCATTGGCCTGCGCCGCGGAGATGCCCGCGCGCAGGCGCCCCCACACGTCCGGCTCCCAGCTCGATCCGATGTTCAGGCGGAAGCTGTTCGACGTGCGGCCATTGTTGTTGTCGTTGCCACCGCCGTTGCCGTTCCGGTTCGCGCCGCCGGTCAGCGTCACGGTCGGGAACAGCGCCGCGCGCTGCTGCGCGACGAGCGCGCGCGCCTGGCTGTACGCGGCGACGGCCGCCGCCACGTTCTGGTTGCTGACCTCGACCTGGCGCGCGAGGCCATCGAGCACGGGGTCGTTGAACAGGGTCCACCATGGACCGCGGTCGAGCGTATCTGCCGGTGCGGCGGGCGCCCATCCGGCAGACGCCGAGTCTTGCAGTTCCTTGAACGCGGCCGGCTGCGGCGTCGCCGGGCGCTCGTACGTGGGCGCGAGCGCGCAGCCGGACAGCACGGCGGCGGCGAGCAACGCGGAGATCAGCGGACGAATGGTCGTGGCAATTGGCATGGTTCGGTTCATGGCTGGGAAGTCGTGGGCTGGTCCTCCAGCGGATGGCGGACCAGGTGATGCTCGTCCGCGTTGCGGCGGCGGAGCTTGTCGAGGTAGACGTAGACGACGGGCGTGGTCAGCAGCGTCAGGAGCTGACTCGCGACCAGGCCGCCGATGATGGCGATGCCCAGCGGCTGGCGCAGCTCGGAGCCCTCGCCGAAGCCGATCGCCAGCGGCAGCGCGCCCAGCGCCGCCGCCAGGGTCGTCATCAGGATCGGGCGGAAGCGCAGCAGGCACGCCTCGCGCACGGCCTCCGTGGCCGACAGGCCGCGCGCGCGCTCCGCTTCCAGCGCGAAGTCGATGATCAGGATCGCATTCTTCTTCACGATGCCGATCAGGAGGAACACGCCGATCAGCGCGATGATGGAAAACTCCATGTGGAACAGCAGCAGCGCCAGCACGGCGCCCACGCCGGCCGACGGCAACGTCGACAGCACCGTGATCGGATGCACGAGGCTTTCGTACAGGATGCCGAGGACGATGTAGATGACGACGATGGCGGCGAGGATCAGCAGCGGCTGCTGCTGGCTCGATTCCTGCGCCTGCTTGGCCTGGCCCTGGAAGCTGCCGCGCACATTGGTCGGCATGCCGATATCGGCCTCCGCCTGCTTGACCGCCTGCTGCGCTTCCGACAGCGAAAAACCCTGCGCGAGGTTGAACGAGATCGTCGTCGCCAGCTCGCCGTCCTGGTGGTTGACTGAGCTCGGCGTCGAGCGCTCCGCGAAGTGGGCGATGGCGGACAGCGGCACCATCGTGGTGGCGGACGACGACAGCGCCGCGCCGCCGGACGGATCGCGCGCGGCCGTCAGGTTCGCGGGCGCGGCGGGCGTGCCGGCGGCGGCCGTGGGCGCGTTCTTCGCCGGCACATACACGTCGTCCAGCGCGGCCGGCGAGCGCGCATACTGCTGCGCGACGCCCATGATCACGTGGTACTGGTTCAACTCGTCGTAGATGTTGGCGACCTGGCGCTGGCCGAACGCGTCGTACAGCGCGTTGTCGATGTCCTTTGCGCTGATGCCGAGGCGCGCGGCCGTCTGCTTGTCGATGTCGACATAGGTCTCGACGCCGTTGTCCGCCTGGTCGGTGTCGACGTCGGTCAGCGCCTTCTGCCCCTTCATCGCGTCCGCCAGCTTCGTCGCCCACGTTTTCAGGTCGGCGCGGTTGTCGCTTTTCAAGGTGTACTGGTACGTGGAGTTCGACTGGCGCCCGCCCATGCGCAGGTCCTGCACGGGGTTCAGGAACAGCTGCACGCCCGTCACCTGCGCGAGCTTCGGCCGCAGGCGCGCGATCACGGCCTGGCCGCTCTCGCCCTTGGCGCGTTCGTCGACGGGTTTCAGATTCAGGAACATGAAGCCGCCGCCCGCGCGCGAGCCGCCCGTGAAGCCGACGACGGTGTCGACGGCCGGATCGCTCTTGATGATGTTCACGAGCTGGCGCAGCTTGCCCTGCATGGCCTGGAACGAGATGCTCTGGTCCGCGCGCAGGCCGCCGTTGACCTGGCCCGTGTCCTGCTGCGGGAAAAAGCCTTTCGGCGCGGCCGAGAACAGATACACGTTCAGGCCGACGACGAACACGAGGATCAGCATCACGAGCGGCTTCATGTCGAGCGCCCAGTCGAGCGCGTGCTCGTACGACTTCAGCACGCCGTCGAAGGCCCGCTCGGCCCAGCGCGCGAGGCGGCCCTGCTTGCGGCCCACGTGGTCGTGCAGCGCCTGGCCCGGTTTCAGCAGCATCGCGCACAGCATCGGCGTCGTCGTCAGCGAGATCACGAGCGAGATCATCACGGCGGCCGACAGCGTGACGGCGAATTCGCGGAACAGCCGGCCCACCTGGCCGCCCATGAACAGCAGCGGGATGAACACGGCCACGAGCGACAGGCTGATGGACAGCACCGTGAAGCCCACTTCCTGCGCGCCCAGCAGCGCCGCCTTCATGCGGTCCATGCCCTGCTCGACGTGGCGGCTCGTGTTTTCCAGCACGACGATGGCGTCGTCGACGACGAATCCCGTCGCCACCGTGAGCGCCATCAGCGACAGGTTGTTCAGGGAGAAGCCCAGCAGGTACATCACGCCGAAGGTGCCCAGCAGCGAGACGACGGTCGCCACGGCCGGCACGACGGTCGCGCGCACGCTGCGCAGGAACACGGAGACCACGAGCACGACGAGCAGGATCGAGATCATCAACGTCATCTCGATCTCGTGCAGCGACGCGCGGATGGAATTGGTGCGGTCCGACGCGACCTGCATGCGCACGTCCTGCGGCAACTGGGCCTGCAGCTGCGGCAGCAGCGCGCGCACGCCGTCCACGGTCTCGATGACGTTGGCGCCCGGCTGGCTCGTCACCAGCACGATCACGGCGGGCTGGCCGTTGAACAGGCCCAGCGTGTTGATGTTCTCGACACCGTCCCAGACCGTGGCGACGTCCTGCAGGCGGATGGCGGAACCGTTGCGCCATGCGACGACGAGGCCCTTGTAGTCGGCCGCCGTGCGGCCATTGGTCGGCGTGTTCGCCTGCGAATAGATCTGCAGGCGCATGCCCTGCCCTTCCAGCGCGCCCTTCGGCCGGTTGGCATTCGTCGCCTGGATGGCGGCGCGCACGTCCTCGGTCGACAGGCCGTACTGGTTCAGCTGGTACGGGTTCAGGTCGACGCGCACGGCCGGCAGCGAGCCGCCGCCGATCTCCACGTCGCCCACGCCCTTTACCTGCGCGAGCTTTTGCTGCACGACGTTCGACACGTCGTCGTAGATCTGGCCGGGCGAACGCGTCTTCGACGTCAGCGCCAGGATGATCACGGGCGCGTCGGACGGATTGGCCTTGCGGTACGTCGGATTGCTGCGCAGGGTGGCCGGCAGGTCGGCGCGCGCCGCGTTGATCGCGGCCTGCACTTCGCGCGCGGCGGAATCGATCTGGCGCGTCAGGTCGAACTGCAGGTTGATGCGGGTGGAGCCGTTGCCGCTGCTGGACGTCATCTCGTTGACGCCCGCGATCACGCCCAGCCGTCGTTCCAGCGGCGTGGCGACCGACGTCGCCATCGTGTCCGGACTGCCGCCCGGCAGGTTGGCCGACACGGAGATCGCCGGGAAGTCGACCTGCGGCAGCGGCGACACGGGGAGCACGAAGAACGCGCCGATGCCCGCCAGCGCGATGCCGATGGTCAGCAGCACCGTCGCGATGGGCCGCTTGATGAACGGCTGCGAGAGACTCATGCGCCCGCTCCGCCGGGTTTCACCGCGCCGCCGGGTTTGGCGGGTTCCGCGCCGCTCCAGCGCCGCGCGAGGCGGTCGAACGCGAGGTAGATGACGGGCGTCGTGAACAGCGTGAGCAGCTGGCTGACGATCAGGCCGCCGAAGATCGCGAGGCCCAGCGGCCGGCGCAGCTCGGCGCCCTCGCCCCAGCCGAGCATCAGCGGGATGGCGGCGAACAACGCCGCCAGCGTCGTCATGATGATCGGACGGAAGCGCAGCATCGCGGCCTGGTGGATCGCCGTCCGCGGGTCCTTGCCCTCGTCGCGCTCGGCCTCGATGGCGAAGTCGATCATCATGATCGCGTTCTTCTTCACGATGCCGATCAGGAGGATGATGCCGATGATGCCGATGACGCCGAGGCCCTGTCCCGTGATCCCCAGCGCCAGCAGCGCGCCGACGCCGGCCGACGGCAGGGTCGACAGGATGGTCAGCGGGTGGATGTAGCTCTCGTACAGCACCCCCAGCACGATGTACACGCAGACGACGGCCGCGAGGATCAGCCACAGCTGGTTCGACAGCGACGCCTGGTACGCGCCGGACGCGCCGAGGAACGTCATGGTCACGGAGCCCGGCAGGCCGATCTCCTGCGCGACTTCCTTGATCGCGACGACGGCGGTGCCCAGCTTGATGCCGGACGCGGTGTCGAAACCGATGGTCGTCGCCGGGTATTGCGCCACGTGCGTGATCTGCAGCGGCGCGGCCTGCTCCGTGATGGAGGCGATCGCGGACAGCGGCGTCGGCGCACCGGAGCCCGTGCGCAGCTGCAGGTCCGACAGCGCGTCGAGCGACATCTTGTCGTCCTGCTGCGCTTCCAGGATCACGCGGTACTGGTTCGTCTCCGTGAAGATGGTCGACACGATGCGCTGGCCGAACGCGCTGTACAACGCGTCGTCGACGTTCGACGCCGTCACGGACAGGCGCGACGCGCTGTCGCGATCGATGTTGACGTAGGCGGCCGCGCCGGTGGCGCCCGCGTCCGTGACGACGTTCGCCAGCTCCTTGCGGCGCGCCATCGCGTCGACCATCTTCTTCGCCCACTCCGTCACCGTCTTCGTGTCCGCGCCCTCGATCGACAGGCGGTACTGGGTCGGTCCCGTCTCGGCGTCGATGGTGAGGTCCTGGGTCGGCTGCAGGTACAGCGTGACGCCGGCCACGTTCTGCGCCACGCGGCGGCGCAGGCGGTTCATGACATCCTGCTGGTCGTCGTGCTTCGCCTTCAGGTTGATCAGCATGGTGCCCGTGTGGAGCATCGTGTTGTTGGCGGCATCCACGCCCACGGTCGACGCGAGCGATTCGACGTCCGGGTCGGCCAGGATCTCGCGCGCGGCGGCCTGCTGCATCTCGGCCATCGAACTGTACGAGATCGCCTGGCGCGCTTCCACGCGCGCCTGCAGCTGGCCCGTGTCCTGCGTGGGGAACAGGCTTTTCGGGATGAACGTCCACAGGATCGCCGTCAGCACGAGCGTGCCCAACGCGACGAGCAGGGTCAGGCCCTGGCGCGCAAGGACCCAGTTCAGGCCGCGGTCGTAGTGGCCGACGGTCCAGTCGAAGAACGACTGGAACTGACGCTCGAAGCCCGACCTGTGCGACTTGTCGTGCTGCGTTAGCCAGCGGGCCGACATCATCGGCACGAGCGTCAGCGACACGACGGCCGAGATCAGGATCGTGATGGCGAGCGACACGGCGAATTCGCGGAACAGCCGGCCCACGACGTCGCCCATGAACAGCAGCGGGATCAGCACGGCGATCAGCGACACGGTCAGCGAAATGATGGTGAAGCCGATCTGCGTGGCGCCCTTCAGCGCGGCGTCCATCGGCTTCTCGCCTTCCTCGATGTAGCGCGAGATGTTCTCGATCATGACGATGGCATCGTCGACGACGAAGCCCGTTGCGATCGTCAGCGCCATCAGCGACAGGTTGTTCAGGCTGTACCCGAGCAGGTACATGATGCCGAACGTGCCGACGAGCGAGATCGGCACCGCGAGGCTCGCGATCACGGTGGCGCGGATGCTGTGCAGGAACGCGAAGATCACGAGCACGACGAGGACGACGGCCAGCACGAGCTCGATCTGCACGTGTTCGACGGAAGCGCGGATGCCGTTCGTGCGGTCCGACAGCACGTCCATGTGGATGCTCTGCGGCAGGCTGGCCTGCAGCTCGGGCAGGCGCTGCTTGATGGCGTCCACGGTGGCGATCACGTTGGCGCCCGGCTGGCGCTGCACGTTCAGGATGATCGCCGGCTTCATGTTCGCCCACGCGCCCAGCTTGACGTTTTCCGCGCTGTCGACGACCTTCGCCACGTCGCCCAGGCGCACGGGGGCGCCGTTCTTGTACGCGACGATCAAATTCGTGTAGTCGGGCACCGTCACCAGCTGGTCGTTGGCGTTGATGGTGTAGGCGCGCAGCGGGCCGTCGAAGCTGCCCTTGGCGCTGTTGGCGTTGGCGTTCGTGATCGCGGTGCGCAGCGTGTCCAGACCGAGGCCGTTGGCGGCGAGCGCCTCGGTGTTGGCCTGGATGCGCACGGCCGGACGCTGGCCGCCCTGCAGGGTGACGAGGCCCACGCCCGTCACCTGGCTGATCTTCAGCGCGAGACGCGTGTTGACGAGGTTCTGCACCTCCGTCAGCGGCATCGAATCGGACGTGATGGCGAGCGTCAGCACGGGCGCGTCGGCCGGGTTGACCTTGGCGTAGACGGGCGGCGCCGGCAGGTCGGTCGGCAGCAGCGAGCCGCCGGCATTGATCGCGGCCTGCACTTCCTGCTCGGCCACGTCGAGCGTCTGCCCAAGCGTGAACTGCAGGGTGATCACGGAGACGCCGGCCGCGCTGTTGGAACTCATGCGCGCCAGGCCCGACATCTGGCCGAACTGGCGTTCCAGCGGCGCCGTCACGGTGCGCGCCATCACTTCCGGACTCGCGCCCGGGTACAGCGTCTGCACCTGGATCGTCGGGAAGTCGACCTGCGGCAGCGCGGACAGCGGCAGGAATTTATAGCCGACGAGGCCCGCCAGCACGATCGCCAGCATCAGCAGCGACGTGGCGACGGGGCGGCGGATGAACGGTGCGGATGGGCTCATCGACCATCTCCGTCACACGCGAGACCGTCGCCCCGGCGCAGGCCGGGGCCTAAGTTTTTCGAGCCGACGCGGTGCGGGCAGTACTTGGATTCCCGCCTGCGCGGGAACGACATGCTGGTGGCGCGGGCCTCGGCGACTGCGAACGACATCATTGTGCCGCCCCTTCCTGCTGCTGGCGGCGCCGGTGCTGGCCCTGCTGCGCGCCGTCCTGCGCCCCTTGGCGGCCCTGAACACCGGCACCGCGCGCCGGATGCTCGCCCGGCAGCGTCACCTTCGCGCCATCCTTCAGGCGGTCGGCGCCTTCCGTGATGACGGTCTCGCCGCCTTTCAGGCCGCTCGTGATCTCGACGCGCTCGGCATCCTCCTCGCCCCGCTTCACGTTCGTCAGCTTCACCGTGCGGGTCTGCGGATCCAGCACGTAGACGTAGTCGCCGTTGGCGCCGTGGCGCAATGCCGTCACCGGCACCGTGATCGCGTTCTTGATGACGTTCACCTGCAGACGGACGTTCACGAACTGGTTGGGGAACAGCTTGGAAGCCTCGTTGCCGAAGCGGGCCTTGGCCTTGACGGTGCCGGTCGAGGTGTCGACCTGGTTGTCCAGCGCCATGAAGCGGCCCTGCGCCAGCTCGCGCGTGCGGGTGCGGTCCAGCGCCGTCGCGGGCAGCGTGGCGTTCGCGTTGATGCGCGCCTGGATCGCGGGCAGGTGGTCCTGCGGCACGGCGAATTCGACGTCGATCGGCGATTGCTGGGTGATGACGGCGATGCCGTTCGCATCGCTGCTGGCCACCAGGTTGCCGATGTCCACCGTACGCAGGCCCACGCGTCCGGCGATCGGCGCGCGCACCTGCGTGTAGCCGAGGTTGATCTGGGCGATGCCTTCGGCCGCCTTGTCGGTCGTGACGGCGCCCTGCAGCTGTTTCACGAGGGCCGCCTGCGTGTCGACGTCCTGGCGCGCGATCGAGTCCTGCTGGAGCAGGGTCTGGTAGCGGGACAGCAGGACCTTGGCCGATTCGAGCTGGGCCTCGTCGCGCTGGCGCTGGCCCGTCGCCTGCAGCAGCGCCATCTGGGACGGGCGCGGGTCGATGGTCGCCAGCACCTGGCCCTGCTTGACGAGCTGGCCTTCCGTGAACAGGATTTTCTGCAGCACACCACCGACCTGCGGCCGCACGGTCGCGACGGCGGCCGGGGTCACTGTGCCGAGGGCGTCCAGCACGATCGGGATGTCGGCATGCTCGGCCTTGCCGACGCCGACCGTCGTTGCCGGCATGCCGCGCCCGCCGCCCGGACCACCGCGGCCCGCCCCTGGTCCGCCCGCGCCCTGCCTCCCCGCGCCGCCGGGCGCGCCCTGCGGCTGCTGGTGCACGAGGTGCCAGGCGAGCCAGCCCAGGCCGCCCATCGCGACGATGGCGATGAGGATCCCGATGATGCGGGTGCGGCGCGAGCGCTTGGGTTGGGTCGGGGTTTTATTCTTGTCGGGTGTGACGGTCGAATCCATGCTGATCCCTGGTGGCCGAGTGTTCAAAAGCACAATAAAAGTTCCCTTGAATGTAGCACGCCCAAGAGGGACTTTATGTTTCGTAACGTACGGACAGCCAATCGTTCAGCCTGGTGAGCGGGCGACGTGCCCGGGCGTGGATAGTTGCATCTTTACATGGCTTTACACCAAAGCCGCCTACATGCGGGGAGATCGAAACAAAACGGGCGCGGGAAGATTCCCGCCCCCGTTTTGCCGTGTAGGGTTGCCCGACTACATGCTGTTACAAAGATTAACGCTCCGGAAAGGTTCAGGGCACCCCGCACAGGCAGTGCGTGACGGCCGCGAACGGCTGTTTGCGGTCCGCGACGGCCGACAGCCAGCCGAGGTCCCTGGTGATGCCCGCCGTCGCGTTGCCGCCCAGCGCGGCCGCGCCGAGGTCGACCGGCAGCAGGCCCAGCTTCACTTGCACGTTCAGGATCTGCGCATTCGACAGGCCCATGCGCTCGAGCACGCGCTCGGCCAGCGTGGTCGGCTGCTCGGCATACATGACGCGGAAATCGTCGCCCAGCCTGGCGCGCTTCGCCGCCGAGCGCAGCGCGTCACCGTAGCTGCCCAGGCGGTCGACGAGGCCGCGTTCCTTGGCCTGCGTGCCCGTCCACACGCGGCCCTGGCCCACTTCGTCGATCTTGGCCGGCGTCGTCTTGCGCGCGATGGCGGCCTTGGTCGTGAACTCGTCGTACACGTGGTTGATGCTCGACTGGATCAGCTGGCCGAAGCGCGGATCGAGGGGGCGCAGCGGATTGTAGGCGTCCGCGAGCCACGTGGTCGTCACGCCGGCCGTGTGGATGCCGAGTTTGTCGACGACCTTGTCCGCGGTCGGGAGGATGGCGAACACGCCGATCGAACCGGTGACGGTGGACGGGTCGGCGATGACTTCGTCGGCCGCCATCGAGATCCAGTAGCCGCCCGACGCGGCCACGTCGCCCATCGACACGACGACGGGCTTGCCGGCCGCGCGCGTCAGTTCCAGCTCGCGCCGGATCAGTTCCGAACCGTAGGCGCTGCCGCCCGGCGAATTGACGCGCAGGACGACGGCCTTCACCGACGAATCCTCGCGCACGCTGCGGATCAGGTTCGCCGTCGAGATGCCGCCGACCATGCCGGGGCCGCCCGTGCCTTCCGTGATGTCGCCGGCCGCGACGACCACGGCGACCGCGTCGCCGAACGGCTTCTCCGGATTGCGCGCCATGTAGTCGCCGAAGCTCACCTGGCGGAAGCTCTTGATGCGGTCGTCGTACGCACCGCGCTTGATGAACATGTCGCGCACTTCGTCGCGGGTCTTGACGCCGTCGATCAGCTTCCAGTCCAGCGCCACCTTGGCCGCGTTGCCGTTGGCCGCCTGCAGGCGCTGCGGCAACTCGTCGATGCCTTTCGCGATCGCCCCCGCCGGCAGCTTGCGCGCCTTCTCGACTTCGGCCGTGTACGCGGTCCACAGCCCGTTGTACAGGAACGCGTCCGCCTCCTGCGCGGCCTGCGACGGGCCGTTGCCGATGAACGGCTCCGCGAAGCTTTTATACGTGCCGACCTTCATCAGGTTGACGGTGACGCCGACCTTGTCCAGCGCGTCGCGGTAGTAATTGCGGTGGCGGCCGAAACCTTCGATCAGCACCATGCCCATCGGATGCAGATAGATCTCGCTGGCGTGCGCGGCGATCAGGTAGCGCTTCTGGTCGAAGTTGCCGCCCCAGACGACGACGCGCTTGCCGGCCGCCTTCACGCGCTCGATGCCCGCGCCGATCTCGCGCACGGAGGCAAGGCCGCCGCCATCCAGCTCGTCCAGAAGCACGAGGACTTCGCTCACGTTTCTGTCCTTCGCGGCGCCGTCCAGCGCCTTCAGCACGTCCGGCAGGCGCACGAGGCGGCGGCCGTTGCCCGCCAGGCCGGCGACGACGGAATCGCGCACGCTGCCCGCGCGTTCCTCGACCAGTTCGCCCTTCAGGTCCAGCACGAGTGCCGTCTTGGGCGCCAGCGGCTTGAGGCCGCCGCCGAACAGGGCCCAGAAGAAGGCGATCAGGATGACCAGGAAGATGAGGTTCAGCACGAAGCGGCGGGTGGCGTCGAGGCCGCGCCACAGCGCGCCAATGCCGCGGCGCAGGGAGGAGAAAGGCTTGAATGACATTGAGGCTCCGGCTAGTTGAGTTTCGGTTCGGTCAGTGCGGACGGCTCGGCGCGGCGCGAGATCGCGAACAGGCCGGCGAATACGAGGGCGCCGTTCACGATCAGCAATTCGAGGCCGAGGCGGTAACTGCCCAGCAGCGCATGCTGGTTATACTCCAGCAGCGCGCACACGATCGGCGCACCGATGGTCACCACGGGCACGAGGCGGTCGTGCAGCGTCCGCGTCGTCATCATGCCGAAGGCGAACAGACCGAGCAAGGGTCCGTATGTATAGCTGGCCAGTTTCAGGATGACGACGATCATGCTGGGATTGTCCACCCATTTGAACACGAGCACCATGGCCAGGAACAGCGCGGCGAACGCGAGGTGCACATGGCGGCGCAGGCGCACGCGCCGGCGTTCCGTCAGGTCGGTGCGGCGCTTGATGCCGAGGATGTCGATGCAGAACGTGGACGTCAGCGCCGTGATGGCACCGTCGGCACTGGGAAACAGCGCCGAGATCAGCGCGACCAGGAAGATGATCTGCACCGCGGCGGGCAGGTGGCCCATGACGACCGCCGGGAAGATCTTGTCACCCGTCGCCGTCACGCCGGCGCTGGGCGCGTACAGGTACAGCAGGCCGCCCAGGAACAGGAAGGCGCACAGCACGACGACCAGCACGGCCGTGAGGCTCAAGAGGTTCTTCTGCGAATCCTGCAGGGTCTTCACGGAGATCGTCTTCTGCATCATTTCCTGGTCCATGCCCGTCATCGTCAGCACGATGAAGACGCCGGCCACGATCTGCTTGAGCCAGTAGCCGGGGCTGTCCGGGTCGTGCGTGAACACGCGCGCGAGGCCCCTGTCCTGCATCTGCCGCAACGCCTCGGGGATCGTCAGGTCGAGCTGGCCCAGCATGAACGCGACGCAGGCGAACAGGCCGGCCAGCATGCACGTCGTCTGCAGCGTATCGGTCCAGACGATGGTCTTCACCCCGCCCTGGACCGTGTACAGCAGGATCATGCCGAGGATGACGAAGGTCGTGAGCCAGAACGGGACGCCGAGGCTGTCGAGGATGATGGTCTGCAGGACCGCGACGACGAGATACAGCCGCGCCGTGGCGCCGAACAGGCGCGACAGGATGAAGAACCCGGCGCCGCTCTGGTAGGCGCGCCGGCCGAGGCGCACGTCGAGGTAGTGGTAGATCGAGGTCAACCGGAGACGGTAGTACAGCGGCAGCAGCAGGTAGACGACCGCGATGTAGCCGATCACGTAGCCGATGAGGATTTGCGCATAGCCGAAGCCGTCGGCCCCGACTGCGCCAGGCACGCTGATGAAGGTGGCGCCGGACAGCGTGGTGCCGACCATGCCGAACGCGACGAGCATCCAGTTGCTGCTCTTGTTACCGATGAAAAAACTGTCGTTGTTGGCACCCCGCCCCGTGGCCCAGGCGACGCCGAGCAGCAGGGCGAAATACGCGATGAGGATGCAGAAAAGTAAAGCCGGGGACATCGGGGATCCAAAAAGTTATTTGATCGCCCGGCAATATACCTGATATTAGATCCCCTGCCCCGGCATCCGCTCGAACGGCCCGATGCACGCCTCCATCGTCTCGTCGCGGCACATCACGAAGCGCGCGCCGGACGGGTGGAAGCGGATGTAGTTGGTGGCGCGCGTGCCCGGCTTCATGATCTCGCCGGAGCAATCCTGCTTGCCGTTGTCCTTCACGATCTTGTCGTCGAGTTTATAAAACCCCTTGGCGCTGGGCTGTTCGGCGACCGTGAATTCGCTTTCCGACACTTCGTCCGCGCTTTTCACGAGCGTGGTGCCGTCGCCGCGGAAGTGGTACGTCTCGGAACAGCCGAGCTGCGGGATCGCGAGGATCCAGATGCCCAGCAAGGGATGCGCCGCGGAAGGTGCGGCGGCCTGGGACGGCAGCGCGGCGGTGGCGAGGAGGCAGGCGAAGAGACCGGTGAGCGTGCGCATGGTGGGCCTTTGCATGACAGTGGACGCGGGGGCGTTATTGTCATTATTGCACAGGCCCGGATGGGACACGCGCGCAGCTAATCGTCGTTCCCGCGAAAGCGGGAACCCATGCTGAGCGACAGGAGATCGCTACGTCGGATGCCTTGCGGGCCTGTCCGACGCTCGAATCCGGAAATTCAGCATGGATTCCCGCGTGCGCGGGAATGACGGTGTATCAGCCGTTCTCCGGCGGCGTCTTCGGCTTGGCCGGCCGGCGCGGTGCGCGCGCGGCCGGCTTGCGCGACGGCGCCTTGTGCGACGGGCGGGCCGACTTCTTGCGGGCCGATTTCGCGCCCTGCTCCTCGTCCTCGCCTTCCGCCGCAACGGACTCGGCGGGCGCAGCTTCCGCGACGGCAGCCTGCGCGTCCAGCGCCGCGGCGCTGTCTTCCTGCGCCACTGCCTCCGCGGTCACGGCCGTGCCGGCGGCCTCTTCCTTGCGCTTGCGCGGCGCGCGCGTCGCGCGGCGGCGTTCCTTCACCGGCGCGGGCGCGTCTTCGGCGGCGCCGACGGGTTCCTCGGCTGCAACGACAGGCTCCGGCGCCTCGGCCAGGTCCGGCGTCGGCGCGGGCCAGGTGGCGATCGCGGCTTCCTCGGAAACCGGCACGGCGTCCTGCACCGCTTCCAGCGCGGCCGCGGGTGCCTGTCCTTCGCGGCCCTTGCGTCCGCGGCCGCCGCGGCGGCGCGGTTCGCGGGCGGCGGCCGGGATTTCCGTCGGCTGCTCGCCCTGGGTTTCCGCCGCCAGTTCGTCGCCGGCTTCCTGGGCAGCCGGCTCGGACGCCACCTGCGGCTGCTCGACGGGCGACTCCAGCGGCGCGGCATCGACCGGCTGCAGGTCGACCTGGGCGTTGGCGCCGCGGAAGACATAGGTGCCGGATTTTTCGTCGCGGCCGAATTCGAACAGGCCGCGCGTCTGCGCCTCTTCCAGCAGGTTGCCGAACGTGCGGAAACCGTAATAGGTCTCGGAGAAGTCCGGACGGCGGCGCTTCAGCGTGTCCTTCAGCAGCGAGGCCCAGATCTTGCCGGTGTCGCCGCGTTCCGAGACGAGCGCGTCGAACGTCTCGACGACCATCTCCAGCGCCTGCAGCTTGCGCGCTTCCATGTCTTCGCGCTTGCGGTTGTTCTCGTCCGACGGCCGGCGGCCCTGCTGCGGCTGGGCCTTGCGCTCGTCGCGCTTGGCGGCGGCGCGGCGCTGTTCGCGCACGAGGTCGTCGTAGAAGATGAATTCGTCGCAGTTGGCGACCAGCAGGTCCGACGTCGACTGCTTGACGCCCACGCCGATCACCCGTTTCGCATTCTCGCGCAGCTTGGAGACGAGCGGCGAGAAGTCCGAGTCGCCGGAGACGATCACGAACGTGTTCACGTGCGATTTCGTGTAGCACAGGTCGAGCGCGTCCACGACCATGCGGATGTCGGCGGAATTCTTGCCCGACTGGCGCACGTGGGGGATTTCGATCAGTTCGAAGTTCGCTTCATGCATCGTCGCCTTGAAGCCCTTGTAGCGATCCCAGTCGCAATAGGATTTCTTGACCACGATGCTGCCTTTGAGCAGCAGGCGTTCGAGGACGGGCTTGATGTCGAACTTCTCGTAATTCGCATCGCGCACGCCGAGTGCGACGTTTTCGAAGTCGCAGAACACCGCCATGCTGATATTGTCTGGAGATGAAGCCATGTGTGTTGTTGTGTGGTTGGTAGACAAGCTGACCACGGATTATACGCAACAACGTCGGCGGCGCCGTCGCGGACGCGTCCGGTGTCCGCGCGGTCAGCCCAGCCGCTCCAGCGTGGCCGGGTCGGGACGGCCATCGAAGAACTGGTCCAGGCAGGTCTGGAAGATCGCTTCGTGGGGCGCGACGTCGGCAAACAGGGTCATCGAGGAATGGAATTTCAGGTTGTCCGGGTGGCCGAAGATCTCGTCGACGCCGCGGTCGTCGTGGCCCGCGACGGCCGTCGCGCAGGCGCGCAGGCGCGGGCCCAGCACGGGGTGCGAGAGATAGGCCGCGGCTTCGTCGGCGGAACGGATCGCGTAGCGCTGCGCCATCGCGCTGTGGCCCAGCCCCGCGATCTGCGGAAAGATGAACCACATCCAGTGAGTGCGCTTGTGGCCGGCGCGCAGCTCGGCCAGCGCCGCGTCGTAGACGCCGTCCTGGGCTTCCACGAAGCGTTCGAGGTTGAAGTCGGTTGCCATCGAGTGTCCTCCTGACCGCATGCTACGCCATGTTTGTTAAAGTGGCGCCACCATGAAACCCGAACACCTCACCCTCCTCCTCACCCGCGAAATGCCCTACGGTAAGTACAAGGGCCGCACGATCGCCGACCTGCCCGGCCACTACCTGGGCTGGTTCGCCCGCGAAGGCTTTCCCAAGGGCGAGCTGGGCGAGCTGCTCGCCCTCATGTACGAACTCGACCATAACAACCTGCGCAGCCTGCTCGATCCGTTGAAGCGTTGAAGCGTTGACTATACAGTCCAGCCTGTATATTATCGGACGCGTCCACCGTCGGACAGTGACCGAGGAATTCCCATGCCCCATGCAGACCCGAAGGATGTCGTACGCCGTTTCAACCTGGATGTCATCGAGCGCGGCGACCGCGCGGCCTTCGAGGCGTTGATGCTGCCGTCGTTCGTCAACCGCACGGCGCCGCCCGGCGCGGCGGATGGCCCGGAAAGCATGTGGCAAACGTTCGACCACGTGCTGCGCCCGGCGCTGTCGGACCTGCGGGTCGAGATCCACGACCAGGTGGCGGAAGGCGCGAAGGTCACGTCGCGCAAGACCATCCGCGGCCGCCACACGGGCACGCTGCTGGGCGTCGCCGCGACGGGCCGCGACGTGGCGATCGACGTCATCGACATCGTCCGGGTCGAGGACGGCCGCTACGCCGAGCACTGGGGCGTGAACACGCTGGCGGCCGTGCTGGCCGGCCTGCGCCAGGGCTGACCGGGGAAAAGCTCAGCGTGCCGGATCGGCCAGGCGCTCGATCAGGCGGACGGCCGCGCGCAGTTCGGCGCATTCGCCGGGCGTCAGCCGCTCGACGATGGTGTCCGCGATGTGGGCGGCGCGCGTGGCGCGCATCGCGCGCAGCCGCTCGCGGCCCTGCGCCGTGACGGCGAACAGCACGCTGCGGCCGTCCTGCGGGTCCGGCGTGCGCTCGATGAGACCGTCTTCTTCCAGCTGCGCCGTCACGAGGCGCATGCTCTGGTGCTTGACGTTGCGGACCTGGGCCAGCGCGGCGATGTTCGCCGGGCCGCCACGGTCGAGCAGTTCCAGCGTGTCCGAACCGGCGGAACGGGGCGTGTCCGTGTCGTAGCGGACGGACCGCACGAACGCGCTCACGGCGCTGCGCAGCGCTTCGGCAAGGTCGACGACGTCGGGGCTCGGGCGGGTCATGGCTTTCCTTTAGACGGGGCGGGCGGAGTGTACCGCATGGGCCGGCACCATCATCGAATTTTTCGATGCAAGAACGGAAAATAACTCGTTTTTCAACAGCGCGGGCTGTCCCTATACTGGCTTCCATCGACACCCAAACACACAAGGAGCAGATCATGATGGAAGTCCGCAGGAGCGAAGAACGGGGCGCCAGCCACCACGGCTGGCTGATGTCCAAGCACAGCTTTTCGTTCGCAGATTATTTCGACCCGCGCCACAGCGGCTTCGGCCCGCTGCTGGTGATCAACGAAGACCGCGTCGCCCCGGGCGCCGGCTTCGGCACGCACGGCCACCGCGACATGGAGATCATCTCGTACGTGCTGGACGGCGCGCTGGAACACAAGGACAGCATGGGCACCGGCTCCGTGCTGCACTACGGCGACGTGCAGCGCATGAGCGCGGGCAGCGGCGTGCGCCACAGCGAGTTCAACGGGTCGAAGACGGATCCCGTGCACTTCCTGCAAATCTGGATCGAGCCGGACACGAAAGGCATCCCGCCCAGCTACGAGGAAAAGCATTTTTCGACCGACAGCAAGAAGGGCAAGCTGCGCCTGGTCGCCTCGCGCGATGGCCGCCAGGACACCGTGCTGATCCACCAGGACGCGTCGATCTACGCCGCCATCCTGGACGAAGGCGACAAGGTCGAACATGCGCTCGACAGCGAGCGCCTGGCCTACGTCCACGTGATCCGCGGCGACGTCACGGTCAACGGCGTGCCGCTGAAGGATGGCGATGCGCTCAAGATCGGTGGCGAGGAACGGGTCGTGTTCGACAAGGCCGAGGCGGCGGAACTCCTGCTGTTCGACCTGCCGGCCTGACCGGCTGCGTGCCAGACTGCCAACGGGTCGCAAAAAAGCGGCCGTTGGTAGTCGTGCGCCCGCCACAATCGCGCGTCGAATGTTAAATGCCCCCGGTATAATGAAGCCCTACAGCAACTTTCGACTCCAACAACATGAGCGCACAACCCAGCGTCCTCGTCGTCGAGGATGACGTCCACATCGCCCACGTCCTCGGCTTCATGCTCGAGCGCCAGGGTTATCGCGTCATCCACGTGGCCGACGGCCGCGCCGCCGTCCAGCACGTCGTGTCGCAGCCGGCGCCGGACCTCGTGCTGCTGGACGTGATGCTGCCGTACGTGGACGGGTTCGAGATCGTGGGCCTGATCCGCGCGCAGGCCGGCTGGGAAGCCGTCCCCGTCCTCATGCTGACCGCCAAGAACACGGAGCGCGACACCGTGCGCGCCCTCGACGCCGGCGCCAACGACTTCATCATCAAGCCGTTCCAGCCGCAGGAATTGCTGGCGCGCCTACGCCGCTTCCTCGCAGTTTCGTGAACCCGCCCGCATGATCCTGCCGACGGGAGGCGAAATTCCCACCCACGCGCTGGCGGCCGCGTTCACGGCGCCCGCCGATCCGGTCCTGGCGGCGGCGTACTGGACGGGCATCGGCGCCCTCCTCCTGACCCTGCTCCTCGGCGCGCAGATCATCCGCCTGCGCATGGCCCTGCGCCGGCGCGAACGCCGCGCGGCGCGCGCGCTGGCGCGCTGGCGTCCCGTCCTGAATGCGGCCATCGTCGGCGAGACGCCAGCAACGCTGCCGTCGCTCGGCAAGGCGGAGCGTCCGCACTTCATCAAGCTGTGGGTCCATCTGCAGGCCTCGTTGCGTGGCGAAGCGGGCGCCGCCCTGAACGACGTCGCGCGCCGCCTCGGCGTGGAGCGCGACGCGCGCGCCATGCTCGCGCGCGGCCCGCGCACGGAACGCCTGCTCGCGACGCTTCTCCTGGGCCACCTGGGCGACCGCGACTCGTGGGACACGCTGCGCACGCTGGCCGAAAGCCCCGACCCGACCCTGTCGCTGTCCGCGCTGTGGGCGCTCGTGCGCATCGATCCGCACGCGGCCGCGGACTACCTCACACCGCTGTTCGTCGCACGCGACGACTGGGCGATGTCGCACGTGGCCGGCATCCTGAAGGAAGCGAGCGCGCCCGTCGCCGGCGTGCTGGCGGACCTGCTGCCGGCGCTGCCGCCGGCGCGTTTGCCGCGCGCGCTGCGCATCGCGGAAGCACTGCGCATCGACCTGCCGGCGGACACGCTGTCCGCAGCCCTCGCCAGCGCCGATCTCGAACTCGTGACGGCCGCGCTGCGCATCGTCGCCACGCCCGGCCTGCGCGACCAGGTGCGCGGCCTGCTCGCGCATGCGGACTGGCAGGTGCGCGTGCTGGCCGCCAAGGCGCTGGGCCGCATCGGCGAGGCATCCGACGTCGACCGCCTCACCGCCCTGCTGGCCGACCGCGAGTGGTGGGTGCGCTACCGCGCCGCGCAGGCCATCGTCGACCTGCCCTGGCTGGGCCGCGCCCAACTCGACGCCCTGCGGGCATCGCTCACCGACCGCTTCGCCGCCGACATCCTGGGCCAGGTCATCGCCGAAAGGACCGCATGATGACGCACCACCTGCTCATCCAGTTCGTCACCTGGTTCGTCCTGTGCTACTTCATCCTGCTCAACGGCGGCTACCTCGTGCTGAACATGCTGTCGCTGCGCATGCTGCACCGCAAGGGCCAGGAAGAGATGCTCGACGATTTGCCGCGCGCCTATTCCGGCCTGGAGCCCCCCGTCAGCATCCTCGTGCCCGCGTATAACGAGGAAGCGACGATCGCGGCCTCGGTGCGCTCGATGCTGCAGCTGACGTATTCCGAATACGAAGTGCTGGTCGTGAACGACGGCTCGAAGGACGACACGCTCGCCGTGCTGAAGCGCGAATTCGGCCTGCTGCCCTTCCCCGAAGCCTACCGCCGCCAGATCAGGACGAAGGACATCCGCCAGGTCTACCGCTCCACGCGCTTCCCGAACCTGCGCGTGATCGACAAGGACAACGGCGGCAAGGCCGACTCGCTGAACGCGGGCATCAACGCCTCGCGCTACCCGCTCGTGTGCGGCGTGGACGCCGACTCGATCCTGCAGCGCGACAGCCTGGAAAAGGTCACGGAGCCGTTCCTGCGCGACCGGACCGTCGTCGCGACCGGCGGCACGATCCGCGTGGCCAACGGCTGCGAGGTGACGGGCGGATTCCTCACGAAGGTCGGCCTGCCGAAGAACGTGTGGGCGCTGTTCCAGGTCGTGGAATACCTGCGCGCGTTCCTGTTCGGGCGGCTCGGCTGGTCGTCCGTGAACGGCATGCTGATCATCTCCGGCGCGTTCGGCGTGTTCCGCAAGGACACCGTGATCATGGCGGGCGGCTACCGTCCCGACACGATCGGCGAGGACATGGAACTGATCGTCCGCATGCACCGCCTGCTGCGCGAGAAGCGCCAGCCGTACAAGGTCGAATTCGTGCCCGATCCCGTGTGCTGGACCGAGGCGCCGGAAGACTACAAGACGCTGAAAAACCAGCGCATCCGCTGGCAGCGCGGCCTGGCCGAGAGCCTGAACGCCAACTGGGGCCTGATGTTTTCGCGCAACGGCGGCGTGCCGGGCTGGCTCGCCTTCCCGTTCATGCTGCTGTTCGAGTGGCTTGGTCCCCTCGTCGAAGTGGGCGGCTACATCTTCATGACCTGGTCGTTCCTCACGGGCGAGATCTCGTGGCAAGCGTTCACCACGTTCATGTTCGTCGCGATCGGCCTCGGCATCCTGCTGTCGGCCTCGGGGCTGCTGCTGGAAGAGATGTCCTTCCACATCTACCCGCGCGGCAAACAGCTGCTGGCGCTGGCCGCCGTCGTGCTGCTGGAGAACCTCGGCTACCGGCAACTCAACACGATGTGGCGCCTGATCGGCCTGTGGCGCTGGGTCATGCAGAAGGAATCGACGTGGGGTACGATGAAGCGCAAGGGCGACTGGCAGGCCAGCACGCCGAAAGGTCCCTGATGATCCATCGATTCCTGTTCCCCCTGCTCGCCATGGCCCTGCCGGCCCACGCCGCCACGCTGCACCAGTGCGCCGCCGACGGCAAGGTGCGCTACGTCGTCGACGACCAGCCCCGCAGGCCGGGCTGCACGAGCGTGGCGCTGCCGCCCGGCGCGCTGGTCGAGACGGTGTACCCGCTCGCGCCCGGCGAGACCCCGGAGAACACCATTCTCCTGCACGGCAACGTGGCCGACGGCCGCTTCGCCGTCAGCGAGCACGAACTGCCGTCACTGAAAGCCGGTCCGGAACGTCCTAGGCCGATGCCTCTTCACGCGAACCTGCTGGCGCGGATGCGCGCACGCACGTTCGGCGTCGAGGAACGCGTGCAGGCGACATTGACGGACGGCCGCCTGCAAGTGACCTGCCGCCCCGGCCAGCGCGCCGCCGGCGTGATCCTCACCGGGCCGTGGTTCATGACGCGCGCGAACGCGCTGCTGGCCGCCGCCTACACGGCGCAGGGCGGATCGTTCACGTGGCAAGTGGCCGACGAGGTCCGCCGCGCGCGCGACGACGCGTTCGACCTGGGCACCGCCGCGCCGGATGCGAAGGCCGCGCGCTTCGTGCTGCCGGCGCGACTGGACCGCGCCGGCTGGCGCCAGTTCGTGCTGTTGTGCCCCGCGACGCAGGCGAGCATCGACGTGGACTCGCTCGCGCTGGAACCGGCCGCGGCGTCCGCACCGGCACCCCGTTCGACGTGGGTCTGGCGCCCCGGCGACTGGATCGACGGCGGCCCCGCCCTGCTCGACTGGGCCGCGGCCCAGGGCATCGGCGAACTGTTCGTCACGGTACCGCTGAAGGACGGCGCCGCCGTGCGCGCGCCCGACCTGCTGGCCGCGTTCGTGCGCCAGGCGGGCGCCAAGGGCATCGGCATCCATAGCGTCGACGGCGACCCGCACATGGTGCTGGCGGACGCCATCCCGGCCGTCGCGAAGCGCGTGCAGGCCTGTGCGGCCTACAACGCCGCGCAGCCTCCGGAAGCCCGCTTGCGCGGCGTCCAGTTCGACGTGGAGCCCTATCTGCTGCCGGACGACGTGCTGCCCGCGGCCAGGCGCGACGCCGCCTATATCGACATGGCACGCGCCGTGAAAGCGGCGGCCGGCGAGACGCTGCGCGTGGAATTCGTCGTGCCGTTCTGGTGGGGCAAGAACCAGGCGCTGCTGGATGCGCTGGCGCCCCACGCGGACGCCCTCGCCGTGATGGATTACCGCACCGACCGCGAGCAGATCGTCGATTTCGCGATCCCGTTCCTCGACTGGGCCGGCGCCCATGGCCGCCAGGTGCGCATCGCGCTCGAAGCGGGGCCCATCGATCCGGAAGTCCAGCGCCGCTACGTGCGGGCCGCGGACGGTCCCGGCGACCTGCTGGCCGTGGACGTCGCCGGCCGCCAGGTGCTGGCCCTGCTGCGCCAGCCGCTCACAGCAAAGGATGCCCGGCTGTACCGCCTGCAATCGACGCGCGACATCGACGGCAGCGCCACCACCTTCCACAAGGACAAGGCCGCCCTGCTGCGCCTGCTGCCCGGCCTGGAAGCGGAATTCGGCGCGTGGGACGGCTTCGGCGGCATCGCCGTCCACGAGCTGCGGTAACGGCTTCGCGTCAACTGCGGCAAGCGCCGGCCGGCCTTGTCGATGAAATCGTTTTCATATAATCTTGACGACGATCATCACGCACAAGACCTGGAGACCCGCTTGACCAATCCATCCCGCCGCAACGCCTTCAAAACCCTGCTGGCCGGCGCCGGCGCCGCATCGCTCCCCATCCTGCCCGCGCAAGCCGCTGCATCCGGAACCGCCGCCTGCGCGCCCGCCTTCCCGGGCTGGGGCCGCGGGATCGAAGGGCAGCGCAAGGCCGACCGCGGCGACGGCACGTACGTCAACCCGATCATCGCGGGCGACCACCCGGACCCGACGATCCTCAAGGACGGCAAGGACTATTACATGACCTTCTCGTCCTTCTTCTCGTATCCGGGCATCGTGATCTGGCATTCGACCGATCTCGTGAACTGGGCGCCCGTCGGCCCGGCCCTGAAAAAGCCGCTGGGCACGATCTGGGCGCTCGACCTGTGCAAGCACGACGGCCGCTACTTCATCTACATCCCGGCCGCGCCGGACGGCAATGCGTGGTCGATCTACGCCATCTGGGCCGACCGCATCGAGGGGCCGTGGAGCGACCCGGTCGACCTGAAAATCTCGGGCTGCATCGACCCGGGCCACGTCGTGGGCGAAGACGGCAAGCGCTACCTGTTCGTCAACGGCATCCGCCGCATCCGCCTCACGGACGACGGCCTCGCGACCGACGGCACCGTGGAACCGGCCTATCAACCGTGGCGCTATCCGGAAGACTGGGTCACGGAGAACTTCGCGCCGGAAGGCCCGAAGCTGCTGCGCCATGGCGACTACTTCTACCTGATCACGGCGGTGGGCGGCACGGCCGGTCCGGTGACGGGCCATATGGTGATCGCGGCCCGCTCGAAGTCGATCGACGGGCCGTGGGAGCACTGCCCGCACAACCCGCTCGTGCGCACGACCGGCACCAATGAACCGTGGTGGTCGCGCGGCCACGCGTCCCTCGTCGAAGGACCGGGCGGCGACTGGTGGATGATCTACCACGGCTACGAGAACGGCTACCGCACCCTGGGCCGCCAGACCTTGCTCGAGCCGATGGAATGGACGGCCGACGGCTGGTTCCGCGCGAAAGGCGGCGACCTCTCGAAGCCGATCAAAAAGCCGCGCGGCGGCAAGGCGGGGCCGAACGGCTTCGCGCTGTCCGACGACTTTTCGAAGGACCGCTTCGGCGTCCAGTGGTCGTTCCACGACCCGGCGCCGGACGAGATGACGCGCGTGCGCTTCGCGAACGGCGGCCTGGAAATCCGGGGCAAGGGGTCGATGCCGGCCGACAGCACGCCGCTCACGTGCGGCGTCGGCGACCGGTCGTACGAGGCCGAGATCACGCTCGACCTGGTCGGCCCGGCCGAGGGCGGCCTGCTCCTGTACTACAACCCGAAGGCGTTCGTCGGCGTCGGCTTCACGCCGGATACGATCAAGACGTACCAGTACGCCGAGGAGCAGCCGTGGGCGCGGCGTCCGCAAGCGATTTCCAGCGTCCGCGTGCGCCTGACGAACGATGCGAACGTGGTGACCTTCCGTTACTCGTTCGACGGCGGCAAGACATGGATCCTGCACGGCACGCGCATGGAAGTGTCGGGCATCCACCACAACGTGTTCGGCGGCTTCTTGAGCCTGAAAGTGGGCGTGTACGCGGCGGGCAAAGGAACCGTGCGCCTGCGTGATTTCCGCTACCACGCGCTGCCGTCGGGTTGACGCGACAAAAGCGGCCCGGGCGCGCGCCACGGGTGTTCCGGAACTGCTAGCATGCGCGGGAATCGTAACCAAAAGTCCACATGACCGCGAACCCGCCAAGCACCCGCCGCGCCGGCGACGTCCCCGACGACGCCCAGCGCCGCTTCGACGATCTGCTCGCCCACCTGCCGGCCGGCGTCGTGATGCACGATGCCGCGGGCCGCGTGGTGGCGGCCAACCGCCAGGCGCTGGCGCTGCTCGGGCGCACCGAGTGCGAGGCGCAGGAAGCGCCGGGCGGCGACGACGCCTGGCATTTCGTGCGCGCGGACGGCTCGCGCATGCCGCCCTCCGAATATCCCGTGAACGCGGTGCTGCGCACGGGCGCCAAGGTATCGGACTTCGTCGTCGGCGTGTCCCGCCCGGCCCACGGCGACGTGCGCTGGGCGATCTGCAACGCGTATCCGGAGCGCGACGAGCATGGCGCCATCCACCGCGTCGTCGTCTGCTTCACGGACTGCACGGCCCTCAAGGACGCGGAACAGTCGCTGCACAAGTCCGAGGAGCGCATGCGTCTCGCGCTGCAGGGCTCGACCGATGCGCCGTGGGACTGGGACCTCGTCACGGGCGAACTCTATTACTCGGCGCGCTACTGGGAAATGCTCGGTTACGTGCCCGGCGAGATGCGGGCCGATCCCGAGGCATGGGTGCGCCTGACGCATCCCGAAGACCGCGCCTGGGTGGCCGCGTTCCTGGAAGACTTGCTGGCCGGCCCGCGCCAGGCCTACAGCATCGAATTCCGCCTGCTCCACCGCGACGGCCACTACGTCCCCGTGCTGAGCCGCGGTTTCATCCTGCGCGACGGCACCGGCAAGGCGCTGCGCCTGTCCGGCACGAATACCGACCTCACGGAACGCAAGCAGGTCGAACACCGCATCCACGAACTGGCGTACTTCGACCAGTTGACGGGCCTGCCGAACCGGCGCTTCCTGATCGACGAGCTGGGGCAGATCCTCGCGCGCAACGGCCGCGCGGGCCGCCACGGCGCCCTGCTGTTCCTCGACCTCGACAACTTCAAGCTGCTGAACGACACGATGGGGCACGACGTCGGCGACCTGCTGCTGCGCGAGGTGGCGCGGCGGCTGCGCCGGGCGCTGCGCGAAGGCGATCACCTGGCGCGCCTGGGCGGCGACGAGTTCGTGATCGTGCTGGAAAACCTGGGCGCCAGCCCGGACGAGGCGACTGTCGAAGTCCATGCCGTAGGCCGCAAGATCCTCGACGTACTGGGCGAGCCGTTCGAGCTGGCCGGGCGCCAGTGCGCCAGCAGCCCGAGCATCGGCGTCACCCTGTTCGACGGTGCGCCCACCAGCATCGACGCGCTGCTGCGCCAGGCCGACCTCGCGATGTACCGCGCCAAGGAAGAGGGCCGCAACACGCTGCGCTTCTTCGATCCCGGCATGCAGGCGGCCGTCGACCGCCAGGCCGCGCTGTCGGCCGCGTTGCGCACGGGCCTCGCGCGGCGCCAGTTCGTGCTGTACTTCCAGCCGCAGTTCGGCCATGACGGGAGTCTCGTCGGCGCGGAGGCGCTCGTGCGCTGGCAACGCGGCGTCGACGAACTGGTGGCCCCCGGCGAATTCATCGGCGCGGCCGAATCCGGCGGCCTGATCGCCGCGCTGGGGATGGACGTGCTGGAACAGGGCTGCCACGCGCTCGCGCGCTGGGCCAGGGCGCCGCATCTCGCCACGTTGAAGCTCGCGGTGAACATCAGCGTGCACCAGTTGCGCGACCCGGATTTCCCGCACGCCGTCGCCACCCTGCTGGCCGCGACGGGCGCGCCCGCCGACCGCCTCACGCTGGAACTGACGGAAAGCGTCTTCGCGCGCAACCCGGACGACCTGGTCGACCGCATGCAGCAGCTGCGCAGGCTCGGCGTGCATTTCGCGCTGGACGATTTCGGCACCGGCTATTCGTCGCTGGCCTACCTGGCCCGGTTTCCGCTGGCGGCGCTGAAGATCGACCGCTCGTTCGTGCAGGACGTCGACCACGACCCGAACGCGTCGTCGATCGTCGAAGCGATCATCGCACTGGCACGCAAGCTGCATCTGGCGACGATCGCCGAAGGCGTCGAACTGGATGCGCAGCACGCGTTCCTGGCCGCGCACGGCTGCGACGTGATGCAGGGCTATCTGCTGGGCCGCCCCGTCGCCATGGACGAATTCGAGCGGCGCTACGGCCGCGCGCAGGCTCAGGCCGCGAGCGGCAGTTCGACGTAGAACGTGGTGCCGATGCCCTCGGCGCTGTCGAACCAGATATTCCCGCCGAGTTCCTCGACGATCGTCTTGCAGATCGACAGGCCGAGGCCCGTGCCGCCCTGGCGGCGCGAATCGGCGCCGTCGGCCTGGGCGAAGCGCTGGAACACGCGCTCGCGGAACGCTTCCGGAATGCCCACGCCTTCGTCGGCCACGGCCAGGCGCACGTGCTCCGCGCCCGCTTCGACCTGCGTGCGCACGGTAGATCCCGGCTCGGAAAACTTGATCGCGTTCGACAGCAGGTTCGTGAGCACCTGGGCCAGGCGGTCGCGGTCGACGTCCACGCGCGCGTGTTCCGCGCCGGGCGCCGCCACGCACGAGAGTTCGATGCCGGACTGCGTGGCGAAGCTCTGCATCGCGGCGACGGCATCCTCCGCCAGCGGCAGCAGCGGCTGCACTTCCTTCTCGAACGCCATGCTGCCGGCGTCCATCTTCTGGATGTCCAGCACGTCGCCGACCAGGCGCACGAGGCGTCCCGAGCTCGCGTTGGCGACGTCGACGAGGCCTTTCGCATCGGGCGGCAGCTCGCCCGCCATGCCGTCGGCCAGCAGCGCCAGCGACGCCGAAATCGCCGTCAACGGCGTGCGCAGTTCGTGCGACACGGTCGACACGAATTCGTCCTTCATCCGTTCGACTTCCTTGCGCGCCGAGATGTCGTGCACGAACGCGGAGAAGAACAGGCCGTCGCCCGTACCGGCCAGGCCCAGCGTCATTTCGACGGGGATTTCGCGGCCGTCGCGCGCGAGCAGGATGCGTTCGACGCGCTGGCCGAGGATGTCCAGTGCGCCCGTCTCGAGGAAGCCGGCAAGCAGTTCGCGCGAGCGGGCGCGGAAGCGCTCCGGCATCACGAGGTCCGAGACGACGCGCCCCAGCGCCTCGTCGCGCGACCAGCCGAGCATCTTCTCGGCCGCCGAGTTCCAGTCGCAGATGCGGCCGCGCATGTCGATGCCGACGAACGCATCCTGCGCCGTCTCGATGATGGTGGCGATGCGCTGCTCGTTGGCGCGCACGCTCGCCAGGGCCTGTTCCAGCTCGCGCGTGCGCTGGGTGACGCGCGCTTCCAGCGTCGCGTTCAAGTCTTCCAGCGCGCGCCGGCGCCGCACGAGGTTCGCCACCAGGGCGTTCAGCGTGGTGGCCAGCGCGCGCACCTCCGCATAGCCGCCCCGCCGGATTTCGATGGGGGTCGTCTCGCCCGCGCGGATGCGCTGCGCGGCATCGGCCAGGTCGCCCAGCGGCCGCGTGATGCGGCGCGCCAGCCACATGCCCGCCAGCGAAAATGCGCCCGCCAGCACCACGCCGGAGGCCAGGCCGTATTCGCGCAGGCGGCGCACGGGGGCGAACGCGTCGTCGACGTTTTGGCGCACGAGCACGGTCCAGCCCAGGCCGGGATACGCGCCGTAGCCGTGGCCCAACTGGTAGCCGACGAGGTACGAACGGCCGTCCGGCCAGGTCTCGACGACGTAGCCGCCGCGCCGCTGCGCATGGGCGGCCTTCAGGCTCGGCAGGGTCAGGCGCCGGCCCGTCACGTCGGCCGGTCCGAGCAGCACGTTGCCGTCCGCATCCACGATCAACGCCTCGACCTGGCGCCTTGCGGCAATCCCGGCCATCACGGAACGCTCGACATCGCGCGCCCATTGCCAGGACAGGTGCGCGCCCAGCACGCCGCGCGTCACGCCCTCGTCGTCGACGTAGGGAAAGGCGACGTCGACGAAGCGCCAGGGCTCGTCCTGCCTGGGCAGGTAGCGCGCGAGCAGCACGGCTTCGTGCACGTCGCCCGCGTGGATGCCGCGCAGGGCATTGCGGAACCACGGGCGCTTGGACACGTCCGCGCCTTCCAGCAGGCCCTGCGCCGAGACCTGCACCTTGCCATCCAGGCCGGCCAGGCCGATCCAGCTGTAGTAACCGAGGCTGTGCTGGATGCCGTCCAGCGTGGCGCGGCGGCGCTCCTGCGGCTGCCCTTCGGCCAGCACGCGGCGCCGGGCCAGCAGGCCCACCTCGCGGTAGCGTTCGAACATGCCGCGTTCCAGCTTGTCGGACGTCTGCATCGCCAGCTCGGCCAGGCCGTGGCCGATGCTCGTCTGCACCTGTTCCGCCGACTTGCGTTCGATGATGGACGTCAGCACCAGCGTGAGGACGACGGACAGCAGCACGAAAGCGAGGGCGAGCCAGGCGCCGAGGGCGCGCGGGAGCAGGCGGCGGATGGATTTCAGGGGATTTGGCATGACGATTTGGAGCCTAGCACAGCCAAGATTCCGTGCGGGAATTGTGTTGCACCACGTGAACACCCGCGATGCATTGTTGTATTTCCGACCAGCAGCACCCATATCGGATGGGGAGGCGGAAGGGCTGATTACACGGCCATGTCCGATTTCCGGTAAACTCGCCTGTTACGTAACCATTATTCGCGCTATCGCCCAGGAAAAGCCATGCAAGACAATGCCACCGCGCCGTCCAACCTCGTCGACTACGTCACGTCGTGCTCCCTGCCGACGCCATGGGCGCAGTTCACCCTGCATGCGTTCGTCGAGCATTCGACCGGCAAGGAGCATCTGGCGATGACGCTGGGTGACCTGTCCACGGGCGACGCCCCGCTGGCGCGCATCCACTCCGAATGCCTGACGGGCGACGTGATGTTCTCGCAGCGCTGCGACTGCGGCGCCCAGCTGGAATCCGCGCTGCGCCGCATCGCCGACGAAGGCCGCGGCATCCTGCTGTACCTGCGCCAGGAAGGCCGCGGCATCGGCCTCGTGAACAAGATCCGCGCCTACCGCCTGCAGGAAGCCGGTGCCGACACGGTCGAGGCGAACCTGCAGCTGGGCTTCCACGCCGACGCGCGCAACTATGAACTCGTGCTGCCGATGCTGGAGCAGTTCGGCATCGAGGCCGTGCGCCTGATGACGAACAACCCGCGCAAGATCGACGCCCTCGGCAAGCTGGGCATCAAGGTCGCCGAGCGCGTGCCGCTGCTCGTCAACCGCAACGTCTACAACGAGAATTACCTGAACACCAAGCAGGCCAAGCTGGGGCACATGATGACCTCGGCCACCGAAGCGGTGCTCGACGGCGAGTCGTAAGCCTCGCCGCGGGCGGTTCTGGCAAGATGGAGGCACCATGCGCCTCCCATCCGCCGCCCTTGCCGCCCTCGTCTTCGGCGCCGCCGCTTCGCTTGTCGCCGCTTCACTAGCCGGTGCTGCGGGCAAGGCGGATCAGCGCGCGAAACCGGCGCCGCAGCCGCCGCTCGTGATCCCGCCCGCCACGCCGCCCGCGACGACGCCACCCGCGCCCGGCCCCGGCGAGACGGACGAAACGGCCGCGCTGCCCACGCCCTCCAGCGCCGCGCAAACCCTCTATTCCGCCGCCAGCGCCGACCTGCTGCAGATCCGCATGTTGCTGCGCAACGGCCGCAGCCAGTCCAGCGTCGGTTCCGGCTTCCTCGTCGGCACGGGCAACCTCGTGCTGACCAATTACCACGTCGTGTCGCAGATGGCGCTCGACCCGGACGTCTACCTCGGCGAATACGTCGACACGAACGGCAAGAGCGGCCCCATCGAACTGCTTGCGGTGGACGTGCTGCACGACCTGGCCGTCGTGCGCGTGAACCGCAACGGCACGGGCTTTTTCCAGGTCGGAGAAAAACCCGTGAAACTCGTGCAGGGCCAGTACCTGTATTCGCTCGGCAATCCGCTCGACCTCGGCTTCGCGATCTCGGAAGGCTCGTACAACGGCATCGTCACGCGCAGCTTCTACGAGCAGCTGATTTTCACGGGCCCCATCAACTCCGGGATGAGCGGCGGGCCCAGCGTGACGGCGGCCGGCGTGGTGGCCGGCGTGAACGTCTCCAAGCGCCGCGACGGCGAGCTGGTCAGCTTCCTCGTGCCCGTCAAGTATGCGCAGGCGCTGCTGCGGCAGGCGTCGGCGCAGCCGCATCCGCCCAAGGATTTCAATCCGCTGATCGGGCAGCAATTGCTGGCGCACCAGCGCGCGCTGATCGACCGCCTGCTGGCCGAGCCGCTGTCGATGCGCGCGATGGGGCCGTACCAGGTGCCCGTGCGCGAATCGCAGCAGTTGCGCTGCTGGGGCCGCTCGAACTTCCGCGCCGAGGCCGAGTACACGGTCGACTCCGTCAGCTGCGCGATGGAAGCGGCGATCTACGTGTCGGATACGCAGCAGACGGGCCACGTGTCGATGACGCACCAGGTGCTCCGTTCGAGTTCCCTGCACCCGCTGCAGTTCGCCGTGCTGGCAAGCAGCCGCTTTCGCGTCGACAGCATCGGCACCGGCCGCGACACGCGCCTGACGCGGCCCGCCTGCGCCGAGATGTTCGTGCACACGGCGACCTTGCCCGTGCGCGCCGTGACGTGCGTGCGCGCCTACCGCAAGTTCGCCGGGCTGTACAACTTCACGTTGCTGGCTGCCAGCACGGACGATCCGCACGCCAGCCTGCAGAGCCGGCTCGACCTGGCGGGCGTCTCGTACGAGAACGGCATGCGCGCGACGCGGGCATTTTTATCGGCCCTCGGACGGAGCCGCAGATGAACGGCCCATGGTTCGTCGAGCTGCTGGCCAGGAACGGCGACGTGCTGCACCGCCAGCGCGTCGACGGCCTGCCGATCCGCATCGGGCGCGGCTACGACAACGACGTGATCCTCGACGACGACTACGCGGCCGCGGCGCACGCCGTCGTCGAGCAGGATGCATCCGGCCGGCTGCTGCTGCACGACCTGGGCACGCGCAACGGCATCGTCATCCAGGGCAAGCGCCGGCAGGACGCCGAGCTGACGGGCGGCACGGTCGTCCGCATCGGCCACACGGCGCTGCGCGTGCGCGCGGCCGACTTCCCCGTCGTGCCGGAACTCCTCGACCGCACGTTCCACGGCTGGGAGGGCGTGCTGCCCGCCGCCGCGGGCCTGGCGCTCGCGGGCGGCGTGGCCCTGCTGGCGCGCTGGCTCAGCGACACGGAATATTTCCAGCTGGCGCGCTACGCGGAGGCGCTCGCGGGCGGACTCGCGGCCGCGCTGCTGTGGGGCGGCATCTGGGCGTGCGCCAACCGGCTGTTCGCGCGCCACGCGCGGCTGGGCCGGCACGTGTTCGTGTTCGGCTGCGGCGCCGCGGCCCTCGCCGGCTATGCGCTGCTGGGCAGCACGCTCGGCTACGCCTTGTCCGCCGAAGGATTCACGCATTACGCCTCGCACGTCGCGACGGTGCTGCTGGCCGGGATGATTTATTTTCACCTGTGCACGATTCGCCCCCGCAATCGCATCCGCTACCGCTGGGTCTGCGCCGGCCTTGCCGTGCTATGCTCCGGGCTGATTCTGGCTGGCAATGTGCAGCGCACGGGCCGTCTATCGGACGAGTTGTACATGTCCGTGCTGATGCCGCCCGCCATCCGCGTGAGCCCCGACCATGGCGTGGACGAGTTCATGCGCGACGTGGAAGCGATGAAGGGCCCGCTCGACCGCAGCCGCGGGCGCAAGCCGGGCGATGACGAGATCAACGATTGACGGCGCCGCGTTGTCGAAATGGAGCGGCCCCGTTCGTCGTATGAACGAGGGACGCGGCCCGCGTCCTGTCCAACAGGAGAACGACGATGTCCAGACTGACTGTCCGATGCTTTGCCATATCCCTCGACGGCTACGGGGCCGGCCCGAACCAGAGCCTGCAGAATCCGCTGGGCGAAGGCGGCGAGACATTGCACCAATGGTTCCGCGTGACCCGCACGTTCCAGCGCATGCTGGGCGATGAATCGAAGGGAACCGATGGTCCGGACGAGACGTTCGCCGCGCGCGGCTTCGAGAATGTCGGCGCGTGGATCCTGGGCCGCAACATGTTCGGTCCCGTGCGCGGCCCGTGGCCGGACGACGCGTGGAAGGGCTGGTGGGGCGACGAGCCGCCCTACCACGTGCCCGTGTTCGTGCTCACGCACCACGCCCGGCCCCCGCTCGAGATGAAGGGCGGCACGACCTTCTACTTCGTCACGGACGGCATCGAGGCCGCCCTCGCCCGCGCAAAAGAAGCCGCGGGCGGCAAGGACGTGCGCCTGGGCGGCGGCGTATCGACCATCCGGCAATACCTGCAGGCGGGTCTCGTGGACGAGATGCACCTGGCGATCTCGCCCGTGCTGCTGGGGTCCGGCGAGGCGCTGCTGGCCGGCATCGACCTGCCCGCGCTCGGGTTCAAGGTCGCCGGGCATGTGGCGACGGAGGCGGCCACGCATGTGGTGTTGAGCAAGGAGTAAGATCCTGCGACGCTAGCACGTCGCCCCCGCGCAGGCGGGAACGACGGTGGTTCCTACGTCAACGGGATCGTCAGCCGCGCGATCTCGACCGAGCCGCCCTCGTCGAAGATGGGACAGCGCTCGCCGATCTCGACGGCTTCGTTGAAATCCGCCGCCTCGACGACCGAATAGCCGCACAGCGAACTGGCGGATTCCTTCGGCCCGAGCAGGCGGCGCGGCACGTCGACGGCGCTGTGCGTGAGGCTGCCGCGCTCGAGGACGCGCGAACCCATGCCGTCGAACCACGCGGCCCAGCGCGACAAATCGTGGTGCGTATCCGCATCGGCGCCCGGTTTGCCGTGGTACACGAACAGGAAACGTTCCATGGCTTTCTCCTGGGGTTGGTTTGATCGGCTCGACGTTAGCAGAAGCGCGGCGGCCGCGACGCACCTGTGCCTTTTGACAATCTCTCGGTGATGGCCGATTATCCCCGCATGACCTTCCTGCGCCGCAACGCCGTCTTCGTGTCCGCGTGGATCCTGTTCTGGATCCTGATGATGCTCGTCGCCGTGCAGGACTTCATGCGCAACGAGCACAGCCACGCGATCTGGAAACCGCTGCTGTGGGAAGGGTCGTCGGCGCTCGTCGTGACCTTGCTCGCCCTCGTGCAGTTGCGCTGGTCGCATACGGACGACCATCTGCTCGGCACGCCCTGGCGCTGGTTCGCGCGCCAGTCGCGCTGGCTGTCGATGTACTGGATCGCGTTCGTCCCCCTCGCCTTCGGCCTGCGCCATGGCGTGTATGCGCTCGTCGGCGAAACCTACCGGCACGACCCCGTGCCGCAGCTGTTCCTGTACGAATCGATGAAGATCACGATCTTCTTCGGCCTGTTCATGGCGATCCGCTTCGGCGTGCAGTCCTACCGCGCCCTGCTCGACGCGCGGCTGCGCGCGGAACGTTCGAACACGCTGCTGCGCCAGGCGCAATTGCAGCGGCTGGGCCAGCAAATGCAGCCGCATTTCCTGTTCAACGCGTTGAACACGGTGTCGGCACTGATCTGGACGGACCCGGTCCGCGCTGACGCGACGCTCACCCAACTGGCCGATGTGCTGCGCGAAACGCTGGCCCTGGGCGACCGCCACGCGGCGCCGCTCGCCACCGAGTTGCGCCTCGCGCGCGGGTACGCGGACGTGATGGCCGAGCGCTTCGCCGACCGCGTGGCTATCGCGTGGCAGGTCGACGACGCGCTGCTCGACCGCGAAGTGCCCGTGATGAGCCTGCAGCCGCTGCTGGAAAACGTGTTCAAGCACACGGTCGAGCGGCGCCGCGGGCAGACGCACATCGCCGTCTCCGTCCGCCGCGAGGGCGACGAGATCGTGCTGGGCGTCGAGGACGATGCCGGCCAGCTGGCCGCGACGGAACGCCCCGGCGGCATCGGCTTGTCGAACCTGCGCGCCCGCATCCAGGCCCTGTACGGCGACGCGGGCCGGCTCGACATTGCGGCGCGGCCGCAAGGGGGCGTGCGCGCGGAGATGAGGTTGCCTTGCTGAGGTTCGTATGCGTCTGCTGATCGTCGACGACGAGCGCCCTGCGCGCCTAAAACTGCGCCACCTGCTCGCGCAGCAGGACGGCATCACGGCCGTCGAGGAGGCGGCCGACGGCATCGCTGCCCTGGAGCGGATCGCCAGCTTCCGCCCGGACGCGCTGCTGCTCGACATCGAGATGCCCGAGCTGTCCGGCATCGAGCTGGCGGCATCCCTGCCGGAACCGGCGCCGCTCGTCGTGTTCGTGACGGCGTACGAACGCTACGCGTGCCAGGCGTTCGACTGCGACGCCATCGATTACCTGCTCAAGCCCTACGACGGCGACCGCCTCGCGCGCGCGCTGGCGCGCCTGCGTCGGAAGCTGGCGGCCGGCGCCGACGGCCAGCCGGCCGCGCTGCCGCGCTCGCCGCTGGAGCAATTGCTTGTGAGTGAACGCGGCGTCACGCGTGTCGTGCGCGTCGCGGAGATCCAGTGGATCGAGACGGCCGACAACTACGTCGTGCTGCACACGGCCGCGGGCAGCCCGCTGCTGCGCCAGACCCTCGCCGGCCTCGTCGGCCGGCTCGGCGCCGGCTTTATTCGCTGTCACCGGCGCGCCGCCGTGCAAGTCGGCTGGATCGAACGGGTGGTCACGCTGGACAAGGGCGACGGCGAATTGCTGCTGCGCGGCGGCGCACGGGTGCCGTGCAGCCGCCAGTACCGCGCCGACGTGATGGCGCGGTTGGGGTGATCAAGCTTCGAGTGCGGCCAGCAGCGTCGAGCCGACGGGCACGCCCCAGCCCGTGCACGCATCCCAGCCCGCCCCGGCCGCATAACCGCCGTTGTCGCCGCTCGTGATGTCGCGCATCGCGCCGCTGCCCGCCAGCGGGCCGTACAGCAGCGGATTGAGCCAGCCCACGTGCTGCGGCAGCTTCTGGTTCAGCAGCGCGACGAGCCCCGCATACAGCGGCGACACGGCGCTCGTGCCCCCGATCGTGGTCGTCAGGAAGTCGACCCGCACCCGGTAGCCCGTCGCCGGCGACGCATTGCCGGCCACGTCCGGCACGCCGCGCCCGACGTGTCCGCCCGGGTTGATCGACGCCGGCACGCGCGCATCTGCCTGCCAGGACGGCAGCGCGAACTTGTCGCTGACGCCGCCGCCCGTCGCACTGGTGGTGGGATCGTCATTCCACACGGTCTCGCTGGTGATGGTATGGCCGCTGACCGTCAGGCGCGTGCCGCCGCAGCCCAGCACGTACGGGCTCGACGCGGGGAAGTCCGCATGCGCGAGGCCGTCCGGCGTGCCGTTCTGCGGGTTCTGGTCGTGCGCGCCGGCGTCGCCCGCCGCGCAGCACACCGTCACGCCCAGCGCGGCCGCGGCCTCGAACGCCTGGTCCATCGCGGCCAGGCCCTGGTCCGTCCATTCCGATTCCGGCGCGCCCCAGCTGATCGAGATCACGGACGGCTTGCGCACGTCGTCGTGGACGGCGGCCGCGATCGCATCGACGAAGCCCTGCTCGCTGTTCGGCGCGAAATACACGGCGATGTCGGCCTTCGGCGCGACGGCGCCCGCGACCTCGATGTCCAGCATGACCTCGGCATCGGCGCTCCACGGCAGCGACGGGCTGTTCTTGCCGCCGTCGACGGACACGGCCGTCACATGCGGCGCCGGCAGGCCGAGGCTCTTGAAATAGGCTTTCAGATCGGTGCTGCGGTAGCCGCCGCCCAGTTCGATGATGGCGATGCACTGGCCGCTGCCGTCCAGGCCGGCCGGAAAGTCGTACAGCTTCGCCATGTCGATGCCCGTGAAGCCGGATGCAGCCTGCGCGTCGGACGGCTCGGCGCCGGGTGACATCGAGGCCAGCATCGCGGCCTGCGCGGATTCTTTGGAGAACTTGAAATGGGGCCGTGCGATCGGGACGTCGTCGATGCCGAACACGCCTTCGACGATGCCGTCCAGCTCGGGCGGCACGTGCACGGGCGCGGTGCGGCGGCGCGAGATCCCGGCCGCGTGCTCGACCCGCTCGATCGCCGTGCCGAACGCGGCGGTCACCTGGCCCGCCGTGCCGGACAGGACGATGCTGCGCGCGGCCGGCCGGCGTTCGACGACGACGAGCCCGGCGCGCTGCGCGAACGCGGCGACGGCGTCGAGGTCGGCATCGCTGGCGCCATGCTGCGCGGCGAATTCGGCGCGCGTGAGATAGCGCCGCTGCCCCGGTTTCGCGTCGAGCGAATGGGGCGCAAGCGGCGCGCGGCGGCGCACGAACACGGTGACGTCGATGCGTTCGTCGTCCGGCGCCGGTCCGAGGGACCGCATGTCGGCGCTGGTTGCGGGCACGCTGCCCTGGAGTTTGACCATGATTCACCTCGCTGGAAGATGGCCCGGCCGGTCCGGGCACCATTTGTCAGTGTGCGCCTCGGGGTGGGTTGACTCTTGATTGGCGCCAATTGTGGGCGAGCCCGTGCATTCGTATTAAAATGAGAACGCGACTGTGAGCGCTAACATCGATAACAAAGGAGACGTGATGATCGACAGGAATCGGCGAGGTCTGGTCCTTGCCGCCGGCGGCGTGCTGGCAGCGGGTGCGGTGGGTGACATGGCATGGGCGGCCCCGCCCGATCGCAAGCTCGGCTATGCGATCGTCGGGCTGGGTTCCTATGGCCTGGGCATCATCATCCCGCAATTCAAGAACTGCAAGAACAGCAAGCTCGTCGCGCTGGTCAGCGGCGATGCCGCCAAGGCGAAGCGCGTGGCGCAGGAATACGGCGTTCCGGAAAAGAACCTCTACAACTACCAGAACTACGACGAGATCCGCAACAATCCGGACATCGACATCGTCTACGTCTGCCTGCCCGTCTCGATGCATGCCGAGTACACGATCCGCGCGGCCAAGGCCGGCAAGCATGTGCTGTGCGAAAAGCCGATGGCCGTGTCGTCGGCGGAATGCGAGTCGATGATCGCGGCGTGCCGCCAGGCCAGCAAGAAGCTGATGATCGGCTACCGCTGCCACTTCGAGCCGTACAACCTGGAAGCGCGCCGCATCGCGCGCGCGGGCGAGATCGGCAAGCTGCGCTACTTCCGCTCCGAGCACGGCTTCAATTTCCGCGACCCGAACGCCTGGCGCCTGAAAAAGGCGCTGGCGGGCGGCGGCTCGATGATGGACATCGGCATCTACGCCCTCAACGCGGCGCGCTACATGACGGGGGAGGAACCGACCGCCGTCTATGCCCAGGAAACGACGGACCGCAAGGACCCGCGCTTCCGCGAGGTCGAAGACATGATCGGCTTCCAGCTGGAGTTCCCGTCCGGCGTGATCGGCTCATGCCAGTCGATGTACAGCGCCAACCAGAACCACATCCTGCTGGTGGGAGATAAAGGCCGCATCGAGATGGAACCGGCGACCGGCTACCAAGGCAACCGGATGTGGGTCGGCGGCAATGGCCGCGACAAGGAAGTCACGCCGCCGCCGGGTCCGGGCGCCACGCAATGGGCCGGCCAGCTGGACCACATGGCGCAATGCGTATTGCAGGACCGCGAGCCGATCGTCGGCGGCCAGGAAGGCCTGCGCGACCTGCGCATCATCGAGGCGATCTACCAGTCGGCGCGCGAGCAGAAGCGCATCGTGCTGAAGGCCTGACGCCATCACGTGCGCGTGCGACCGCACGCGCACCGCGTCTGTCAGTACGGCGATCCGGTCACGTCCAGCCGGATCTGCCACACGGCGCCGGCGCCGGTCAGGAACAGGGTCTTGCCGTCGGCGCCGCCGAACGCGGCATTCGTCACGTTGGCGTCCGTGCGGATCGTCGCCAGCTCTTTCCCCTGCGGCGAGAACACGCGCACCCGCCTGGCCGGGTGCTCGGTCACATAGATATTGCCGTGGCAATCGACGGCCATGCCGTCCGGGATGTCGAGCCCTTTGACGATGTCTTTCCCCTGCCCCGGCACGCCGTTCACGATCGGGTGGGCGCGCAGGAAGCCGTCGCCCGCGTTCACGTACAGCACGTCGCCGGCCGGAGACAGCGCGACGCCGTTCGGATTCGGCCGGCTGCCGTCCACGAGCGTAATCTTGCCGTCCGTGCCCACGCGATAGACGCCCGTGACGGGCTGCCCGCCCGGCGCCGCCGCCTTCTGGAAATCCGGGTCCGTGAAATAGATCGTGCCATCTTTCGCGATGGCGATGTCGTTCGGCGAGTCGAACACCTGGCCGTTATATTCCCCGGCCAGCGTCGTGCGCTTGCCGTCCGCCATGGCATAGCGGGACAGCGCCTTGTACTTGTGCGTGGCCGCGACGAGGTCGCCGTGCGCATCGACGGCCAGGCCGTTGCTGCCGCTGTCCTCCACCACCGTCGTCACCGTGCCGTCCGCCGCCAGCTTGCGGATGCGCGACGGGAAGCCGGGCCCGAGGCTGAAATCGGAAAAATACAGCGCGTCCTTGATCCACACGGGGCCTTCGTACAGGCCGGCCTCGGTGCGCGACGGCTTGACGCTCGCGACGCGCTCCGCGCGCAGTTCGCCGGACGGTGCCGTGCCGCAGGCGGACGCGGCGTGGCTGCTTGCCGCATACGACAGGGCCAGCAGGAGGCCAGGGAGGGCGAGGACGGTACGCGCTTGCATGGAAAGCCTTTCGTTCGATGGTCGGAGAAATTGATTGTAGCGCGTCAATCGTTTTCCGTGTCCAACGCAATCTTGCGATCCTCCTTGTAGCGGCACAGGTCGATCCGCGGCGAGGCGTCCGCCCGGCACCAGCCCAGGCCCTGGCGCCGCCCTTCGCCATCGATGCCGCCGACGAACACGAGCTTGTCGGCCACCGGCCACTGGTACGCGCCGTAGTGCCATGTGCCGCGCATGGGGGCGGCGTGGGCGGGTACGAACACGCCGTCGCCGTGCGCCTCGCCCTGCACGAACGTGGCTTCCAGCCGCCCTTCCTTCGTCACGAGGACGCCGGGGCCGGATGGCACGGCATCCTCGACGCCGCCCTCGTACGAGACCATCTTGCCGCCGGCCGGGAAACTGATGCGCCCGGTGCCACGGGCCATGCCCGCCGCGAACGCGCCCTCGTACGCGACGCCCCGCTCGCTCACCAGCTTGCCGTGCCCCGACGGCTGGCCCTGCACGAAGTCGCCTTCGTAATAACTGCCTTCCGGACGCAGCCACTTGCCCTTCCCGTCCGGTTTGCCGCTGGTCACAGGGCCTTCGTAGACGGCGCCGCTCGCGTAGCGCAATCCTTTACCTTCCGGCGTCGCACTGGAGGCCATGTCGACGACGAGTTCCAGGTTTTCCATCAACAACGCGTCGAGCGGATTCTTGCCCGCCGCATCGAACGCGACGGCGCTGCGGATGCTCTTGACCGCTTCCGGCAATTGCTTGTTGCGCAGGTAGAGGTGCGCCAGTGCGCGCAGACTGCCTGGCGCCGGTTCGTAGATGACGAGGGTGTCCAGGCCGGCGATTCCTTCCTGTACCGGTCCGATGTCGGGCGCAAGCTTGTACGCATGGCCCAGGGTGAAGTAGGCCAGCGGATTGGACGGATCCGCCGTGATGGCGCGCCGGGCCAGGTCGCGCGCCTCCTTCAGCGGCGCTTCCCAGCCGGGCACGCCGGTGTCGTGCATCGCGGCCGCCGCCATGTCCAGGCCTTCGGCGCGCGCGGCGAGCAGGTTTGCATCGTTCGGGTAGCGCTTCAGCAACGCATCCAGGCGCGCCATGCCGTCGTCGACGACGCGGCGATTGACGGCAAGGATGGTCGCCTTCGGATCGTCCGGGTGGAGCTTGAGATTCGTCTCGACCAGTTCCCGCATCATGTTGGCGTCGTGCTTCGCGAAGCGGGGCACCACGTCGGCCAGGACGGCGTAGGTCGCAGGACGGTCGAGCTTCGTGACCTTTACCTGGACTTGCGGCAGGTCGAGCCCATCCTTGCCCGTCGAGAATCCGCGGGCCATCAAGCGGCGCTCCACGTAGCGCCGCATGTCGACATCGAGTTCCTCGTACGACTTCTTGAAAGCGATGCGCACGGCCTGGTCTTCGGACAGCCCCATATTATGCAGGCGCAGGTAGTGCGCGAGTTGCCTGCGCAATTCGGGGCTCGAATTGAAGTAGTGGATCGCGTACTTTGCGCAGGCATAAAAGCGGGCCATGTCGATCTTGCCGGCCCGCGTGCTGTTGTCGTAAGAGAGTTTGTTCGTGTTGAACAGCCATTTGGTATCGAGGTTGATCCGGCCCGCCCGGTCGACCAGCCAGTCCTCGCGATGGCTGCCTTCCACCGGGTGGCCGAACCATGCCATGCCGTCCTGGATGACCAGGGACGACCAGTACTCCGACATCCCTTCGTCGTACCAGCGCGGATACGCCGTCGTCTCGGGCGAATAGTGCAGGAGGAAATGGTGGTATTCATGCAGGATGATCGCGCGCGACACGTCGCTTGCCGCCGCCGACGTGACGTAATCCTCGATCCTTGCGACGGCCGCGTAACCAAGGCGCGACAACTGGAACACCCCGGCCATGTTCTGGGGCAGCCCCAGCGTCGCGAAGCTGCTCCGGCCCATCGCGACGATCGTCAGCGGCGGCCCGGCCAGTGATTGCGCACCGCGCACGCGGTTCGAGATGTATCGCAGGTTTTCCAGGTCGACGATCATGTGGCGCGCAACGTCTTCCGGCTGGTCGGTGACCACCCGAAAATTCGGGCTGTCGATTTCGATCCAGTTCTGGTCGACGAGATCGTTGATGTTGCCGGCTTGCGCCAGCGGCATCGCCAGGAACAGGAGGGACAGGGCGCGGCCGATGAGAGCGGTTTTCATGAGCGGGAACAGGAATTGAATGCTTGCAATACAGCATTCCATTCTAGATCGTACGTACGCGCTCAAACATCACCAATTGTCTCAGCCATATTATTCGAAATTTGTATGATTGATATCTGAAAATCAAATTGGATTTATTTCTTGTGCCCCTGCATACTCCGAACCGTCTCCTCTATCTTCCTCCAAGAAAATAGATTCAAGCCCGCCGCAAGCGGGCTTTTTTTTGGCATCCGTCCGGCCCGCCCCACCCGACTCCCGCCTCGCCACAATCCGCTCGCATCGCGACCTGCGCCGATCTAGTCTGACGTCGTTTCCTTCATCGACCAACCGACGACGATCCGCCATGAACACCCGACATCTTCCACGCCATCACTTCCTCGACTGGGTACGCATCATCGCCTTTTTCCTGCTGATCCTGTATCACGTGGGCATGTATTACGTGACGTGGGGCTGGCACGTGAAGAGCCCGCACGCCGGCACCGCCCTCGAACCTTTCATGATGCTGTCGTCGCCGTGGCGGCTGCCGCTGCTGTTCCTCGTGTCCGGCGTCGCTTCCAGCATCATGCTGGCGAAGCTGCGGCCCCTCGCCTTCCTGCGCAAGCGCAGCTGGCGCCTGTTGATCCCCCTGCTGTTCGGCATGCTCGTCATCGTGCCGCCGCAGTCGTATCTCGAAGTCGTCGAGAAGCTCGGCTATGCGGGCAGCTACGCCGACTTCATGCGGCTGTACGTGCGCGGCTACCACGGCTTCTGCCAGGACGGCTGCCTGATCCTGCCGACCTGGAACCACCTGTGGTTTGTCGCCTACCTGTGGGCCTATACGGCCGTCCTCGCGCTCGTCGTGCTGGCCCTGGGTCCGCGCTTCGACGGTCTCGCCGCCGTGCTCGGCCGCGTGCTCGAGGGCTGGAAGATCATCGTCCTGCCGGCGGCCGTGCTGGCGCTGGCGCGCATCCTGATGCTGAACCGTTTTCCGGTCACCCACGCGCTCGTGGACGACTGGTACAACCATGCGACGTACCTGCCGGTCTTCCTGCTCGGCGCCCTGATGGCGCGCGTTCCCGACTTCTGGCTCCGTGTCGCGGCGCTGCGCTGGACGTGTCTCGCGCTGGCCCTCGCCGGCTGGGCCCTCCTGATGCTGTGGATCGCGCTGGACAACGCCGGCGGCATCGACGGCACGCGCTGGGAAATGCTCGCGAAGCCGATGCGCGCCGATTACGCGCTGCTGGCGTGGAGCGCGATCCTGGCCGCCTGCGGCTTTGCCCAGCGCCACCTGGACCGCGACGGCCCCGCCCGGCGTTACCTGACCGAGGCCGTGTTCCCCGTCTATATCCTGCACCAGAGCCTGATCGTCGTCCTGGCCCATGCATCGAAGCCGCTGCACCTTGCGCCGGGCCTGGAAGCCGTGCTGCTCGTCGTGCTCGTGACGGTGCTCAGCTTCGCCGGCTTCGAGATCGTGCGGCGGGTGCCGTTGCTGCGTCCGCTGTTCGGCCTCGGGCCGCGCATCCGCACCGCGGCCCCGGCTGCACAGGACATCATCGCGCCGCACCCGGTAGCCGGGCGCGGCGTGTAAGATCCGGGAACTGCGCCGGGTCAGTGTGTGGCGGCCCGCTGGTCCTTGCTGCCCTGCTGCTGGCTCGGCGGCATTTGCTGCGTCTGGCCCGTGCTACCCGATGCGTGCGGCTGGGCGGCACCATTGCCCGGCCGGATGAACGGATCGCTGAACTGGCGCACGGTTTCCTGCTGGGCGCGCAGGCCGCGCTCCGTCTGCTCGGTGGCGTCGCGCGCCACCTCGTCCGCCAGGGCGCGCGCGGTGCGGGTCGTGTTCTGCACGTGCTGCTCCGTCACGCGGGCCAGCTCGACCTGGGAGTCGGCCGCCAGGCGCGCGATGTGCTGCTGGTAGGCGCGCAGCTTGTCCGTCGTGGGCTGCGTGCGCGCCGTGGCGGCGCTCAGCAGCTCGGACTGGCGGTCGGCGCTCAGCACGTGCTTGCTGGCCAGGGTCGTTTCTTCCAGCATCGTCTGCATGAGCTGGATGTTCAGGTCGCACATTTGTTGGAACGAGCTGAACAGCGACTTCGACATGTCGTTCAGGAACGCGGTCTGGGCATCGATGTGGGTGCGCACCGCCGGGGCGATCGTTTGTGGAAATGGATACATGGTTTTGCCTCGCAAAGTTTTGGGTTGAACGGGCCGCAGCAGGCGCCGCGGCGCGAAGCTCACAGACTAAGGGCGCGAGGCTGGTTACCTTTGATCTGGGCTAATCGTGCCGGGCTTGTCGGCCTGAAGTAGCGAATGTCGGTCTGAACTTTGCAGCGGTCCAAGTTCCTGCACTCATGAGACAGACTAGCGCGCAATCGCCCCCACCCTGGCGCCCCCGTTCGGCGTCAGGTTTCTCTGGTCGAGCAACCGCGTCATCACCTCCGCCGGCACTGCCTGGCTATAGTAATAGCCCTGCGCGGCCAGGCAGCCGTGCGCCGTCAGGAAGGAGACGTGCTCGGGACTGTCGACGCCTTCCGCGATCAGGTTCAGGTGCAGGCTGTGCGCCATCGCGATGATCGCCGTGACGATCGCGGCGTCGTGCGCCTGCTCGTTGATCCCGATGACGAACGAGCGGTCGATCTTGAGCGCGTGGATGGGGAAGTTCTGCAGGTAGGCGAGGCTGGAGTAGCCGGTGCCGAAATCGTCGATGGACAGCTGGACGCCCATGGCGCTCAGCCGGCGCATGACGGCGAGGTTGTCGTCGCTGGGCTGCATCGTCAGGCTTTCCGTCAGCTCGAGTTCGAGCGCGTCGGCAGGGACGCCCGTGTCGCGCAGCACCTGGGCCACGAATTCCGTCAGGTTGGCCTGGGTGAACTGGCGCGCCGAGAGGTTGACGGCGATCCGCATGTCCGGATGGCCGCCGTCGCGCCAGCGCCTCAGTTGCGCGCAGGCCTGGCGCAGCACCCATTCGCCGATCGGCACGATGATGCCGGTTTCTTCGGCGATGGCGATGAATTCCGCGCAGGAGCGGGCCGCCTTGCCGGGCGGCGTCCAGCGCAGCAGCGCTTCCGCCGAGAAGATCCGGCCGCTCTCCATGTCGACCTGCGGCTGGTAGTACACGGAAAACTCGTCGTGGGCGAGCGCCTGGCGCAGCTGGCTGGTCGCCGCCATGCGCCGCTTCGCCGCTTCGTGCAGGGCCGGTGTGAAGAACTGGTATGTGTTGCGTCCCTTCTGCTTGGCCTGGTACATGGCGGCATTGGCCGCGCGCAGCAGCGCGGACGCATCGCTGCCGTCGGACGGGAACAGGCCCAGGCCGATACTGGCGCTGACGTGCAGTTCGTGGTCTTCGACGTGGAACGGCCGGCTCAGGGTCTCGAGGATCTTGCCCGCCACGAGCGCGGCGTCGTTGCTGCACCGCAGGGCCGCGAGGCAGATCCCGAACGCGTTCCCGCCCAGGCAGCCGAGGCTGTCGCCCTCGCGCGTGCATTGCTGCAGGCGCGAGGCGACGGCCTGCAGCAGGCGGTCGCCGATCCGCTCGCCGAGGGAATCGTTGATGGTCTTGAAGTGGTCCAGGTCGATGTGCAGTTGCGCGACCATCTCGTCCTGGTGGCGCCGCGCCTGGGCGACCGCCTGGTTGACCCGGTCTTCCAGCAGCAGGCGGTTGGGCAGCCCCGTCAGCGCATCGTGGTGCGCCATGTAGTCGATGCGCCGCTCCGCCTGGTTGTAATCGGCGATCTTCTGTTCCAGCCTGGCGTTGGTCCGGACCAGCTCCGCGGTGCGCTCGGCCACGCGCTGTTCGAGGAGATCATTGGCGGCCAGCAGCTCGGCTTCCGCGCGCCGCAACTGCGCGTTCTGTTCGGCGAGACGTTTCTGCGCGCTGCGCAGTGCCAGATGGGTCGTGACGCGCGCCCACACTTCGTCGATCTGGAACGGTTTGGTGACGTAGTCGACGCCGCCCGCCGCGAAGCCGGCCACCTTGTCGTGGGTCTCGGACAGCGCCGTCATGAAGATCACGGGGATGTCGCGCGTACGGGGAGACGCCTTGAGGCGCCGGCACGTCTCGAAACCGTCCATGCCGGGCATCATCACGTCGAGCAGGATCAGGTCCGGCTGCACGAATTCCGCGCGGGCCAGGCCCTCCTCGCCTTCTTGCGCGACCGCCACCCGGACCTGGCGCCCCTCGAGATACTCGACGAGGATGCCCACATTGGCCGGCGTATCGTCGACAATCAGGACGGTCGGGGTGCCCACATCCTGGGGCGCGACAGAAGTCGTCATATCGGTTCCGTCCACTGGTCCATCGATTCGCGGAGACTTACGCTGTAATGACGATTCTATCCGATTCTAACATTAGAGCAACCCTCATTTTGCGCCAGCGCGGTGCACCGGCAGCGCCGTCCCGCAATCCTTGCAGAACCGGGCGGCGGCGTCGTGGCCGCCGCTGCCGCACGCAGGACAATGCAGGGTCGAACGCGCCGGCCCCGTCCTTCGGTCGCCGCGGCGCAGCGTCATCTCGGCCGTCACGATCCCGGTCGGCACGGCAAGGATGCCCCACCCCATCAGCATCATGAACGAGGCGATCGCCTTGCCCAGGTTGGTATGCGGCGTGATGTCGCCATACCCGACGGTGGTCATGGTGACGGTTGCCCAGTACATCGCGACGGGGATGCTCGTGTAGCCGTTCTTCGGTCCCTCGACGACGTACATGACGGTGCCGAGGATGAGGATCGCCATCAGCACGACGGACAGGAACACGAGGATCTTGCGCCGGCTGGCGGCGAGCGCTTCGCCCAGGCGCGTGTACTCCTCGATGTACAGGGTCAGCTTGAAGATGCGGAACACGCGCAGCAGGCGCAGGATGCGGATGTCGAGCAGCAGTTCGGTGCCCGGCATGAGCAGCGAAAAATACGACGGCAGCACGGCCAGCAGGTCGATCACGCCGTAGAAGCCGCCGGCATAGCGCCACGGCCGCTGCACGCACACGAGGCGCGCCACGTATTCCACCGTGAACAGCGCGGTGAAGCCCCATTCGAACGCGTTCAGCAGGTCGGCATGGTCGCGGTGCAGCCGCGGCACGCTGTCCAGCACGACGACGAGGATGCTGAGCAGGATGGCGCACACGAGGGCGATGTCGAAGCGCCGCCCGGCCGGGGTGTCGGCTTCGAAGATGACGTCGTACATGTGCCGCCGCCACCCGGGCGGCGGCTTGCCGTAGGCAGTGGGCGCCTGCGACACATACGGTGGCACATTCGGCGGCGCGCTGTCGTCTTCCTGCCTCATGACGCGGTCGGCGGCCCCTTCAGCTCGATCATATTGCCTTCCGGGTCAGCCAGGTAGATCGACGGGCCTTCTCCTTCGGCGCCGAAGCGCGACGCGGCCGGCCCTGCCTCGATGCCGTGCGCGGCCAGGTGGGCGCGGATCGCGTCTTCGTCGAACGGCTCCACGCGGAAGCAGAAGTGATCGACATTGCGCCCTTCCGTGCCCGGCGCCGCGCCGCCCGCCGCCCCCAGCTTGCCGGAAATCGGGATCAGGTCGACCATCGAACTGCCGGCGCGCAGCTGCACGAGGCCGATCTCGTCCTGGCGCCGCACTTCGCGGCAGCCCAGCACGTCGCCGTAGAAGGCCTGCATGCGCGCGAGATCCACCACGCGCAGCACGATGTGATCGATTTCGCGGATCGCGATCGGACTCTTTACGGCATCAGTCGGCATGGCGCTCCACCCACGTCGCAAAACACTCCATGAACTGCTGCAGGAAGGTTTTCAGGCCTTCGTCCGTCAGCGTGTCGCCGTCGAACTTGTTGGCCACGCCGCCGATGTACGCTTCCGGCGACTGCATGCACGGCATGTTGAGGAAGACGAGGCACTGGCGCACGGCGTGGTTGGCGCCGAAGCCGCCCAGCGCACCCGGCGAGTTGGACACGACCGCACACGGCTTGCCCGTCCACGCGGCCTGGCCGTACGGGCGCGAGCCGACGTCGATGGCGTTCTTGAGGACGCCGGGCAGCGAGCGGTTGTATTCCGGCGTGCAGAACAGGACGCCGTCGGCGTCGCGGATGCGGCCGCGGAACTCGGTCCAGGTGGCGGGCGGCGTGTCGGTCTCGTCATCCTGGTTGTACAGCGGCATGTCGCCGATCTCGACGATCTCCAGTTCGAGCGTGGGCGGTGCGGCCAGCATCAGGCTCTTGGCCAGCTTGCGCGTAAACGATTCCTTGCGCAGGCTGCCGACGAGCACTGCAATCTTCCTTGTTGCCATGACGGTCCTTTCGGTCTTGATGGGTCGTATGATGCCCAGAGTGTAACGATTTTCCGCGGACCGTGCGGATCAGATGCGCCGGCGCCGGTATTCGTCGAGAAAGGAACGCACCTCGCGCGCCGTCAGCACGCGCACCGGATCGCCATGCCACGCATACAGGAACGGCGGCCCGCCCGCGCGGTCCGTCAGCTTGGCGCGGATGAGGAACCGGGTGCCGGCGCGATAGCGCTCGGGGTCGGACAGCGCCCGCGCGCACTGCACGCGCATCGACGTCGCGTACGCCTGCCCCGCCATCGGCTTGATGCGCAGCCGGCCCGTGCGCGGGTCCGGTACCGATTCGACCGCCACGTCGCGGTAGGCCCAGGGATCGCGTGCCATGCGTTACGCCGCCACGGCCGCGGGGACCGGCTTCGCCTCGCGGATCGGCAGGTTGACGAAGGCGGCGGCGAGCGCCAGCGCGATGTCCGCGTACCACATCCACGAGTAGTCGCCGAACTTCACGAACGCGAGGCCGCCCAGCCAGGCGCCGAAGAAGCCGCCGATCTGGTGCGACAGCAGCGTCAGGCCGAACAGGGTGGCGAGGTAGCGCATGCCGAACAGCTTGCCGACGAGGCCCGCCGTGGGCGGCACCGTCGCGAGCCACGTGAAGCCGAGGGCGGCGGCGAACACGTAGAACGTCCAGCCGGATTTCGGCGCCAGCAGGTATGCCGCGATGATCACGGCGCGGCTGCCGTAGGTGAACGCCAGCAGCCATTTCATGCGGTAGCGCTGCGCCAGCGCGCCCGCCGCCAGCGACCCGGCGATGTTGAACAGGCCGATCAGGCCCAGCGCCGTCGCCGAGACGCCCGCCGGCAGGCCGCACAGCGCGACCTCGCCCGGCAGGTGGGTGACGAGGAAGGCGATGTGGAAGCCGCACGTGAAGAAGCCGGCGTGCAGGCACAGGTAGCTGCGGTCGCGCATCGCGTCGCGCACCTGGCGTCCCAGCGTAAGGTCGGACGAAAGCGCGCCGTGGCCGACGACTGACTGCGCCGGCGGCTTGCCGCGCAGCGGCCACGCGAGCGGGATGGTGAAGAGGCTCGTCGCGGCCAGCGCCAGCATCGCCGTGATCCACCCGGTGGTCGCGATGAGGAACTGGACGAGCGGTGCGAACACGAACTGGCCGAACGAACCGCCCGCGTTGATGAAGCCGGACGCGAACGCGCGCCGCTCGGCCGGCAGGCGCTGCGCGGTGGCGCCGATGAGGATCGAGAAGCTGCCCGCGCCCGCCCCGCTCGCGGACAGGATGCCCAGCGTGACGAGCAGGCCCCATTGGGTGGAGACGAAAGGCGTCGCCGCGAGCCCGCCGGCCAGCAGCACGGCGCCCAGCACGATGACGGGCATGGAACCGTATTTGTCGGCGACGGCGCCGAAGACGGGTTGCGAGGCGCCCCACATGAACTGGCCGACGGCCATGGCGAAGCTGATCGACGCGACGCCGAGGCCCGTCGCCGTGTTCAGCGGCGACAGGAACAGGCCCGTCGTGAGACGCGCCGCCATCGTGATCATCAGGATGGCGCTGGCGGCCAGGATCAGCGTCCAGGCCGCACGTGGCGTGTTGGTGGTCATGTCGTCCCCGTTGTCATCGTCAGACCGACGATGTTACAACGGAAACGCCAAGGAGGTTGAAGGTGGGCACGCCGTGCCCACCGAACGACTGATCAGCCCGCCGCGCGGATCAGGAGCACGGTCGCCTGCGCCGCCATGCCTTCTTCGCGGCCGAGGAAGCCGAGTTTTTCATTGGTCTTGGCCTTGATGTTCACCTGCTGGGGCGACGCGCCGATGTCCTCGGCGATGCGCGACACCATCTGCGGGATGTGCGGCGCCATCTTCGGCTGCTGCGCGATGATGGTCGCGTCCACGTTGCCGATGGTGTAGCCGGTGCCCAGCACGCGGTTGGCCGCTTCGCGCAGCAGCACGCGCGAGTCGGCGCCGGCGAACATCGGGTCGGTGTCCGGGAAGTGCTTGCCGATGTCGCCGAGGCCGGCGGCGCCCAGCATGGCGTCGATGATGGCGTGCAGCAGCACGTCCGCGTCCGAGTGGCCGAGCAGGCCCAGCCGGTGCGGGATGGTGACGCCGCCGACGATCAGTTTGCGCCCTTCGACAAGGGCGTGGCAGTCATAGCCGGTACCGATGCGGAACGGCGGGGTCGGGTTGTACGATGCGAGAGCCATGATGTTCTTTACACGCTATACGAATTCAGGTTGGGACACTGCCAGGTACATCTCGGCGATCCGGATATCGTCCGGCAATGTCACTTTGAGATTGCGGGGATGCCCTTCCACCAACTTGGGGCTCAATCCGAGGGCTTCAACCGCACTGGCATCATCGGTAATCGAATCCGGATCTTTAGCCGCCGCCAGCGCTTCGCGCAGCAATTCATAGCGGAACATCTGCGGGGTCTGCGCGAGCCAAAGGCCGTTGCGGGGCACGGTACCGGCCGCTTCGCCGTCGATGCAGCGCTTGACCGTGTCGACGACCGGCAGCGCCAGCAGGCCGCCGGCCGGGTGGTCGCCCGTGCCCGTGATCAGTTTTTCGATCAGTTCGGCAGTCAGGCCGGGACGCGCGGCGTCGTGCACGAGCACCCGGTCGGCGGGCGACAAGGTGTTGGCGAGCACGGCCAGGCCGTTGCGCACGGATTCCATGCGGCTCGCCCCGCCGCAGCGCAGGACCGTCACGCCGTGATGGGGCGCGACGGCGTCGATGTACGGGTCGTCCGGGCTCACGACGACGAATGTGTGCGCGATGAGCTCGCTGGACAGGAATGCGTCGAGCGTGTGCCTGAGCATGGGCTTGCCGCCGATTTTCAGGTACTGCTTGGGGCTCGTGGCGCCCATCCGGGCGCCGACGCCGGCGGCGGGAATGAGGGCGAAATAACGTGGTGCTTGAGTCATGTTGTTCAATCTACGATCGGGAACGTCTTGTCGATCCAATAAGAGACTGTACCTCACCTTGGCAAACTTTGCTCAGACGCGCGTACTCCGCCGGACTGTCGATCGCGGCCTGCAAGCGTTCGACACGTCCCATCTCGGCCTTAATGTACGGCATCCAGTTGCGGTCGATTTCGCGCTGGAGCAGCGTGCGCGACTCGCCGGCGCGCGCATACAACGGTTTGCCGGCAAAGCGGCCGCCGAGGCGTGCGCGCACCCGCTCTTCCACTTTCGGCAGATAGTCCAGGTAAGACTTGAGATGGCGCATTTCGTGCGCAAGTATCTCGTCATACGTGCACGAGTCCGGCTCGAATTCGCGGCTGACGTACACGACGATGGGCTGGTAGTACAAGGTCACCGCGATGCGCGGCATCACGCATTCGGCCGCGCCGTCCGGCGACGTGAGCAGGGTGCCGTCGACCTGGATCGCGACGCGCGACTCCGTGCGCGTGAGGCCCAGCACGTAGCCGTTGCGTACGCCGGGCCGCTTCATGCGCGTCAGGTCGCGGTAGGACACCGTATTGTCGACGCGCCAGCCGCTCTCGCGCGTGGAGAACGTCGCGCCGGCATCCCGGGCCGCGGCTTCGCAACTCGCCTCGAACGGCGTGCGGGCGGATGCGAAGCCGCTCCAGGCGAGCAGCATCAAGCCGAGCGCGGCCGGGCGCACAGGCTTCAAACTAAGCCGGCGTCCAGGTGCCGGCGGCGATCTTCTCCAGCCAGAACGTGCCGATCACGGTTTTCACATCCGTGATGTCGCCCCGTTGCACCATCTCCAGCATCTCGGGGATGGTCGCCGTGAAGGTCTCGAGAAATTCACCATCGTCCAGCTTTGCGTCGCCCGCCGTCAGGCCGCGTGCGAGGAACAGGTCGAGGTGCTCGTCCGAATACGCGATCGCGTTGTGGATCGTGCAGACGAAATGCCAGTCGGTGGCGGTGTAGCCGGTCTCTTCTTCCAGTTCGCGCTTGGCGCAGGCGAGCGATGCCTCGCCCGGATCGATCTTCCCGGCCGGGAATTCGATGAAGACCTGGTCGTTCGGATAGCGGAACTGGCGTTCGAGCAGCACGCGGCCGTCGTCGAACAGCGCGAGGATCACGACGGCGCCGGGATGGCGGATGAATTCGCGTTGCGTGATCTTGCCGTCGGGGAGTTTCACGCGGTCGCGCGAGACTTTGAGGAAGTTGCCGTCGTAGGCGAGCTGGCCGTCGATTTTTGTTTCTTTGAGGTGGTCGTCCATGGGCGGTCCGGAAGTCGTGGTGAACACGGCCGCACCGGCGGTGCGGCGAGCCCGAAGTATAAAACAATCAGTCGTTCCTCCGCTTTTACGCAGAGCTAACGTATTGAGCCATGCCGTTGGATTTCTGCTTCGCCGGGGCCGGCTTCGACGCATCAATCTTCACTCAAGAGCACATCCGTCAATCTTCTTGATAACCTCGAATTTCTTGGAAATCTTTTCCTTCATTGCTTTGAACTTCTCAAAATCGGGGTCGGTAAAACCAGGCTCGTAGCGCATCTTCTTCTCTTGCGCGATCTCTTCCTCCAGGCGCTGAACCTCGACATTGGTGAGTTTCTTGTCTTTCACTTCGTAGCGGAAGTTCTCGTAGTCCCCATATCCACCAAAAGAATTCCTGGCATTGAACTGTCCACACACGTCACCAACAGTATTTACCTTGATGTTCTTGAACTGAGCGGAAGCCGGGTCTTTAAGAATTTCCTTGACTGCCGCTTTCGCTTCTTCGACGGGCGACTTTGCTTTCGCCGCGCAGGTAACCGGGCTCACTGCTGCACAGACTATGAGACATACGATTTTTACATGGTTATGTTTCAAGTTTCTCTTCCTCGCGTTATCGACAATCAGTTTGAATCCGCGTAAGTATCGGCCGTGCCGAAGATGCTCCTTGGAAACAATGTACCATGATCGTGCGTGCGTGCACGATCACCGCGTCGATGACACGAGGGTCAGCAGGAGATGTGCGCGGCGTCAACCGCGGCGCTTGCGGAGGTAGCGCAGGACGAAGCCCGGGAAGGCCAGCACGAGAAACAGGCAGGCGGTGATCGCGTAGAACTCCCAGGTCTGGGGAAACGCGGTACCGATGCGGGATTCGAGGCCGCGGGCCAGCAGGCCGACGACGAAGTACAGGACGATCAACTCGAGCAGGCGCACGACGAAGTATTTCGCGTGCGCCTTGTTGAGTGCCGGCTTCATGGGAATGAAGCCGAGCACGCTCTCGTTGAGGAACGGCAGGTTGGCGAACGCGAGTGCGACCGCGATCACCAACCAGCTGGCCAGGGAGGCGTCCACCGTGGCCTTAGGACTTCAGGGTTGCGGACATGGCCGACAGGCAGGCCGCCAGCAACGGGCCCGGCAGGATGCCCAGGACCACGACGAGGATGCCGTTCAACGACAGCACGACGCGCATGTCCAGCGGGGTCGAGATCGGCGATGCATCGGCCACCTCGTCGAACCACATGACTTTCACGACGCGCAGGTAGTAGAACGCACCCACCAGCGACGCGGCCACGGCGATGATCGCGAGCCACAGCTGGCCCGAACCGACGACGACGTCCAGCACGGCCCACTTGGCCATGAAGCCCATCATCGGCGGCACGCCGGCCAGCGAGAACATCAGGGCGGTCATGACGAGCGCGTACCACGGGCTGCGCTTCGCAAGGCCCTTGAAGTCGGCCACTTCTTCCGCTTCGTGGCCCGAGCGCGCCAGCATCATGATGATGCCGAAGGTGCCCAGCGTGGTCAGCACGTAGGTGATCGTGTAGTACATCGACGCGCTGTAGGCGTTGGCGATGTTCGCGGCATTCGTGGCATCGCGGGTACCGACGACGCCGGCCATCATGCCCAGCAGGACGAAGCCCAGCTGTGCGATGGTCGAGTATGCCAGCATGCGCTTCAGGTTGGTCTGCGCGATCGCGGTCAGGTTACCGACCAGCAGCGACAGCACGGCCAGCGCCAGCAGCATCTGCTGCCAGTCGATCGCCAGCGGCAGCAGGCCTTCGACCAGGATGCGGATCATCATCGCGAACGATGCCAGCTTCGGCGCGGCGCCCAGCAGCAGCGTGACGGCGGTCGGCGCGCCCTGGTACACGTCCGGGACCCACATGTGGAACGGCACGGCGCCCAGCTTGAAGGCCATGCCGGCCACGACGAACACGAGGCCGAACACGAGGATCGTGTGGTTGGCGGCGTTGCTCGACACCAGCTTGGCGATCGTCGTGATGTCCAGCGAACCGGTGGCGCCGTAGATCATCGAGATACCGTACAGCATGAAGCCCGAGGCCAGCGAACCCAGGATGAAGTACTTCATCGAGGCTTCGGTCGAGATCGCGTGGTCGCGGCGCATCGCCACCAGCGCGTACAGCGACAGCGACATCAGTTCCAGGCCCAGGTAGATCGGCAGCATATTGTTGCCAGAAATCATGATCATCTGGCCCAGCAGCGTGAACAGCGCGAGCACGTAGAACTCGCCGCCCATGTTGCCCGACATCATGCCGCGCTCGCCGGCGTACTGGCGCGAGTACACGAGGGTCACGCCCACGGCCAGGTACGTAAAGAGCTTGAGCAGGTTCGCCATCGGGTCCGACACGAACATGTTGTAGAACGTGTAGGTCGTATGCCCGGCGGTGAAGTCGCCGTAGGTGATCACGGCGCAGCCCACCAGGGTGAGCAGCGACAGTGCGTAGGTCAGCGTGCGCTTGCCTTCCTTCTGGAACATATCGATCAGAAGGATGGCGCAGGACGCGATGACCAGGAAGATTTCTGCAGAGACCGGCCCCAGGTTGTTGGCGGCCAGCACGGCTTGGGTGTTAATCATCGGATTCATATCGTTGTTTGTGCCTCTATTCAGTGCGCGGCGACCGCAGCGACTGCCTGCGGCAGCTTGCTGACCGACACGTGCTGCAGCAGGTCCGCGACCGACACCTGCATCGTGTCGGTGAACGGCGCCGGATACAGGCCCATGTAGATGGTCAGGATCGCGAGCACGCCCAGCATGAAGAACTCGCGGCCGTTCAGGTCGGTCAGTTCGGCCACGTGCTTGTTGCCGATCTTGCCGAACACGACGCGCTTGACCATCCACAGCGAGTACGCCGCGCCCAGGATCAGGGCGGTGGCGGCCAGCAGGCCGGTCCAGAAGTTGAACTTGACGGCGCCCAGGATGACCATGAATTCGCCCACGAAGCCCGACGTCGCCGGCAGGCCGCAGTTGGCCATCGCGAACAGCACGGAGAACGCGGCGAACTTCGGCATCACGTTGACGACGCCACCGTAGTCGGCGATCTGGCGCGAATGCAGGCGGTCGTACAGCACGCCGATGCACAGGAACATCGCGCCCGACACGAAGCCGTGCGAGATCATCTGCACGATACCGCCCTGCACGCCGATCTCGTTGAAGATGAAGAAGCCGAGCGTGACGAAGCCCATGTGGGCGATCGACGAGTACGCGACCAGTTTCTTCATGTCGACCTGCACCATCGCGACCAGGCCGATGTAGATCACGGCGATCAGCGACAGCACGATGATCAGCGGGGCCAGGTAGTGCGAGGCGTCAGGCGCGATCGGCAGCGAGAATCGCAGGAAGCCGTAACCGCCCAGCTTCAGCATGATCGCGGCCAGCACGACGGAACCGCCGGTCGGCGCTTCCACGTGGGCGTCCGGCAGCCAGGTGTGCACCGGCCACATCGGCACCTTGACGGCGAACGCCATCAGGAACGCGATGAAGATCAGGACCTGTTCCTTCATCGTCAGCGGCAGGTTGTGCCATGCCAGGATGTCGAAGCTGCCGTTCGATTTGTTGTACAGGTAGATGATCGCGATCAGCGTCAGCAGCGAGCCCATGAACGTGTACAGGAAGAACTTGAACGACGCATACACGCGGTTCGGGCCGCCGAACACGCCGATGATGATGAACATCGGGATCAGCGTGGCTTCGAAGAAGAAGTAGAACAGCAGGCCGTCCAGCGCGACGAACACGCCGATCATCAGGCCCGACAGCAGCAGGAACGACCCCATATACTGGGCGACACGTTCCTGGATCACTTCCCAGGCGGAGATCACGACGATGATCGTGATGAACGCGGTCAGCGGCACGAACCACAGGCTCAGGCCGTCGATACCCAGGTAGTACTGGATGTTGAAGCGCTCGATCCAGGCGGCCTTCTCCACGAACTGGGGTCCGTGGGCCGTGTTGCTGAACTGCGTGAACAGCGGGATCGTCGGCAGGAAGCTGGTGATAGCACCGGCGAGCGCGAGCAGCCGGGTGAAGCCCGCGCGGCTGTCACGACCGACTGCGAGCACGATGATGCCGCAGAGGATCGGCAACCAGACCGACAGGCTCAGGTAAGGAGGAAAGGTAGAAATCGTAGACTGCATCTTGTTTTTCTCTCTTTTAAGCGTGCCAGAACGGGAAGAAGTACAGCAGCGTACCCAGCACGCCCAGGATCATCACGAACGCATAGTGGTAGATGTAACCAGTCTGGAACGTACGGACGATGGTCGAGAACCAGCCCACGAGCTTCGCGGAGCCGTTGACGACGAGGCCGTCGATCAGCGCGCGGTCGCCCACCTGCCACAGGCCCTTGCCCAGCAGACGTGCGCCGCCGGCGAACACGACTTCGTTGAACTTGTCCATGTAGTACTTGTTGTCCAGCAGCGTGTGGATCGGACGCAGCGCCTTGTAGAAGGCGGCCGGCACGCGCGGATTGATCATGTAGCAGTAGAACGCGGCGGCGACGCCGGCCAGCGCGAGCCAGAACGGCAGCGACGTGAACGCGTGCACGCCCATCGCGGCGGCGCCGTGGAACTCGTGCGCCAGCTCTTCCATCGCCGGGTGGCGTTCGGCGTTGATGGTGATGACGCCTTCGAAGAACTTACCGTACAGCATCGGGCCGACCGCGAAGAAGCCGATGATGACGGACGGGATCGCCAGCAGGATCAGCGGCAGCGTCACGACCAGCGGCGACTCGTGCGGCTTCTGGCCCGGGGCCAGGCCGTGGTGGCCATGATCGTCGTCTTCCTCTTCGTGGTGGGCGTCCGAGTCGTGCAGCGCGTGCGGATCCTTGCCTTCCCCATTGTGTGCGTGGTCGTCGTGATGCGCGTGGCCGTGGTCATGGGCATGCGCCTTGCCGAAACGCTCTTCGCCGTGGAACACGAGGAAGTACATGCGGAACGAGTAGAACGCGGTCACGAACACGCCGGCGATGACGGCGAAGTACGCGAAGCCCGAACCCCACAGGTGCGACGCATGCACGGCTTCGATGATCGAATCCTTCGAGTAGAAACCGGCGAAGAACGGCGTACCGATCAGTGCCAGCGAACCCAGCAGCGACGTGATCCACGTGATCGGCATGTACTTGCGCAGGCCGCCCATGTTGCGCATGTCCTGGTCGTGGTGCATGCCGATGATGACGGAACCGGCACCGAGGAACAGCAGCGCCTTGAAGAACGCGTGGGTCATCAGGTGGAACACGGCGACGTTATAGGCCGACACGCCCAGTGCGACCGTCATGTAGCCCAGCTGCGACAGCGTGGAGTACGCGACGACGCGCTTGATGTCGTTCTGGATGATGCCCAGGAAGCCCATGAACAGCGCGGTGATCGAGCCGATGACGACGATGAACGACAGTGCCGTGTCCGACAGCTCGAACAGCGGCGACATGCGGGTCACCATGAAGATGCCGGCGGTAACCATCGTCGCGGCGTGGATCAGTGCCGAGATCGGGGTCGGGCCTTCCATCGAGTCCGGCAGCCAGACGTGCAGCGGGAACTGCGCCGACTTGCCCATCGCGCCGATGAACAGGCAGATGCAGGCGGCCGTCAGCAGCGGCCAGGTCGTGCCCGGCACGAACATGGCCGACAGCGCGCCGGCCTTGGCGAACGTCTCGTCGTAGTTCATCGTGCCGGTCGCGGCCAGCAGCAGGCCGATGCCGAGGATGAAGCCGAAGTCGCCGACGCGGTTCACGAGGAACGCCTTCATGTTCGCGAAGATCGCGGTCGGACGCGTGTACCAGAAGCCGATCAGCAGGTACGAGACCAGGCCCACCGCTTCCCAGCCGAAGAACAGCTGCAGGAAGTTGTTGGACATGACCAGCATCAGCATCGAGAACGTGAACAGCGAGATGTACGAGAAGAAGCGGTTGTAGCCGTCGTCTTCCGCCATGTAGCCGATCGTGTAGATGTGGACCATCAGCGAGACCGACGTGACGACGCACATCATCATCGCGGACAGCGCGTCGATCTTGAAGCCGACCGACATCTTCATGGTGCCGATCGTCATCCAGGTGTAGACGTCGCCATTGAACGTGGCGCCGTCGATGACCTGGTTCAGCGTCATGATCGAGATGACCATGGCAATGAAGACGCCCAGGATGGTCGCGGAGTGCGACACGACCCGGCCGACGACGTTGCCGAAGAACTTGGTGCCGAGCAGGCCGGCGATCGCCGAGCCCGCGAGCGGCGCCAGTGGCACCGCCAGCAAGAGATTAGGGTTAATAATTTGCCCCGCCATGTTGAACCTTTTGTGTATTTATCAGGAGGTTGACAGACAAACCGCTTAGCCCTTCAGGCTGTCGAGGTCTTCCACGTTGATCGTGTCCAGGTTACGGAACAGGACCACCAGGATCGCCAGGCCGATCGCCGATTCGGCGGCCGCGACAGTCAGGATGAAGAACACGAAGATCTGCCCTGCCGCGTCGCCCAGATAATGCGAGAACGCCACAAAGTTCAGGTTCACCGCCAGCAGCATCAGTTCGATGGCCATCAGCAGGATGATGATGTTCTTCCGGTTCAGGAAAATGCCGATCACGGAGATCGCGAACAGGATCGCGCCCAGGATCAGGTAGTGAGCGAGCGATAAAGTCATTGCGCCTCCTTATTGGCAGCAGCGGCGGCCGCAGCGGCAGCAACAGCCGCGTCGTCGATCGCCTTCTGGTTCACCGTCTGCATCTTGACGATCTTCAGACGGTCGTTACGCTTGACGCGGACGGCGAGGCCCGGGTCGATGGCTTTGGTGTCCTTGCGCTTGCGCAGGGTCAGCGCCACGGCGGCGATGATGGCGACCAGCAGGATCAGGCCGGCGATCTCGAAACCGTAGATGTACTGGGTGTAGATCAGGCGGCCCAGTTCATGGGTGCCGCCGATGTGGCCCACAGTCGCCTCGGTCGGGGCATCGCCCTGGCCCAGGAAGCCGCGCCACAGGACGGCGGCCATCTCCAGCACGATCAGCGCGCCCACGCCGGACGCCACCGGGAGGTAGCCCCAGAAGCCTTCGCGCATGCGGTCGATATTAATGTCGAGCATCATCACGACGAACAGGAACAGCACCATGACGGCGCCGACGTAGACCAGTACCAGCACGATGGCCAGGAACTCGGCCTTGAGCAGCATCCAGATACCGGCAGCGTTGAAGAACGCGAGCACCAGGAACAGCGCGGCGTGGACCGGGTTCTTGGCGGTAATGACGCGCAACCCGGCCAGCACCATCACGGCCGAGAAGACGTAGAACAGAACAGTTGTGAAATCCATGACGTTACGCAGGAGCCCTTTTTTTGTTAGCGGTACTTGGCATCGGCTTCGCGCGCGGCGGCGATGTCGTTCTCGTAGCGATCGCCCACGGCCAGCAGCATTTCCTTGGTGTAGTACAGGTCGCCGCGTTTTTCGCCGTGGTATTCCAGCACCTGGGTCTCGACGATCGAGTCGACCGGGCACGACTCTTCGCAGAAACCGCAGAAGATGCACTTGGTCAGGTCGATGTCGTAGCGCGTCGTGCGGCGGGTGCCGTCTTCGCGTTGCGCCGATTCGATCGTGATGGCCATCGCCGGGCACACGGCTTCGCACAGCTTGCACGCGATGCAGCGCTCTTCCCCGTTCGGGTAGCGGCGCAGCGCATGCAGGCCGCGGAAGCGCGGCGAGATGGGGGTCTTTTCTTCCGGGTACTGGACCGTGATCTTGCGCGAGAACGCGTACTTGCCGGTCAGGGCCAGACCTTTAATCAGCTCGGACAGCATCAGGCTGCCGAGGATCTCTTTAACTCGTGTCATTTTGTGTGCTTCCTTACTTCCAGATGTTCCACGGCGTCTGCATCCAGCCAGCCACCAGCACCAGCCAGATCAGGGTCAGCGGAATGAACACTTTCCAGCCGAGACGCATGATCTGGTCATAGCGGTAGCGCGGGAACGTGCCGCGGACCCAGATGAACAGCGAGACGATCAGGAACATCTTCGCGAACAGCCAGAAGAATCCGCCGATGGCGCCGAATTCCAGGAACGAGAACGGTGCGGACCAGCCGCCCAGGAACATGATAGCTGCCAGCGTGCCGACGAGGATCATGTTGGCGTACTCGGCCAGCATGAACATCGCGTACGACATGCCCGAGTATTCGACCATGTGGCCGGCCACGATTTCCGATTCGCCTTCCACCACGTCGAACGGGTGGCGGTTGCACTCGGCCAGGCCGGACGTGATGTAGATGATGAACAGCGGCAGCAGCGGCAGCCAGTTCCACGACAGGATGTTCACGCCGTGGGCGGCGAACATGCCGCGCTCCTGGCTTGCGACGATGTCCGAGAAGTTCAGCGAGCCCGACACCATCAGCACGACGACCATCACGAAGCCCATCGGGATTTCGTACGAGATCATCTGCGCCGATGCGCGCATCGCGCCCATGAACGAGTACTTCGAGTTGGCCGACCAGCCGGCGATGATGATGCCGTACACCTCCATCGACGTGATCGCCAGCAGCAGCAGCAGGCCGGCGTTCACGTTGGCGAGGGCCGCTTGCGGGCCGAACGGGATGACCGACCATGCGGCCAGCGCCGGCATGATGGTCATCAGCGGGCCGATCACGAACAGGCTCGCCGTGGCTTTCGCCGGGATCACGATTTCCTTCAGCAACAGCTTCAGGGCGTCCGAGATCGGCTGCAGCAGGCCGCCGGGGCCGACGCGGTTCGGGCCGATACGGATGTGAATCCAGCCGATCAGCTTGCGCTCCCACAGCACGAGATAGGCCACGAGGCCCATCAGCGGCAGCAGGACGACGACGATTTTCAGCAGCGTCCACACGAGCGGCCAGGCCGTCGTGCCGAGCAGGCTCGCGCCGCTGCTGTTCAGGTTGTTGATCATGTCAGGTACCGACATTTTGCTTGGGCTCCCCTGCTTTTATGCTTTAGCTACGTTGATCGGACCGAACATGTCGCCCAGTACCGAAGTCGATTCGTGGGCGGCCGCGACGCGCACGACGTTCGCCGGCAGGCGTGCGTCGATGTTTGCGCTCAAGACGACACTGCCCTGCCCTTGCGATACCGTGACCTGGTCGCCGGCGTTGACGCCCAGCTTTTCAGCCAGTGCCGCCGAGATGGTCGCCAGCGGCGCCTGGCCGTCGGCCGTGCGCAGCAGCGGTTCGGAACGGCGCGCGACGGCGTCGGCGAAGTGGATCGGCACGTCGGCCAGGCGCTCGAGCTGCTCGCCGTTGCCGAAGAACGCGCCGGCCGGAGCGATCTTGGCACGGTTGTTCAGCTTGGCGGACAGGTCCGTGGTGCCTTTGCCGAGCGCTTCGTCGCGGATAGCTTCCGAGTTCTCGTAATCGAAGCCTTGCAGGCCCAGCAGGTTGCCCAGCACGCGCAGCACTTTCCACGCCGGACGGGTTTCACCCAGCGGCTTGACGGTGCCGTTGAAGCTCTGTGCGCGGCCTTCGCAGTTGACGAACGTACCGGCGGTCTCGCTGAACGGCGAGATCGGCAGCAGCACGTCGGCGTAGTCGGTGCCGTGCTTGAAGGCAGACATCGCTACGACCATCTCCGCGCCACGCAGGGCCTTGACGGCTTGCGCCGGGTTGGCGGCATCCAGTTCCGGCTCGGCGTTCAGCAGCACGTACGCTTTCTTCGGCTGTGCGAACAGGTTCGCGGCATTCTTCGAGGTCGCGTTGACCAGGTAGCCGCCGACCGTGTTGGCCGCGTCGACGAAGTAACCGAATTTCGCACCGGTCTCGGCAGCGATCCACTCGGCGACGGCGTGCAGCTTCGATGCCTGCGGGTGGTACATCGCGGCATTGCCCAGCAGGACAGCGCCCGGCAGGTCGGCAGCGTTTTCCACGACCAGCGTCGCGGCAACGGCTTTCGCAGCGTCGCCGGCGGAGACTCCCTCGAAGCCGGCCGGCGCAGCGATACCTTTCGCAGCGGCGACGGCGACGGCGATTTCCGTCAGCGCGGCCAGCCAGTCGCTCGGTGCGGCGATCATGCGGTTCGCGGTCGGGATCAGGTTGTCGTCGGCCGAACCGTGGACGATGGACAGCTTGGCGCCCGACTTGACGGCGGCGCGCAGGCGCGTCGCGGCCAGCGGGTGGTCCTTGCGCAGGAACGAGCCGACGACCAGCACGCGCGACAGGGTCGACAGTTCGGCGATCGGCATGCCCAGGTGCGGGACGACTTTGCCGTCCAGCGCGAAGTCGGTCTGGCGCAGGCGGAAGTCGACGTTCTCGATGCCGAAGCCACGCATGGCTTTCTGCAGCAGGAACAGTTCTTCGACCGTCGAGTGCGCGGTACCGATCGCAGCGATGCTGTCGGCGCCGTGCTCGTGGCGGATGTTGCGCAGGCCGTGGGCGACGTATTCCAGCGCCGTCTGCCAATCGGTCTCGATCCACTTGCCGTCCTGCTTGATCATCGGCTGCGTGAGGCGCGAGGCGTTGTCGAGGGCTTCGTACGAGAAGCGGTCCTTGTCGGAGATCCAGCACTCGTTGATGTTCTCGTTTTCCAGCGGCAGCACGCGCATCACCTTGCCGCCCTTGACCTGGACGATCAGGTTCGAGCCGAGCGAGTCGTGCGGCGACACCGAGCGGCGGCGCTGCAGTTCCCACGGACGTGCCGAGTAGCGGAACGGCTTCGACGTGAGTGCGCCGACCGGGCACAGGTCGATCATGTTGCCCGACACTTCCGAGTCGACCGACTTGCCGACGAACGTCGTGATTTCCGAGTGCTCGCCGCGGCCCAGCATGCCGAATTCCATCACGCCGGCCACTTCCTGGCCGAAGCGCACGCAGCGGGTGCACTGGATGCAGCGGGTCATCTCTTCCATCGAGATCAGCGGACCGGCTTCCTTCGGTGCCACCACGCGCTTTTCTTCCGCGTAGCGCGACTCGCCCTTGCCGTAGCCGACTGCGAGATCCTGCAGCTGGCATTCGCCGCCCTGGTCGCAGATCGGGCAATCCAGCGGGTGGTTAATCAGCAGGAATTCCATGACGGATTTCTGCGCCTGCACGGCCTTGTCGCTGTGCGTGCGCACGATCATGCCCGGCGAGACCGGGGTGGCGCAGGCAGGCAGCGGCTTCGGCGCTTTTTCCACTTCCACGAGGCACATGCGGCAGTTGGCCGCGATGGACAGCTTCTTGTGGTAGCAGAAGTGCGGGATGTACGTTCCCAGTTTGTTTGCGGCGTCCATCACCATCGAACCCGGTGGGACTTCGACTTTCTTGCCGTCTAATTCGATTTCAACCATTTGATCGTTACCTGACCTGGTTTAGAGGTAAGTCGGCACCAGGCAGTGCTTGTGCTCGACGTGATATTCAAATTCTTCGCGGAAGTTCTTGATCATGGCGCGGACCGGCATCGCGGCGGCATCGCCCAGCGCGCAGATGGTGCGGCCCTGGATGTTGTCGGCGATCGAGTTCAGCATATCCATGTCTTCCGGACGACCCTGGCCATGTTCGATGCGGTGGACCATGCGGTACATCCAGCCCGTACCTTCACGGCACGGCGTGCACTGGCCGCACGATTCCTCGTAGTAGAAGTAGGACAGGCGCAGCAGCGACTTGACCATGCAGCGGGTCTCGTCCATGACGATCACGGCGCCCGAACCCAGCATCGAACCGGCCTTGGCGATCGAGTCGTAGTCCAGGTCGGTCTGCATCATGACGTCGCCGCGCACCACCGGTGCCGACGAACCGCCCGGGATGACGGCCTTGATCTTCTTGCCACCACGCATGCCGCCAGCCAGCTCCATCAGCTTGGCGAACGGGGTGCCCAGCGGGACCTCGTAGTTGCCCGGACGCTCGACGTCGCCGGAGATCGAGAAGATCTTCGTGCCGCCGTTGTTCGGCTTGCCCAGCGCCATGTAATCGGCGGCGCCCATGTTCAGGATGAACGGGACGGCTGCGAACGTTTCCGTGTTGTTGATCGTGGTCGGCTTGCCGTACAGGCCGAACGAGGCCGGGAACGGCGGCTTGAAGCGCGGCTGGCCCTTCTTGCCTTCCAGCGATTCCAGCAGCGCGGTTTCTTCGCCGCAGATGTAGGCGCCATAACCATGGTGCGCGTGCAGCTGGAACGAGAACTCCGAACCCATGATCTTGTCGCCCAGGAAGCCGGCGGCGCGCGCCTCCTCCAGCGCCTCTTCGAAGCGCAGGTATTCCTGGAAGATCTCGCCGTGGATGTAGTTGTAGCCCACGGTGATACCCATCGCGTACGCACCGATGGCCATGCCTTCGATCAGCGCGTGCGGGTTGTAGCGGATGATGTCGCGGTCCTTGAACGTGCCCGGTTCGCCTTCGTCGGTGTTGCAGACGAGATATTTCTGGCCCGGGAACTGGCGCGGCATGAAGCTCCACTTCAGGCCGGTCGGGAAGCCCGCGCCGCCGCGGCCGCGCAGGCCGGACGTCTTGAGGTCGGCGATGATCGCCTCGGGGGTGATCTTCTCTTCCAGGATGCGGCGCAACGCGGAATAGCCGCCGCGCTTGACATAGTCTTCCAGGTGCCAGTTGTCGCCGTTCAGATCCTTCAGGATCAGCGGATTGATGTGGCGGTCGTGCAGGCTGGTCATTTGTTCAGTTCCTCCAGCAGGGCGTCGATCTTCTCGTCCGACATGAACGAGCACATGCGGTGGTTATTCACCAGCATGACCGGCGCGTCGCCGCAGGCGCCCATGCACTCGCCTTCCAGCAGGGTGAACTGGCCGTCTTCGGTCGTGTCGCGGAAATTGATGCCCAGGGCATCCTTGATGCGCTGGGCGGCACGCTCGCCGCCCGACAGGGCGCACGGCAGGTTGGTGCACACGGTGATCTTGTGCTTGCCGACCGGCTTGATGTTGTACATGTTGTAGAAGGTGGCGACTTCCTGCACGGCGATGGCGGGCATGCCGATGTAGTCGGCCACTTCCTGCATCGTTTCCGGCGACAGCCAGCCCTTTTCGACCTGCGCGTGGGCCAGCGCGGCCATCACGGCCGACTGGCGCTGGTCGGCCGGATACTTGGCCAACTCGCGGTCGATTTTTTTCAAGCACTGCTCAGATAACATAATCTTTTCTACCCTTCTTATCGGTCGATCGAGCCGAACACGATGTCCTGCGTACCGATGATGGTGACGGCGTCGGCGATCATGTGACCGCGCGCCATTTCATCGAGCGATTGCAGGTGGACATAGTCCGGGGTGCGGATCTTCAGGCGGTACGGCTTGTTGGCGCCGTCCGAGACGATATAAATGCCGAACTCGCCCTTCGGATGTTCGACCGCTGCGTAGGCTTCGCCCGGCGGGACGTGGAAGCCTTCGGTGAACAGCTTGAAGTGGTGGATCAGCGATTCCATGTTGGTCTTCATGTCCACGCGCGACGGCGGGGCGACCTTGTGGTTGTTCGTCATCACCGGGCCCGGGTTCGCCTTCAGCCAGGCGACGCACTGCTTGATGATGCGGTTGGCCTGGCGCATTTCCTCGATGCGGACCAGATAGCGGTCGTACGAGTCGCCATTGGTGCCGACCGGGACGTCGAATTCGACCTTGTCGTAGGCGGCGTACGGCTGGAGCTTGCGCAGGTCCCAGGCGATGCCCGAACCGCGCAGCATCGGGCCCGAGAAGCCCATGCCCATCGCGTCTTCCGGCGTCACCACGCCGATGCCGACGGTACGCTGTTTCCAGATACGGTTGTCGGTCAGCAGGGTCTCGTATTCGTCGACATAGCCGTCGAAGCGCTTCGTGAACGACTCGATGAAGTCCAGCACGGAACCGTGGCGCGTCTCGTTCAGCTCGTCGATGGCCTTCTTGCTGCGCAGCGGCGATTCGCGGTGCTTCGGCATCACGTCCGGCAGGTCGCGGTACACGCCGCCCGGGCGGTAGTAGGCCGCGTGCATGCGCGCGCCCGACACGGCTTCATAGACGTCGAACAGGTCTTCGCGGTCGCGGAACGCGTACAGGAACGGGCCCATCGCACCGATGTCCAGCGCGTGCGCGCCCAGCCACATCAGGTGGTTCAGGATACGGGTGATCTCGTCGAACATCGTGCGGATGTACTGCGCACGGATCGGGACGTCGATGCCCAGCAGCTTCTCGATGGCCAGCACGTAGCCGTGCTCGTTGCACATCATCGAGACGTAGTCGAGGCGGTCCATGTACGGCACCGACTGCAGGTAGGTGCGGGTCTCGGCCAGCTTCTCGGTGCCGCGGTGCAGCAGGCCGATGTGCGGGTCGGCGCGCTGGATGACCTCGCCGTCCAGTTCCAGCACGAGACGCAGCACGCCGTGCGCTGCCGGGTGCTGCGGACCAAAGTTCAGGGTGTAATTCTTAAGCTCAGCCATTATTTCATCCCGTAGGTTTCTTCGCGGATCACACGCGGAATGTTTTCGCGCGGCTCGATCGTCACGGGTTGGTAGATCACGCGTTTCTGCTCGGGGTCGTAACGCATCTCGACATAGCCCGAGATCGGGAAGTCCTTGCGGAACGGGTGGCCGATGAAGCCGTAGTCGGTGAGGATGCGGCGCAGGTCGCCGTGGCCCTCGAACAGGATGCCGAACAGGTCGAACGCTTCACGCTCGAACCAGTTGGCGTTGCGCCAGACGCTCGTGACGGAGTCGACCAGCGGCATGTCGTCGTCCGGGCAGAACACGCGGACGCGCACACGCCAGTTGTGCTCGATCGACAGCAGGTGCGACACGACCGCGAAACGCAAACCGTCCCACGTGCCTTCGCCGTAGGACTGGTAGTCGACGCCGCACAGGTCGACGAGTTCCTGGAAACGCAGCGCGGGATCGTCGCGCAGCTTTTGCATGGAGGCCAGGTAGTCACTGGCCTTCACCACTACCGTTACTTCGCCCAGCGCCACGGTAATGGCAGCGCCCTCGCCCAGAGCATTCTTCAGGGCGAGTTCGAGGGCTTCGATTTTTGTCGTCATGGTTGAAACCGGCTTGGATTATCGCGCGATGGTATTGGTGCGCTGGATCTTATTCTGGAGCTGGATGATGCCGTACAACAGGGCCTCGGCGGTCGGCGGGCAGCCCGGGACGTAGACGTCGACCGGCACGATGCGGTCGCAGCCGCGCACGACGGAGTACGAGTAGTGGTAGTAGCCGCCGCCATTGGCGCACGAACCCATCGAGATGACCCAGCGCGGCTCGGCCATCTGGTCGTACACCTTGCGCAGCGCAGGTGCCATCTTGTTGCACAGGGTACCGGCCACGATCATCACGTCGGACTGGCGCGGCGACGGGCGGAACACAACGCCGAAACGGTCGAGGTCATAGCGCGCGGCGCCCGCGTGCATCATCTCGACCGCACAGCATGCCAGGCCGAACGTCATGGGCCACATCGACCCGGTACGCGCCCAGTTGATCAGTTTGTCGGCTGTGGTAGTGACAAAACCTTCGTTTAAAACGCCTTCAATAGCCATGGCTTATTCCCAATCAAGGGCACCTTTCTTCCAGATGTACCAGAACCCGACGATGAATTCGACGATGAACACCATCATCGTGAGGAATCCAGGCAGGCCCAGGTCGCGCATCGAAACGCCCCAAGGGAAGAAGAATGCCGTTTCCAGATCAAACAAAATAAACAGGATCGCGACCAGGTAGTACCGGACGTCGAACTTCATGCGCGCGTCTTCGAAGGCTTCGAAGCCGCATTCATACGGAGAGAGCTTGGCGGGGTCGGGACGATGCGGACCGACGACACGGCCCAACACCTGCGATGCGACGCCGACGACGGTGCCGATCACGATGAAGAGTAAGACGGGGAAGTAGTTCTCGAGGTTCACGATGAAGCCTTAGTTGAACGATCGGTTGAAAAAACACTGCAGGGGCTGCAGTACCGCATCGCGCAATCCTGGCTATTGGCCTACACCAGGATCGTACGACTGGAGACTCTCAATCACCTGTTCCGCGTTGCCGATCCCGACCTTCGAGGCTCGCCGCACGTTCGTACGACCGGGCTTCTCGGGCCAGAAGGGCCGCCGCAGGGGACGGTTCTTCAAAGCCTCCGACAGATCCTCGTAAAAAAGCCAGCTAGTGCTAACGAGCGGAAGCTCATGCGCCCTAGCTGGCTTCTTGTATCTTGGTGCCGACGGCGAGACTCGAACTCGCACAGCTTGCGCCACTACCCCCTCAAGATAGCGTGTCTACCAATTTCACCACGTCGGCTGGAGACCAGTATTCTACTCTGACTTAGCAGCATTTTTCAATGCTCAAATTGCGCTAAACCAAGAAAAAATACTCTTTTTCTCAACTTTTTTAAAACCCGTGTTTACGGCGAACCGAGTCGAGAGTCCGGTCGCCGGCGCTGGCGGGCCGAAGCCCGCAGAATGTTACACCACCCTGCTCGCGCTTGCAGGAAGTGGCCGCGCCGCAAAATTACTTGGCAGGCGCGGGTGCCGGAGCAGCCGGTGCGGCTGCCGGCGCAGGCGCCGGCACGTCTTGCGTGGCCGACGGTGCAGGTGCGGCAGGTGCCGGAGCCGGTGCGGTCGTCGGGACGGCATCGCCTGCGCCGGCAGGAACCTTGGCGGCCGGGACCGCCACACGTTCCATCACGCCGCCGCCGACACTCGCGTGCGGACGGTTGGTGCCGAAGTACGCCAGGCCCAGCGTCGACGCGAAGAAGATCGCGGCGGCGACGGCCGTCGATTTCGACAGGAAGTTCGACGAACCGCTGGCGCCGAACAGGCTGCCGGACGCGCCGGAACCGAAGGCGGCGCCCATGTCCGCACCCTTGCCGTGCTGGACGAGCACGAGACCGATGATGGCCAGCGCGGAGATGACCTGTACGACGACGATCAGATTGAACAACACGTTCATTGTTTATTCCATTCCAAGGTTGACTACGTTTGCAAAAACTTTGCACCACGTCGTCCCTGCGAAGGCTGGGACCCAATTTTCCAAGCATCGTGGCAGCGCCCGAAACTTGGGTTCCCGCCAAGGCGACCGGCCAGGGCGGGAACGACGTTTTTGCTTCATCGCCCGGATGGAATTTCCAACCCGGCACTATTCAGGCGGCGTGTATGATGGCAAGAAAATCTTCCGCCTTCAAGGCCGCGCCGCCGATCAGCCCGCCATCGATATCCGGCTGGGACAGCAGTTCCTTCGCATTCTCCGGCTTCATGCTGCCGCCGTACAGGATCGGCACGACTTCCGCCGCTTCCGCGTTGCGCGCCTTCAGTTGCGCGCGCAATTGCGCATGCACTTCCTGCGCCATCGCCGGCGTCGCGTTCCTGCCGGAGCCGATGGCCCACACGGGCTCATAGGCCACGACGATTCTTCCCACCGATGCCGCGTCGAGCGCTTCCAGCACCGCGTCGAGCTGGGCGCCGACCACCTGCGCCGTCTCGCCCGCCTCGCGCTGCTCCAGCGTTTCGCCGACGCACACGATCGGGATCATCCCTTCGGCCAGTACCGCCTGCGCCTTCTTCGCCACCAGCGCGCTGTCTTCGCGGTGGTAGGCGCGGCGCTCGGAATGGCCGACGATCACGTAGCGGCAACCGAACTCGGTCAGCATCTTCGCGCACACTTCGCCGGTGTACGCGCCGAACGCGTGCATCGACACGTCCTGCGCACCCCAGGCGACCGGCGTACCGGTCAGCACGTCTTCGCACTGCTGCAGGAATGGTGTCGGCACGCAGACAGCGCACACTGCACGCGCATTGTCGAGGCCGGCGACGATCCCCTTCAGCAAAGCTTCATTGGCCGCGCGGCTGCCATTCATCTTCCAGTTGCCTACGATGAGCTTGGCACGCATTACAACCTCACGGTCAAATAACCCGTTATTGTAACGGGCGTTGAAAAGCCGGTCAAACCGGGCCGGGCATGGTTGTTCAGTCGATTATTCATTGTCTTATTAGTGTTCGGCGACACGCAGCATGATCTTGCCGACGTGCGCGCTGCTTTCCATCAGCGTGTGCGCGGCGGCGGCTTCCTCGAGCGCGAACGTCTTGTAGATGACGGGCTTGATCTGGCCGGCCGCCAGCAGCGGCCACACGCGCTCGCGCAGTTCGCGCGCGATCCGCGCCTTGAACGCGACCGGGCGCGGACGCAAGGTGGAACCCGTGATCGTCAGGCGGCGACGCAGCACCTGGCCCAGGTCGACGTTCGCCTTCGCCCCGCCCAGCAGGGCGATGATGACGATGCGGCCGTCGTCCGCCAGGCATGACACCTCGCGCGCCACGTAGTCGCCGCCCACCATGTCGAGCACGACGTCGACGCCCTTCCCGCCCGTCAGTTCCTTGACGATGGGCGCGAAGTCCTCGGTCTTGTAGTTGATCGCCCGCTCGGCGCCCAGGTCCTCGCACGCGCGGCATTTGTCGGCGCTGCCCGCCGTCGCGAACACGCGGTGGCCCAGCGCCTTCGCCAGCTGGATCGCCGTGGTACCGATACCGGAGCTGCCGCCCTGGACGAGCAGGGTCTCCCCTTCGCCCAGCGCGCCGCGCTGGAACACGTTGCTCCACACGGTGAAGAACGTCTCCGGCAGCGCGGCCGCCTCGAGTGCGCTCAAGCCTTGCGGCACCGGCAGGCATTGCGCCAGCGGCGCCGCGCAGTACTCGGCATAGCCGCCGCCCTGCACGAGGGCGCAGACGAGGTCGCCTTTCTCGAACCCGCTGCCGGACAGGTCGCCGTCGACGATCTCGCCGGCCACTTCGAGGCCGGGCAGGTCGGACGCGCCGGGCGGCACGGGATACTGGCCCAGCCGCTGGAACACGTCGGGCCGGTTGACGCCGGCCGCGTGGACGCGGATGAGGATTTCACCCGGCTTCAGCTCGGGCATGGGGCGCTCGCAAGGCTGAAGCACCTCGGGCCCACCGGGTTGGACGATTTCTATTGCACGCATGGCATACCCTAGTTAAATGATGAGCAATGGTACCCCATCGGACCCGATCACCCAAGCATGCCGCGCCAGAAAATGGCTGCTATCGCTAACAATGAGCAAGAAACTGCTCATTTAATGGAAGAATGTAGTAAATTTACTTCTCGGCTCACAGATCGTGTAGTAGCCGGACGGACGCATGAAACGACACCGCCAGCCTCGAAAGGCTGGCGGTGTCGTGAACATTGTGTGTGCGATATAGAACGGCCAGGCAGCATGCGAACTCGCCGGCGGCGCCGGCGCGCGCGGCCTGCCTGCGGCGTTCAGCGCATCACATTACTTCTTGTCGTTCTTGTGGCTCTGCGAGCCGGCCTTGGCGTGCTGCTCGGGCGTGCCGCCGCGGGTGCTGTTACCGCTTTGCTGGCTGCCGCCACCCTGGCTCTGCTGGCTGCCGCCGTCGTTCTTGTGGCTCATCGAGCCGGCACGGCGTGCCTCTTCCGACGTGAACTCGTGGGCGTTGCCCGAGGCGTGCGCAGCTTTGCCGCCTTCCGAGGCGATTTCGCGCTGCTTCTGCGGGTCCATCGATGCGAAACCGCGGTTGCTGGTATCGCCGCTCTGGTTGTTGCCCTTGTTGCCGCCCTGATTATTGCCTTGGTTTGCCATGATTGCCTCCAATGGATGCGTTGTCGTACAGCTCGTGAAAACTGCTTGAGGGGTTCTCATCGTAGTCCCGCAAAGGCAAGCGGGACACCAAGGTTTGGCCATGCGCGCGTAGGACGACGCCCTATACCAGCGTCGGCATCGTCCTTACATTTGAAGGTAACAAAACTGTTCAGGAACCGCCGCTGCCCGTATGCGATTGCGTCGGCAGCGGCGTGCCCGGTTTCCAGTTGCGCGACATCGATTGCGCTTCGTCGATCTGTTCCTGGCTCATCTGCTTGACGAGCGAAGCGCGCTGCTCGATGGCATTGCGGTGGCCGTTGGCGGCCGCCAGGTTGCACAGCATGTACGCGATGACGAGGTCTTGCGGCATGCCCGCCACGTGGTAGCGGTACATCAGGGCGAGCGCGTGCTGGGCGTCCGGATGGCCCTGCTCGGCGGCCTTGCGGAACCACTGCACGGCCAGTTTCTGGTCCTGGGGCACGGCATTGCCCGTGTAGTACATGGCGCCGATCACGTATTGCGCGTCGGCCTTGCCCTGCACGGCCGCCTTGTAGTGCCAGGCGAACGCCTGCTTGTAGTCGCGCGGCACGCCGCGGCCCATGTAGTACATCAGGCCCAGCAAATGCTCCGCGTCCGCGTTGCCGGCCTTGGCAAGCGGTGTGATTTCCTTCAGGGCCAGCGCATAGTTGCGGGCATTGTAGGCATTGGCGCCCTCCGCGAGGCCCGCCATCGCACTACCGTGCAGGCCCAGCGCGAACAGGATCGCAACGGTCAGTTTTCTCATCGTCTCGTTCGGATTCGTGAGGCCTCGCCTCTTTGTTCTTTTGTTTCGAGATAAATCTTCTTTTACTTCCAGCTCACTTTCCCCAGCCCGTCGACCGCGACCTTGCGGTTCTGGGGCTTGCCGTACACCGTGACGGAACCCATGCCGGACAAATTCAGGTTCGCGTTCTGGCGCGCCGTCACGCGCGCGTTGCCGAGGCCGGACAGGTCGATGTCGACGGAGTCCGCGTTACACTGCTGCGCGTCCAGGTTGCCCAGGCCGCCCAGGTCGGCCTTCAGCCATTTCGCGCGTCCCGCCAGCGAGATGTATCCGGCACCCTGCAGGTTCAGTTCGACGCCCTCCCCGTTCAGGCCCTGCATCTCCATGCTGCCGATGCCGCCCAGGCTTGCCCGCACGAGGCGGTAGCTGCCCGCGATCTTCATCGAGCCGGCGCCGTCCAGGGTCAGTTCCAGCTCGTCGCCGGAAAAGCCGGAAATGTCCGTCGAGCCCAGGCTTTCCGAGGTCACCGACCGCAGCGCCGGCAGCACGAGTTCCGCATGAAGCGAGCCGGTGCGCACGTGGCCGCGGATGTCCGTATCGATGTTCAGCGTATCGCCGTTCTGCGACGTCATCGTGCGTTCCAGGTAGCGCGATTCGCCCTTGAGCGTCAGGGCCGGCGTGGCGCCCTGGCGGATCTTCAGGTCGACGGCGCCGTCGACCTTGACCCGCACGACGCGGGCATCGACGGGGCGCGTTTCGGTCGCGAGGTCCGGGGCGGCATGCGCGAGCCCGAGGACGAACAACTGCGCGACACACAGGGCGGCACCGACGGGGGCGAGCGAGAAAATCTTGTTCATCCGATTCTCCGAATTCCTGTTTTTGTTTTGTATGGGTTGGTGTGATGGCAAACAGGATAAACGGACGGCCCCGCCCGGCCCAGCGGATTGCGACGAACTGCAAAAATGACCACCTGAACGACATGGGGGCGGGCTGGCATGCATAGGCGAGCCGGTCATTATCGCGCGCCGGGCTGCCTTCAAATGTCACCGTTTGTCACCATTTGTCGCCGATGTATGTATCAACATTTCATGCCGGCCCTGCATTTGTTGCGTTAAGATAAATTCGATGCCCTGACCCATAACTTCATAAAAGGTGATCAATGCGCCTGCGCTACCTGCCCGCCCTGCTGGCCGGGTTGTCACTCTCGCTAACCTCGCTCGCGGCGACCAGCGACCAGTGGACCCTGCCGGTCAACGTCAAGAAGCTCGACAACGGCCTGACGGTCGTCGTCTCCGAAGACCATGGTTCGCCGACCGTCGGCGTATCCGTCGTGTACCACGTCGGCATGCGCCTCGAGCCGCGCAACCGCACGGGCTTCGCCCACCTGTTCGAGCACCTGATGTTCCAGGGCACGCCGAACGCGCCGAAGGGCGTGTTCGACCGCGCCATCACGGGCGGCGGCGGCAACAACAACGGCTCCACGCGTCCCGACTTCACGAACTACATCGAGACGGCGCCCGTGTCGTCGCTCGAGCCGATCCTGTGGCTCGAGGCCGACCGCATGAAGACGCTCGCCTTCAACCCGGCCACGCTGAAGAACCAGCAGGACGTGGTCAAGGAAGAGATCCGCGTGAACGTCAAGAACAAGCCGTACGGCGGCTTCTTCTGGCTCGACATCAGCCAGCTCGCGTTCCAGAAATGGGAGAACAACCACGACGGCTACGGCAGCTTCGAGGACCTCGAAGGCGCGAGCCTCGACGACGTGCGAGCCTTCCACCGCGATTACTACGGTCCGAACAACGCCGTGCTGGCGATCGCCGGCGACGTCACGCCCGCGCAGGCCTTCGCGCTCGCGCAGAAGTACTTCGGCGGCATCGCGGCCCGCCCCGTGCCGCAAGGCTCCGACTTCACGGAGGGCCTGAACACCCAGGAAAAACGCATCGAGCAAAGCGACGCGCTGGCGCAGGTGCCGGCCGTCGCCGTCGGCTGGAAAGTGCCGCCGCAGGGCAGCGCGGACCAGGCGCCGATGGCCGTGCTGTCAGAACTGCTGGCGGGCGGCGACGCGTCGCTGTTCTACCTGAATCTCGTCAAGGGCCGCGAGATCGCGCTGAACGTCCAGGGCGGCTTCGGCCTCACCGGCCCGTTCGAATACGGCGGTCCCACGCTGTTCACCGTGTTCGGCCTGTACAAGCCGAACAGCAGCGCGGACGCGATGCTGGCCGCGATGGACGAGCAGATCGCGAAGGTCGTCAAGGACGGCGTCGACGCCGCCACCTTGAAGCGCGTGAAGACCCGCATGCTCGCGGACTGGAACAACGACCTGGAAAACATCCTGTCGCGCGCCGACACGCTCGCCAAGCTGCAGACGCTGTGGGGCGACGCCAACGTCGTCAACAAGGTGCCGGGCTGGATCGAGGGCGTGACGTCCGCCGACCTCCAGCGCGTGGCCGCCACCTACCTGACGAAGGCGAACCGCACCGTCATCGACCGTAAACCGGCAGCAAAGAAATGAGGAGCGCATCGATGAACAAACTGATGCTGACGATGATCGTGGGCGCTTTGTTCGCCCACCCGGCGCAAGCCGCGGACGTGCCGAAGGACGCGATGCCGGCCGCGATGCCGGCCTATGCGAAAGACAAACCCCTGCCCGTCCCGCACATCGGCAAGAAGACCCTGGCCAACGGCCTGCAGGTGTGGATCGTGCCACGCACGGGCATCCCGCGCGTGGACATGGTGCTGGCCGTGCGCGACGCGGGCCTCGTCGCGGACGATGCGAAACACCCGGGCTTCGCCAACCTGCTGGCCGGCCTGCTCAACGAAGGCACGGCGAAACGCGATTCGCGCGCGATCGCGGAAGCGGCGCAGGGCATGGGCGGCTCCGTGGCCGCCGGCGCCGGCGCGGACGGCATCGCGGTCCAGGCCAGCGCGCTCGCGTCGCAGGCCGGGCCGATGATGCAGTTGCTGGCCGAAGTCGTGCGCACGCCGGCCTTCCCGGCCAACGAAGTGGCGCTGGCCAAGGCGAACGCACTGCAAAGCCTGCGCGTGTCCGAGACGACGCCGCGCTTCCGCGCCGAGCGCGCGATCAGCCGTGCGATCTACGGCGATCACCCGTACGGCCACATGACGCCGACGGCGGAATCGATCGAGTCGACGACGGAAGTCCTGCTGCGCACCGAGCACGCGAAACGCTTCCGTCCGGAGCGCGCGCTGCTCGTGATCACGGGGCGCATCAAGGAAGCGGATGCCCTGAAACTCGCGCAGAAGGCGTTCGGCGACTGGAAGGCGAGCGGTCCGGCCACGGCCGACGTGCCGAAGGCCCCGGCCACGGCAAAACCCGTGCGCCTGCTGCTGGAACGGGGCGGCAGCGTGCAGTCGACGCTGCGCCTGGGCAGCCCCGGCATCGCCGCGACGGCGTCCGACCAGATCCCGCTGCGCCTGGCCAGCACGATCCTGGGCGGCGGCTTTTCGAGCCGGGTGAACATCAACCTGCGCGAGGAGAAGGGTTACACCTACGGCGCCTCGGCCGGCGCGCGCCTGCTGCGCGAAGGCGGCGGCATCGTCGGCGGCGCGGACGTGCGCAACGAAGTCACGGGCGCCGCGCTGACCGAGTACTTCAACGAGTACAAGCGCATCGGCGCGGACCTCGTCCCGGCGGACGAGATGAAGATGCACAAGCGCTACGTGGCGGGCGGCTACCTGCTGAGCAACCAGATGCAGCGTGCCGTCGCGAACACGCTGTCCAGCAACTGGCTCGTGGGCCTGCCGGCCGAGTTCCTGGGCCAGTACGTGCCGCTGATCGAAAAGGTCACGCCGGAACAGGTGCGCGACGTGGCGAAGAAGTACTTCGCGCCGGAGAACCAGTCCATCGTCGTGGTGGGCGATTCGAAGGCCGTCGGCGAGCAGCTGAAGGCGTTCGGCGACTTTACGGTGACCGACAAGTAACCGCACCAGCCCCCGGGCGCAAGTCCGGGGGTTTTACTTCTTCGCCGACTGCTTCGACCCGCCGCCCGACGACTGCTTCGTCTCGCCGTGCTCCGCGCGCTGCTTGTTCACGATGCGCGACGCGACCTCTTCCTCGCGGCCGGGATAGCGGTGTTCCTTCTTGAATTCCGTCTCGAGCTTCTTGTACTCGCGCTCGCGTTTCGGGCTGGCTCCCTTGGGCATGATGGCCTCCATCGGTGGCAATGATGGCGCCAGATTAGGCCGATGCAGCGCGAATGTACGTGCGCTGACGCACGTTCCATCAACCCTGCAATGCCTTTTCCAGATCCTCCAGCTCGGCCGGCTTGACGAGGTGCGCATCGAACCCGGCGTCCTGCGCCTTGCGCCGGTCTTCCGGCGAACCGTAGCCGGTATGCGCGACGAGGCGGGTCGAGGCCAGCTGCGGATGCCGCTTGAGCATGCGCGCCAGTTCGTAGCCGTCCACGCCCGGCAGGCCGATGTCGAGCACGATCACGTCCGGCCGCAACGCCAGCGCCATCTGCACGAGGTTGCCGGCATCCGCGGTCGTGTGCGCCTCGTAGCCCATCTCGGCCAGCAGGAAAGCCATCATCTCCATCGCATCGACGTTGTCGTCGACGAGCAGGATCTTGCGGCCGCCCGACGCCGGCGCCGGTGCGCCGGACGGCGCCTCGGCCGCCTGCGCGCCCTGCTCCGCCGTGCGCAGCACCGGCAGCTCGACGGTGAACGTGGAGCCGAGGCCGATGCCGGGGCTCGTGGCGGACAACCGGCCGCCGTGCATCTCGAGCAGGCGCGAGACGAGCGACAGGCCGATGCCGAGGCCTTCCGGTGCGCGGTCCGGCGGGACGGCGGCCTGCGCGAACATGCCGAAAATGCGCGACAGGTTGTCCTCGGCGATGCCGATGCCGTTGTCCTGCACGGCGATGCGCACGACGGCGTCCTGCAGCGTCACCTCGACCCTGATCCTGCCGCCCTTCGGCGTGAACTTGGCCGCATTGTGCAGCAGGTTGCCCATCGATTGCGCGAGGCGCACCGGGTCGCCCCTCAGCCAGATCTGGCGGGCCGGCTGGACGACGTCCAGCTTGTGCTCGCGCGCCGCGATCAGCGGGCCGGCCGTTTCGACCGCCTGGGCGATCACGCCTTTCAGCTCGACCTCTTCCTGGCGCAGGACGATCTTGCCCTCCGAGATGCGCGCCACGTCGAGCAGGTCGTCGACGAGGTGGGCGAGATGGTCGACCTGGCGCGTGATGACGTCGCGCGCGCGCGCCTGGTGCTCGCTGGCGCCATTGCCGGACACACCCAGCAGCGCCGCCGCATTGCGGATCGGCGACAGCGGATTGCGCAGCTCGTGCGCGAGCGTCGCGAGGAATTCGTTCTTGTTGGCGTCGGCCGCGCGCAGCAGGGCTTCCATCTCCTTGCGGCGCGTGATGTCGCTCGTCACGCGCGCCACGCGGTACACCTCGTCGCGCCGGTCGCGCACGGGGAACAGGCGGTCGCGCACCCAGCGCGGCGAGCCGTCCGGCATCATCACGCGGAATTCGGCTTCGTAGTGCGGCGCGGTCTGCAGCGCATCCCACAGCGACGCGACGTAGGCGCGGTCGTCCGGATGCACGGCCGAGAGCCAGCTGCCCGGCTCGCGTTCCAGCGTGTCGATGGGGCGGCCCCAGATCGTCGCATAGGCCGGGCTGACGTATTCGAGCGCGCGCGCCGGCACGGAGAACATCCAGAACACGTCCTCGATGTTGTCGGTGAGCTGGCGGAAGCGTTCCTCGCTGTCGCGCAGCGCGCTCTGGGTCTGGCGCATGCGCAGCAGCGCGTTGACGTTGGCGACCAGTTCGTCGGCCTCGATCGGCGCCGCGAGATAGTTGTCGGCGCCGCCTTCCAGGCCGCGGATCTTGTCGGCGCGGCCCGTCAGCGCGGCCGACGTCTGCAGCACGAGGACCATCGCGCTGTCCGGGTCGGCCTTGATGCGGCGGCACACCTCGATGCCGTTGATGTCCGGGAGCTTCACGTCGAGCAGCACGAGCGCCACGCCGCCGCGCTTGACGACATTCAGCGCATCGGTCCCGTTGCTGGCCTCGACGACGTCGAAGCCGGCGCTCTGCAGGATGCGCGTCTTGGCGTAGCGGGCGCCGTCGTTGTCGTCGACGTTGAGGATCAAAGTCGGGGTAGTCATGTTGCGTTCCTCAGATTCCAGCGTTGCGCTGCACAGTTTGGGCCGGGAAGAAGCGCGGCAGCACGAGGCTGAAGGTGGAGCCGACGCCGGGCTGGCTGACCACGTCCACGCGGCCGCCGAGTAGATCCGCCAGCTTGCGGCACAGGGGAAGGCCGAGGCCGGTGCCCTTGCTGCGCCGCTGCAGCGGGTGTTCGATCTGGCTGAACTCTTCGAAGATCAACTGCAGGTTGTCCGGGCTGATGCCGATCCCGGTATCGGCCACCGCGAACGTGATCGTGTCGGCCTCGGGGTCGTGGAAGGCCGACACGCGCACCGCGCCCTGCTCGGTGAATTTCAGGGCGTTCGAAATGAAGTTGCGCAGGATCTGCGCGATCTTGCCCTCGTCCGAATCGAATGCGTCGACATAGTCGCACGGTTCGAAGATCAGGTCGACCCGCGCGTCGTCGACGAGCGGACGGAGCATGCCCTTGAGCGCGCGGAACAGGTTGTCCACGACGATGGGCGCCACCACCACCTCGACGCGGCCCGCCTCGATCTTGGCCAGGTCGAGCAGGTCGTTGACGAGTTCCGACAGGTCGGCCGCGGCGGCCTCGATGAAGCGCACCTGGCGCTCCTGTTCCGGCGTCAGGTCGCCGTCCATGCGGTCCAGCAGCAGCTTGGCCAGCGCGCGGATCGACGACAGCGGCGTGCGCAGCTCGTGGCTCGTGTTCGACAGGAAGCGCGACTTCATCTCGTCGGCGCGGCGCAAATGGTCGGCCTTGTCCTCGATCTCGGCGTACAGCGCGACGATGCCGCGGTTCGTGTCTTCCAGTTCGCGCGTCAGTGACAGCAGGTCTTCCTGGCGCTCGCGCAGTTCCGCCAGCGTGGCGACCAGTTCGCGGTTCTGCAGCTCCAGTTCGTTGTACGTGTTCGCGACGGGGCTGTCCTTGGCCAGCTGGCCCGCGACCTCGGCCAGGCGCGCATGGTCGATCCACAGCTGCTGCGGCAGCGCCTTGCGCATCGTGATCACGCCGGCGCCCTGCTCGTCCTCGGCGACCTCGCACTCGTCCATCAGGCGGTGCGCGGTGACGACGGCATCGTCCGGCAAGCCGCCGTGCGCGCCCTTGCCGCCGCTGATCGTCACCTCGAGCGACTGGCGCCGGCCCGCCTCGCGGATCAGGAACGCGGCGCGGCCGCCGAAGCCGGCCTGGCAGGCGCCGCGCGCCACTTCCGAGACGGCGGTGGCGATGCGTACCTGGTCCTGCTGCGAAAACCCGAGCAGGTGCGAGACCTGGCGCGCGCGCTGGCGCACGAGCACGACGTCCTGTTCGTCGTCGAGGCCCACGGCGAGGATGCGCTGGACGTTCATGACGTTCTCCGGCGCGCGACCAGCACCATCGCATCGTCGCGGCGGCGAATGAAGTCGCGCATCAGCACGGCCGCCACGAGCGCGGGCGCGTGCACATGCAGGCCCGGGTACGCGCCGATGTCCCACTGGGTCTGGATGCCGTCCGAGGCCAGCACGCACAGCGCGCCGGGCGGGAACGGCGCGGTGAATTCCTGTACCTTGCGCATGTTGTGGCCCACGATGCCGTTGTGCGAGACGAGCGCGCGGCGCGCCGTGCCGTCGAACACGACGGCGGCCACGTTGCCGATGCCGGCGAAACGGATGTCGCCGCCGCTGTAGTCGATCCTTGCCACGGACATCGCGGCACCGCGCGTGATGCGCAGCAGTTCGTGCGCCGTCTGCAGCACCTCGGCAGGCCGGGCGGCCGGACGCTTTTGCAGCGCCTGGATGGCGCCGGCGGCGGCCTTGGCCGCTTCCGGCCCGTGACCGAGTCCGTCCACGCCGACCAGGGTGGCGCCATCGAGATCGCAGGTGACGCCCCAGCCGTCGCCGCTCTCTTCCTCGCCAGCGAGCGGCGTGCACAGCGCGCCCACTTCGATGCCGCAGGGCTCGGGTGGCGCGGCGCCCTGCCAGACACGCATGAAGAAGGCGCTGCCGCCGCCGTGCCGGGTCCACGCGTCGAATTCATCGGCCTGGCGGCGCAGCGCACCGAGGCCCGTGCCCGCCGTGCCGGCCGTCGAGACGCCGTCGCGCAGCGCGAAATCGAGGTCGGCGATGCCGGGCCCGTTGTCGATGGCGACGACATCCACGCCCGGCATCGCGACGCCGGACTGCGTGCGCATGATCGTGACGGTGCCCTCGCCCGCGTGCTTGAGGATGTTGGTGGCCGCTTCCGTGATGATGATCGCGAGGCGGCCGGCCTTGACGTCGTCGAAGCCGAGCGCGTCCGCCAGCTTCTGCCCGGCGCGGCGTGCGGCCGAGACGTCGCTGGCGTGGGTGATGGCGAAGTTGAGCTGCGGGGACAGCGAACTGATCAGCGTTTCCATTTGACGACCGACACCGCAGTGCCCTCCCCCGCGCGGGAATCGATGTCGAATTCGTCGACGAGGCGTTTCGAACCGCCGAGGCCAAGCCCGAGACCGCCGCCCGTCGTGTAGCCGTCGCGCAGCGCCATCTCGAGGTCGGGGATGCCGGGACCGTTATCGACGAAGATCAGGCCGACGCCTTTGCGGAAGCCGTCCGTCAGCGCATCGAGGTAGACCATGCCGCCGCCGCCGTACTTGAGCGTATTGCGCGCCAGCTCGCTGGCCGCCGTCACGAGCTTGGTCTGGTCGACGAGCGACAGCGCGATCGCGACGGCCCGTTCGCGCACGTGCTTGCGCAGCGCGACGACGTCCTCGTCCGAGCGTAGCGGCAGCGCCGTGCGTTCGGTGCGGTCCTGGCGGTGCCGCTCGAGCAGTTCGGACTCGAAGACCACCGCGTTGTTGAGAGCAGCGCTCATCAAAAATCAGTCTTTCCCAACAGGGCCATGCCCTTCTCGACGTTGAGTGCCGTCTTCACGCCGTGCAGCGTGAGACCCAGTTCGACCAGCGTGATCGCGACGGCCGGCTGCATGCCGACCACCACGGTCTGCGCATCGAGCACGCGCGCCATCGCGGCCGTGTTGCTGATCATGCGGCCGATGAACGAGTCCACCAGGTCGAGCGCCGAGATGTCGATCAGGACGCCCTTGGCGCGGTCGCGCACGATGCGTTCGGTGAGGTCGTCCTGCAGCGTCATCGCCAGGCGGTCGTGCATGTCGACCTGGATCGTCACCAGCAGGAGGTCGCCCATGCGGAGGATCGGGATGCGTTCCATGCGCGGTCCTTATGCGTGGGCGGTGCGTTTGATGACGGACGTGCCGGTGCGCTCGAGCGCGACGAGGAACGCGTCCGCCAGCGTGGCCTTCGTCACGACGTCTTCCAGGTTCACGCCCAGGTGCACGATGGTCTGCGCGATCTGCGGACGGATGCCGCTGATGATGCAGTCGGCGCCCATCAGGCGCGCGGCCGCGATCGTTTTCATGAGGTGCTGCGCGACGAGCGTGTCGACGGTCGGCACGCCGGTGATGTCGATGATGGCGATCGCGGCGCCCGTGTCGACGATCTTCTGCAGGATGTTCTCCATCACTACCTGGGTGCGCGCCGAATCCAGCGTGCCGATCAGCGGCAGCGCGAGGATGCCATCCCACAGTTTGACGACGGGCGTCGACAGTTCCAGCAATTCCTGCTGCTGGCGCACGATGATCTGGTCGCGCGCGCGCTGGAACACTTCGATGGTGTACAGGCCCATCTTGTCGAGCAGCGAGCTGATGGTCCACGAGGCCGATGCGAGCGCGGCCGGGTCGCCCGCGAAGCCTTCGTTCAGGCGCGTGAACAGCGGCTGCTTCAGCGAGAACACGAAGGTCGCCGTCTCGCTGGGAGTCGAGCCGTTCCTGGCGCGGGTCGACGAGATCTCGCTCAGGATGTCGCGCACCTCGTCCCACGAACGGTGGTCGATGTTCTGCAGTTCGCCGCCGCGCGTGGCCTGGGCGAACGCGACCAGGAATTGCTGGCAGTGCTTGCGCAGCTGGTCTTTCGAGACGACGCTCGACCGCACCGTCAGCGCTTCCAGCTGCTCGATCCACTCCGAGCCGATGTCGGCCTGATGATCCTGGATGAGCTGGCTGATGCGGTTCGCGTAGTCCTGGGTCGTCATCTGTATTCCTTTTTTGGAGTGAAAGGTTGTGCCGTTTGGGCCCGTTTGCGGCCCCGGCAATTCTGTCAAATGACCAACTATACCACCCATTTCCTGCACAACACGACACGATAGGCGGGGAAACCTCGATATATTCTGCAGCTTTGCAGCATGAGGCGTCAAAGGTTTACCGTAGTGGTAACTTTGATAAACTTCTTTTGGTAAAGGCGCAGGAAATGCGAATTCTGTGGGGCGGCAGAAACAAAAAACCGCCAGGCTCACGCACTGGCGGTTTTAATTGCTGATGAACAGGGAAACTACATGCGGTGACGATGGGCAATGCTGCATGACGCCGGCTCAGGCACGTTTTGCTTTCTGTTCAGCCGTCAGGCGTTTGCCGACGACGACGATGGTGATCAGCGGGGATTCCATCACGGGCGCAGCCGACACGACGGCGCGGGGCGCGGCAATTTCCAGCGGCGCGGCGGGTGCGGCGATCGCGTTCGCCACGCTGGCGACGACGACGACGGCTGCGACAAAGATCGATTCCATGTTCTTGGCGATGTTCATTTCTCTTCTCCGGTTCGTTTGGTGTAAGGACATTATGCGAACGGATGAGATATAAATCCAATTTCATGTTCAAATACTTAGCATTTCCAAAAGGAATATCTCGGCAATCGACTACGGCTGAGATATCACATTGATGAATGAGTTAATCCAAGACCATGAATGAGATGGCGGGAAAGGTTGGTTCACGCATCGGCCAACAGCCGTCGACGCAGGAGTACCTCGAGATCGCGGCTCGTATGACAAACAATGTGAATGTAGAACGCTTCGCTCGCGCGTTCGAAGATGATGCGATGCTGGCCCGCAAGAAGCTCGCGATACTGATCCAGCTGGAGCTCTTCCAATTCCGGCACGTAGGTACCCTTGGAAGGCCAGTCCTTGAGTGAACCGGCTTCGTCCCGGATCTGTTCAGTGACCTTCTTGACGAATGCGGGCGACTGATACCGCTTCAGGTACGCGCGGATTTCAAGCACATCGTCGCGCGCGGCATTCGTCCAGATGATGTTCATGGAGGCGTTCAGCTTTCCTTGTCTTCCGCGTCGAACCGGGCAAAGAGATCTTCATGATCGGTTACCTCGCCTTTTTCGATTTGCTTCTGGCCATGCGCCAGAATGCGGAGCATCGTGAGCTGATCCTGCATTTTTTGATAGCTCAAGGGATCCTGGATGACAGCCTGAACCTTGCCGTTCACGGTAATCATCACAGGCTGACGCGTCTCCTGAACCTGCTTGACCACATCGCTGGTGTGCGTTTTCAGGTAGCTGATGGGCTGAATGTTCTGCACGAAGTTCATGGTGCCTCCACGGTCGATGACGACATCCTACCATAGACCTAAATTCAGCACCAAATTTGGCACCAGGCAGGCTTGAGATAGGCCCCGCCAATAAAAAAAACCGCCAGGCTCACGCACTGGCGGTTTTCGTAGTCTGGACGCCGCGGCGTCCGCGGGCAAGGCTTACTGCGCCGCTGCCGCCGCGTCATCCGCAGCCGCTGCCTTCATCGACAGCTTCAGGCGGCCGCGCTCGTCGGTCTCGAGGACCTTCACGCGCACTTGCTGGCCTTCTTTCAGGTAGTCGGCGACGGCGTTCACACGCTCGTTGGCGATCTGCGAGATGTGCAGCAGGCCGTCCTTGCCCGGCATGACCTGGACGATGGCGCCGAAGTCCAGCAGCTTCAGCACGGTGCCGTCGTAGGTCTTGCCCACTTCGACCGATGCGGTCAGCTCTTCGATACGGCGCTTGGCTTCCTGGCCGGCGGCGGCGTCGACCGACGCGATGGTCACGATGCCTTCGTCGGTGATGTCGATCTGCGTGCCGGTCTCTTCGGTCAGCGCGCGGATCACGGCGCCGCCCTTGCCGATCACGTCACGGATCTTTTCCGGGTTGATCTTGATGGTGATCAGGCGCGGTGCGAAGTCCGACAGTTCCGTCTTCACAGACGGCACGGCCTTCTGCATCTCGACCAGGATGTGCTGGCGGGCTTCCTTGGCTTGCGCCAGCGCCACCTGCATGATTTCCTTCGTGATGCCCTGGATCTTGATGTCCATCTGCAGCGCGGTGATGCCCGCGGTGGTGCCGGCGACCTTGAAGTCCATGTCGCCCAGGTGGTCTTCATCGCCCAGGATGTCGGTCAGGACGGCGAACTTGCCGCCTTCCTTGATCAGGCCCATCGCGATGCCGGCCACGTGGGCCTTCATCGGGACGCCGGCGTCCATCAGTGCCAGGCAGCCGCCGCAGACGGACGCCATCGACGACGAACCGTTCGACTCGGTGATTTCCGACACCAGGCGGACCGAGTAGCTGAACTCTTCCGGCGACGGCAGCGCGGCGACCAGCGCGCGCTTGGCCAGGCGGCCGTGGCCGATTTCGCGGCGCTTCGGCGTGCCCACGCGGCCGGTTTCACCGGTGGCGAACGGGGGCATGTTGTAGTGCATCATGAAGTCGTCGGTGTACTCGCCCATCAGCGCGTCGATCTTCTGGCTGTCGCGGCCGGTGCCCAGCGTGGCGATCACGAGGGCCTGGGTTTCGCCGCGGGTGAACAGCGCGGAACCGTGGGTGCGCGGCAGGACGCTCGTGCGGATCGAGATCGGACGCACGGTGCGGGTGTCGCGGCCGTCGATGCGCGGCTCGCCTTCCAGGATCTGCGAACGCACGACCTTGGCTTCCATGTCGAACAGGATGTTGCCGACTTCGGCTGCATCCGCTTCGACGCCCTGCGCGGCCAGGCCGGCCAGCACTTCGGTCGACAGCGACTTCAGTTTTTGCTGGCGCGCCGATTTTTCGCGGGTCTGGTAGGCGTCGCGGATTTTCGCGTCGGCCAGTTGCGCGACTTGCGCGATCAGTGCTTCGTTCTTCGGTGCCGGCGCCCATTCGACTTCCGGCTTGCCGCCTTCTTCGACCAGCGCGTGGATCGCGTCGATGACGGCCTTCATCTGCTCGTGGCCGTAGACGACCGCGCCCAGCATGACTTCTTCCGACAGCTGCTGCGCTTCGGATTCGACCATCAGCACGGCGTGCTCGGTACCGGCGACGACCAGGTCCATCTGCGAGGTCTTGAGCTGGGTCGTGGTCGGGTTCAGGATGTACTGGCCGTTCGCGTAGCCGACGCGGGCCGCGCCGATCGGGCCGTTGAACGGGATGCCGGCGATGCACAGGGCGGCCGAGGCGCCGATCATCGACGGAATGTCCGGATCGATTTCCGGATTGACGGACAGGACGTGGATGATTACCTGGACTTCGTTCAGATAGCCTTCCGGGAACAGCGGACGGATCGGACGGTCGATCAGGCGCGACGTCAGCGTCTCCTTCTCAGACGGACGGCCTTCACGCTTGAAGAAGCCGCCCGGGATCTTGCCCGCGGCGTAGCTCTTCTCGATGTAGTCGACGGTCAGCGGGAAGAAATCCTGGCCTGGCTTGGCATCCTTCTTGGCCACGACGGTCGCGAGGACGACGGTGTCTTCGACCGACACGAGGACGGCGCCACTGGCTTGACGGGCGATTTCGCCGGTCTCGAGGGTGACGGTATGGTCGCCGTACTGGAAGGTTTTCGTAACTTTGTTAAACATGGGTAATCCCTTTCTATTTGCCGACAGATTTTCAGGCGCTGTCGTTCACCTCGACTACATTTTTTTCCTTCGGGGTCAGAGCACGGTGTTCACGGTTGTGCTCTGACCCCGACTTACTTCAAAGAAAAACTCAACGACGGCCAAAACGAAAAATGCCCGCGACAGTGAAACTGACGCAGGCATTTCGAAGCTTGGGCCGTCTGGCGCAATGCTCGGGAACTGCTGATTACTTACGCAGGCCGAGTTTGGCGATCAGGTCGCGGTAACGGTTCAGATCCTTGGCCTTCAGGTAAGCCAGCAGGCTCTTACGACGGTTGACCATCATGATCAGGCCACGACGGGAGTGGTGATCCTTCTGGTGTTCCTTGAAGTGGCCGTTCAGTTCATTGATGCGGGCGGTCAGCAGTGCAACCTGGACTTCCGGCGAACCGGTGTCTTTGTCGCCGCGTGCGTTGTCCGCGATGATCGCGGCCTTGTTGATGTTTTCTACGGTCATGATGTTGCCTTTCACATGCGGTGCAAGAGTCGGAACCCAGCGCACCGTGAATTGATAAAAAACCTGGCCCGAAGGCCAAGACCGGGAAGTATATGGGAAAAGCGCGGGCGAGGCCAGTTTTTCCGCCGCTTCCGTTAAAATCGGCGGGTTGGCGATGCCACAATGGCATGCCCGCTGAACCGTACATACATGAAAAATACTCTCATCCGCACCGCCGCCGTCCTGGGCATCGCCCTGTCCCTGTCTGCCTGCTCGACCTTCAGCCGCACACCGCCGGCCGGCACGCCGCTGGCCGACGTGACCGCGAAGCTGGGCAAGCCGGACGCCGTCTACCCCGATCCCGCCGGCGGCCAGGTGCTGGAATACCGCGGCCAGCCGATGGGCCAGTACAACCACATGGCACACATCGGCGCCGACGGCCGCCTCGTGGCGTACGAGCAGGCGCTCACCAGCGAGAACTTCGCCAAGGTGCAGCCGGCGCGCTGGACGAAGGACGACGTCCTGCGCAGCTTCGGCCGCCCCGCCGAAGTCTCGCGCGACCGCGCGACGGGTGACGAAGTCTGGTCGTACCGCTACAAGCAGGACGGTGTCTGGAACTCGTACAGGAACATCTATTTCAACGTCCGCGGCGAAGTACGGCGCACGGACGACACGCCGGATCCGCTGCTCGACGACCGTTCGAAGGGCCTGTAACCCAGGAGATTGCGATGATGAACCCGCTCCGTTCGACCCTGCGCGTAACCGCCCTGGCGCTGGTCCTGTCAGGCTGCACGACGATCTTGCGCCAGCCGCCGCCCATCGGGGCGCCGCTGACCGCCGTCACTGCGCAGCTCGGGCAGCCGAACGCCGTCTATCCGGACCCCGCCGGCGGCCAGGTGCTCGAATACCGTGGCCAGCCGATGGGCCAGTTCCAGTACATGGCGCGCATCGGCCCGGACGGCCGCCTCGTCTCGTACGACCAGGTGCTCACGAGCGAGAACTTCGGCAAGGTCAAGGTCGACCGGTGGACCAAGGACGACATCCTGCGCAATTTCGGCCGCCCGGCCGAGGTGTCGCGGGTGTACGCGCACGACTACGAAGTCTGGTCGTACCGCTACAAGGAAGCGGGCGTGTGGAACTCGATGATGAACGTGCACTTCGATGCGCAGGGCGTCGTGCGCCAGATGCTCAACGGGCCCGACCCGCTGTACGACGACCGTTTCCGCCGCCGCTGATCCAGGCTGGCGGCGCAACAATGTGTGAGGATGTGGCGATCGGCGCTGGCTATACTGGGCCGACATGATCGCCACCGCCCCTGCCCTGCTCCCGCCGCGCGACCGCCGCCACGTCGGCATCGCGGTCACGCTCGTCGTGCATGCCGTCCTGGTCCTGGGCTGGCAGATGACGCGCCGTCCGCCCACCGTCGCGCCCGACCCGCCGCGCTCGACGATCCAGTGGATCCGGCTGCCGGCGCCCGCCGCACCCCAGCCGCGGCGCGAACAAGAGGAACAGGCGCCCGCACGCCCGCAGGCAGCGCCGCGCGCAGGCGCAATCACCCTGCCCCGCGTGACCGTGCCGGCCGCACCCGCCGTGGCGCCGCCCGCGGCCGACACGCCCGCCGCCGCGAGCACGCCCGCGGCACCGCCGCCGCCCTCCGCCGGCGCCGCCATGCTGGAACGCGCCCGGCGCGACGTCGGCGCCATCGACCGCGCGCTGCGCAAGGAAAACAATCCGTATATCGTCGCCCCGCCGGACAGCCCGCAGATCCGCCTGCGCAGGGGCATCCAGGCCGCGGCCGACATGGCGCCGAACGCGTGGTACCAGGCGCCGAAGGTGGCGGAACTCGTCAACAACACGGGCGACGGCGCGCGCCGCGAGCGCGTGATCTCGGGCGGTGGCACCTATTGCATGACGGAGCGCGCGCCGACGACGAGCATCGACATGATCGAGAAGCACGGCAAGTGGCGTCAGACCAATTGCCCGGAGCACGAATCGACAGCGAGCTCGCAGGAATGGCGCACGGCCCGGGATTGACACCCGGACGCTTCGCTCCAGGCATGGCGCCACGCGCCGCCGACCCGTTCCATTCTTCCATGACAGACCTGCTGCAATGCAGCAATTCATCATAAATTTCCCGGCGAATATGAGGCGAAAAATATATTGGCCGAAAACGACGGAAGTTTATTATTCAGGACAGAAACGTCGTGCGCACGGTTGAAACCGACATTGAAAAGTCATGAAAAGCGTCTAGTCTAACGAACTCGCGCTAGAACACATATGTGCTGAGCAGTGCGATTGTGCGATGCAAAATCTAACTATCAATTGATTTCTGGCATCTTTGTGCCACAGCGTCGCAATTTTCAGACCGGATACACTTTCATGAGGTCACACATGTTCCTATTCTCGCAATCCGTTACGCCCGCAGTTCGTTCGCACCTGGATGCACAGGTTGCGTTTCTCAACGACATGTCGAAATCGTGGTCGCGTTCGATCCAGAACATCGTCGAAGCCAACATCCAGCTGGGCCAGACCTTGCTGGAAGAAACGAATATCGCCAGTCAACAACTGATGACCACAACGCATCCGACCGAGGCCATCTCGGCCGCCGCATCGCGCGCCCAACCGGCGGCGGAAAAGATTCGCGCCTACCAGCAGCATCTCTCGCGCGTCGTGGCGGACTCCCAGGTCGAACTGGCCCGTGTCGCCGAGCAGCACGTGCCCCAGACGTCGCGCACGGCCAAATCCCTGGCCGACGAGGTGTCTCGCGCAGCCTCCGAAGAAACGCAGAACAGCCTGCGCACCCAGCAGGACACGCTGAAGAACTTCCGCGATCCGTTCCAGCAGGGTGGCGGGAATGGCAGTGCCCACCGCGGCAACCTGCAAAGCGGCGGCAACGGCGCGGAGGCCGGTGTCCGCGTCGAAGCCGATGCGCGTGACGGCACGATCCAGGGCAACGTCCAGGGCAGCCAGCAGGGCCAGCAACATGGCAAGTCGACTGGCAAGGCAAGCTGACGCCCGATAGAAATGACAACGGGACCGCGCACGGTCCCGCTTCGCATGACGCCCTCCGGGGCGTTTTTCGTGGGGCGGCCTCAGCGCCGCTCGCTCGGATCCAGCGCCTCTTCGTCCGTCTGGACGATGCTGACGGGCTTGCCCTTCGCGAGCCGGTACAGATACACGGCATAGCCCGACAGGCCATACAGGACGAACAGCGGCCACAGCACCTTGGGCGGATCGATCGCCAGCAGCGCCAGCGCGAGCGCGATCAGGAACACGACGATGAACGGCACCGACTTGCGGAAATTGACGTCCTTGAAGCTGTAGAACGGGACATTGGTCACCATCGTCAGGCCCGCGAACAGCGTGATGCCCCACGAGATCCAGTCGACCTTGCGCGCGCTGACGTTGATGTCCGGGTCCGTCATCATCATCACGAAGCCGACGACCAACGCAGCAGCGGCCGGGCTCGGCAAGCCTTGGAAGAAGCGCTTGTCGACGACCTCGATATTCGTGTTGAAGCGGGCCAGGCGCAGCGCGGCGCCGGCGCAGTAGACGAACGCGGCGATCCAGCCCAGCTTGCCCAGGCCGCGCAGCGACCATTCGTAGATGACGAGGGCCGGCGCGGCGCCGAACGAGACCATGTCGGACAGGCTGTCGTACTGCGCGCCGAACTCCGATTGCGTGTTCGTCAGGCGGGCGACGCGGCCGTCCAGGCTGTCCAGCACCATCGCGATGAACACGGCCCAGCAGGCGTGGTCGAAGCGCTGGTTCATCGCCATCACGATCGCGTAGAAGCCGCCGAACAGCGCGGCCGTCGTGAAGGCGTTCGGCAGCAGGTAGATGCCCCGGCGCGGGCGCGACGCGGCGGCGTCCGTCTTGCGGACGCGGCTGAAGCGGGCGAAGCGGGGCGCCTTGATGGCGCCGGGTTTGCGGCGTCGGGGTAGTGTCGGCATAGGTTTCTTTTTCTCAACAATGCACCGAGGAGGCGCGGACCCCGCCATTATAAGGTCCGCCCCCCGTGTTAGCGAACGGCTACCTTCAGCGGAATTTCACCTTGCCGACCAGGCGCATCTGCAAGGTCGTCTCGCCCGGCTCGAAGCTGGGTTCCGGCATCTCGGCCATGTCGGCGCGCTTGGCCGACATGCGCATCATCTGCGGTGCCGCGGCCTCGGCCTGGCCGCCCGCGTAATTGCCGCTGCCTTCGAAATCGACCGTGTCGATGACGGCGTCGTTCACGTTGCGGCCCATCGCGCGCGCGATGGAAGCGATGCGCTCGTTCAGGTTGCGGTAGGTGGCGGCAATGCGCTCGTCGTCCAGGCGTTTCTGCAGCTCCGGGCTCAGGTGATAATCGATGCCGTTCAGGTTGACGACTTTCTGCGCGGCGGCGGCCGTCTTCGGCAGCGCCTGCAAGTTGCGCGTTTTCACTTCAAGATATTGCCCGACGCGCCAGCCGATCGGGACGCGGCGCGCGGCAGGATTCGCCAGCGGACGCGGGCCGTCCGGCACTTCCGGATAGACGGGATAGGTGTAATAGCCGACCGTTTTCAGTTCCGCCTGCGGATCTTCGCGGCGTACGATCTCGGTGCCCTGCTTCATCTTCTGGTTGGCGCGGGCCGTGGCTGCCGCGCGATCCTTGTCCTGCTCCTCGACGGCGAAGGTGACGGTCGCCTCGTCGTTGGCATGTTTCACTTCACCGAACGCGGGCACGATGACCAGGGTGCCGCTCGTGGCGGGCGCGGACTGGGCTTGCGCGGACAACGCGGACGCCAGCGCGGTCAACAGGACGAGTTTTTTGATGGACATTGTTGTTCTCCTTGATTGCATGCGCGGCTGTTGCCGCGGCAGGAGAACGATAACCGGTTTGACGTAAAAGTCGAGTTTATGTAATGGAAAGTTGCAATTGATTGCAAAGCAGTGCAAAAACGCCGCCCCCGCGGAGGCGGGGGCCCAAGTTCAGCGTTTCGACAACGCTACATTGGCCCCCTGCCTGCGCAGGGGCGACGGTACAACAGCTAACGACTTGATCAGTTCTTCGACTGGTCGACCAGCTTGTTCTTGGCGATCCACGGCATCATCGCGCGCAGCTGTGCGCCGACCGTCTCGATCTGGTGCTCGGCGTTCAGGCGACGACGCGAGATCAGGGTCGGGGCGCCGGCCTTGTTTTCCAGGATGAACGACTTGGCGTATTCGCCGGTCTGGATGTCCTTCAGCACGGCGCGCATCGCGTTCTTGGTGTCTTCGGTCACGACGCGCGGGCCGGTGACGTATTCGCCGTATTCCGCGTTGTTCGAGATCGAGTAGTTCATGTTGGCGATGCCGCCTTCGTAGATCAGGTCGACGATCAGCTTCAGCTCGTGCAGGCACTCGAAGTAAGCCATTTCCGGAGCGTAGCCGGCTTCCACCAGCGTCTCGAAGCCGGCCTTGATCAGCTCGACGGCGCCGCCGCACAGCACGGCCTGTTCGCCGAACAGGTCGGTTTCGGTTTCTTCACGGAAGTTGGTTTCGATGATGCCGGCCTTGCCGCCGCCGTTGGCCATCGCGTACGACAGGGCGATGTCGCGGGCTGCGCCGGACTTGTCCTGGTAGACGGCGACCAGGTGCGGCACGCCGCCACCCTGGCGGTAGGTGCCGCGCACGGTGTGGCCCGGGGCCTTCGGTGCGACCATGATGACGTCGAGGTCGGCGCGCGGCACGACCTGGCCGTAGTGCACGTTGAAGCCGTGCGCGAACGCCAGCACGGCGCCCTGCTTGATGTTCGGTTCGACGTTGTTCTTGTACACGTCGGCGATGTTCTCGTCCGGCAGCAGGATCATGACGACGTCGGCGGCTTTCACTGCCTCGTTGACTTCAGCGACCTTGATGCCGGCCTGTTCGACCTTGCCCCACGAGGCGCCGCCGCGGCGCAGGCCGACGGTGACGTTGACGCCCGATTCCGTCAGGTTCTGGGCGTGTGCGTGGCCTTGCGAGCCGTAGCCGATGATGGCGACATTCTTGCCTTTGATGAGGGAGAGGTCGCAGTCTTTGTCGTAGAAAACTTTCATTTTTAATCCTGTACTTTTCGTGTGTCGTTATTTTGTTTGGTGGACGCAGGGCCCACCGAATGAATCGCCAGCGTCAAACCTTGAGGATGCGCTCGCCGCGGCCGATGCCGGACCCGCCCGTGCGGACGGTTTCGAGGATCGAGGCGCGGTCGATGGCGTCGATGAAGGCGTCCAGCTTCGTCTTCGCGCCCGTCAGTTCGATCGTGTACGTTTTTTCCGTCACGTCGATGATGCGGCCGCGGAAGATGTCGGCGGTGCGCTTCATTTCTTCGCGCTCCTTGCCGACTGCCCTCACCTTGATCAGCATGAGCTCGCGCTCGATGTGCTGGCCTTCGGTCAGGTCGACCACCTTCACCACCTCGATGAGGCGGTTCAGGTGCTTGGTGATCTGCTCGATGATGTCGTCCGAACCCGTCGTCACGATGGTCATGCGCGACAGGGTAGCGTCTTCGGTCGGCGCCACGGTCAGCGTCTCGATGTTGTAGCCGCGTGCCGAGAACAGGCCCACCACGCGCGACAGCGCGCCGGCTTCGTTTTCCAGCAGGACGGAGATGATGTGTCGCATTACAGGTCCTCCGATCCGAGCAGCATTTCCGACAAGCCTTTGCCCGTCTTGACCATCGGCCAGACGTTTTCGCTACGGTCGGTAATGAAGTTCATGAACACCAGGCGGTCCTTCATGGCGAACGCTTCGCGCAGCGCGCCGTCGACGTCGCCCGGCTTCTCGATGCGCATGCCGACGTGGCCATACGCTTCGGCCAGCTTCTCGAAGTCCGGCAGGGAATCCATGTACGACTCGGAGTAACGCGAACCGTAGTCGAGTTCCTGCCACTGGCGCACCATGCCCAGGAAGCGGTTGTTCAGGAGGATGATCTTCGGCGTCAGGTGATACTGCTTGCAGGTCGCGAGTTCCTGGATGTTCATCTGGATCGAACCCTCGCCCGTGATGCAGGCCACGGTCGCGCCCGGATTCGCCATCTGCACGCCCATCGCGTACGGCAGGCCCACGCCCATCGTGCCCAGGCCACCGGAATTGATCCAGCGGCGCGGCTTGTCGAACGGGTAGTATTGCGCGGCCCACATCTGGTGCTGGCCCACGTCCGACGTGATGAACGCGTCGCCGCCGGTGACTTCCCAGACTTTTTCGACGACGGACTGCGGCTTGATCAGCTCATCCGAGGTCGCATAGCGCAGGCACTCGCGGCCGCGCCAGTCTTCGATCTGCTGCCACCACTTCTGCACGGCCGGGTTCGGACGCTGCTCGGCGGCATCCAGCTGCGACAGCAGTTCGACCAGCACGTCCTTGACGTTGCCGACGATGGGGATGTCCACTTTCACGCGCTTCGAGATCGACGACGGGTCGATGTCGATGTGGATGATCTTGCGCGGGTTCGACGCGAAGTGCTTCGGGTTGCCGATCACGCGGTCGTCGAAGCGGGCGCCGATGGCGATCAGGACGTCGCAGTGCTGCATCGCCATGTTCGCTTCGTAGGTGCCGTGCATGCCCGGCATGCCGACGAATTTCCTGTCGGTGGCGCGGTAGGCGCCCAGGCCCATCAGCGTGTTCGTGACCGGGAAGCCGAGCTTGTCGACCAGCTTGTTCAGTTCGTTCGATGCATTGGCGAGGATGACGCCGCCGCCCGTGTAGATCATCGGACGCTCGGCCGCCAGCAGCAGCTGCACTGCCTTGCGAATCTGGCCGGCGTGGCCCTTGTCGACGGGGCGGTAGGAACGCATCTCGACCTCTTTCGGGTACGAGTACGTCGCCTTCTGCATGCTCACGTCCTTCGGGATATCGACGAGGACCGGACCCGGACGGCCGGTGCGTGCGATATAGAAGGCCTTCTTGATGGTATCGGCAAGGTCTTTGACGTCCTTGACGAGGAAATTGTGTTTCACCACCGGGCGCGTGATGCCCACGGTGTCGCATTCCTGGAATGCGTCCTGGCCGATCGCATTGGTCGGAACCTGGCCGGAAATCACGACCATCGGAATCGAATCCATGTATGCGGTGGAGAGGCCGGTGACGGCATTGGTGACGCCCGGACCGGACGTGACCAGGCATACGCCCACTTCATTCGAGCTGCGCGAATACGCGTCGGCCGCGTGCACGGCTGCCTGCTCGTGGCGTACCAGGATGTGCTGGAATTTGTCCTGCTTGAAGATGGCGTCGTAGATGTAGAGAACCGCACCGCCGGGGTAACCGAAGACGTGCTTCACGCCCTCTTCCGCCAGGCAACGGACTACGATCTCAGCGCCCGTGATGGGAGCTGCTGCGTCGTTACTCATGATACGTTTCCTTTCAAAACCCATAGGGAGATTGATCGGATGCTCGTCCCTGACGAGATACGTGTCACGCAACAGTGCTCATGCTTCCCTTCTCTCTGCGGTCACGTCGATCTTTCAGGATGCCGTAGGATCCTTACGAACCGGCGCTGGACGCAACTCGTTCAGCTTGAGTTACTGTAGCGGAATGCGAATCTCTCGCGCTTGTGGCACGGGTTGGAGCAAACTGCCTACATTGTGAAAGCGCGTCATGCCCAGGTTGACGTTGTGTGACAAGCTGGCTTGACAATAAGCTTCGGGGGTGCAAAGCGTTCCATACCTTACTGCGTTGCACCATTCTGGTCAAGATAAATAATTATTTTTTCAAGCGCGCTTTCACACAATATTGTCCGGCAACCACGCGCGGGCGGCGGGTCGTACCTCAAGCCGCGCCATCCAGGCCGCGATGGCAGGATAGCCGGGACGCTCGTCCATCGGCGTCTTGCGCCAGCGGTGCGCGGACAGGCCGAGCACGATGTCGGCCAGCGAGAACGCCCCGCCCGCCACGTAGTCGCCTGCCGTTTCCAGGTGCCGCTCGAGCAGGCCCATCTGGCGATTCCAGCCGGCGATGCTCGCGGCGATCTGGACCGGATCCTGATGCGCCGGACTGTTGCGCAGCAGGCCCATGAACGCGTAGCGCCACGCATTGTTCAATTCCGTCGCCTGCCAGTCCATCCACTGCTCGACCTTCGCGCGGGCCAGCGCCTCGGCCGGCAGCAGGCGGCCATCGCCATGGCGCGTGGCCAGGTAGCGGCAGATCGTGTTCGACTCCCACAGCACGACGTCGCCATCGACCAGCACCGGCACCATCGCGTTCGGATTCAGCGCGAGGAATTCCGGTTCCTGCGTGGAGCGGAAGCCGCTGCCCCAGTCTTCACGTTCGAACGCGATGCCGAGTTCGCTGGCAGTCCACAAGACCTTGCGGACGTTGATCGAGCTTGCCTTGCCGAGGATGCGCATCACGTCTATCTCCTGAACAATGTTAATCCGACCATTCTAGAGTCAATAAGGGAAGACCGCACACGCGACCCTGCCGGTTTCGGGTGCGGTCATCCGTAAATTTTGCTAGCATTCGAAAGTTTTCCGAAAAGCCACAGGCAACGTACCGGTGGCGCCCACCACTTATCGCATGGCCACTGATAAAGAACTCAACGACTTCCTCGAGAGTGTCGAGCGGCGCGCCTTCAAGCAGGCGGCGTACGCGGTCCGCAAGGACGAGGCAGCGCTCGACATCGTTCAGGACGCCATGATCAAGCTCGCGGAGAAATACGGCGACAAGCCCCTGGCCGAATTGCCGATGCTTTTCCAGCGCATCCTGCAGAACACCATCCTCGATTACTTCCGCCGCGAAAAGGTCAGGAATACCTGGATCAGCCTCTTCGGAGGCCTCGGCCGCCGCGACGACGACGACGAGGATTTTGATATACTGGCATCTTACGAGGCCGAAGAAGGAACGTCCGCCGCGGAGTCGAGCGCGGATCAGGTCGAACGTGCGGAAACCCTGCGCCTGATCGAGGAAGAGATACAAAAGCTCCCGGCGCGTCAACGGGAAGCGTTCCTCATGCGTTACTGGCAGGACATGGATGTGGCCGAGACGGCCCAAGCGATGGGATGCTCCGAGGGCAGTGTAAAGACGCATTGCTCTCGCGCTACGCATTCCCTGCAAAAAGCCCTGGAGGCCAAGGGAATTAAATTATGAACACCGACGACATCAACCTGGCGTACAAGATCCGCCATGCCCTGAACGAGAACCTCGACAACCTGCCGGCCTCGACGACCGACCGCCTGGCCGCCGCGCGCGCGGCCGCGCTCGCACGAAAACGAGCACATGCTACCGCTGCGCCAGTACGCGCCAACCAGCAGCGTGCGTCGTTCGACCTGGGCGCGCTGTTCTCGATGCAGTGGGTGGCGCGTGCCGCCGTCGTCGCGCCGCTGCTGCTGATGGCGGCCGGCATGGTCGGCGTGTACCAGTACGAACGCGAGCAGCGTGCGGCCGAGCTGGCCGAGCTGGATGCGGCCGTGCTGTCCGACGACCTGCCCCTGACCGCCTACACCGACCACGGCTTCAACGCTTACCTGGCGCAACAGCAGCAAGCACAACAACAGCCGCAGCGAGCCCAGTAAAGGATGACGGCTAACAAGCTCAAGGTTGCCGGCGCCGCCGCCGCCGTCGTGCTCGTTGGCGCGGCCGCACTGACCCTCCACCAGCAAGGCGGCTTCCTTCCCGCATCCGGCCCGACCGCGCGCGATGCGGCCGACGCCACCACCGCCTCGACGCAGCCCGCCAAACCGGCCACCGGCAGCCACAAGGGCGGCGACAAGTCCCTGTGGCGCAGCCTGACGCCGGCCCAGCAGGTGGCCCTGCAGCCGCTGCAGGCCGAATGGGACCAGATGGATGGCGTGCGCAAGCAGAAATGGCTGCAGCTCGCGAACCGCTTCGCCACGCTGAAACCGGAAGAGCAGCAGCGCGTTCACGAACGCATGCGCGCATGGGCCAAGCTGACGCCCGAGCAGCGCGAACTGGCACGCGAAACCTATACGCGCACCCGCAAGATCGCCCCCGAGCAAAAGAACGCCACGTGGGAAAGCTACCTGCAACTGCCGGAAGACCAGAAGAAGAAACTGGCCGCCTCGGCCACGGCCCGCAAGACGCCCCGCGTCGTGCCGTCCCAGGCCAACGGCAAGGTCGTCGCACCGCTGGGCCAGGGCGCGACGTCGTGCCCGGCCGGCATGATCAAGAACACCGTCTCGGCCGCCCCGCCGTGCGTGACGCCGCCGCCGCCTCCGGCGCCGGTGCAGCCCGCACCGGCGCCGCCGCCCGCCAATCCCCAGCCCGCACCGGAGCCGGAAAAGCAGGTCCCGGCCAACTGGGGCATCACGCCGAACAACGCCTAGACAGGATCACCGTGCACGACACCCCGAGCATGACTCCGACCATAAAGCGCCGCCTGACCGCGATGGTCTACGAGACCTTCCTGTTGCTGGCGGTGGAGATGCTGGCGGTCGCGCTGTTCCTCATCGTCACGCGCAACAATCACGCGCCCGTGTTCCAGTACGCGATGAAAGTCTGGCTGTTCGTCGTCACCGGCGCGTATTTCACCTGGGGCTGGACCAACAGCGGCCACACCCTCGCGATGAAGACGTGGCGCATGCAGGTCGTCACGACCGGCGGCGCGCGCCTGCCGCTGCGCATGGCCATCGTGCGCTACCTGCTGGCCTGGGGCTGGTTCCTGCCCGCCCTCCTCGCCTGCACGGCACTGGGCCTGAAGGACAAGGCCCAGATCGGCACGGCCGTCGCAGTGGGCGTGCTGGCGTGGGGTCTCACGGCCTTGTTCGACCGCGACCGCCAGTTCCTGCACGACCGCCTGGCCGGCACGCGCCTGGTGCAGCTGCCGAAGCCGGTGAAGGCCGGTGCCCCCGCCGAAGCGGCGTAACTCACTGCTGCGCCAGCAGCTTGCGGATCGTCGCCTCGGTCTGCGCATAATCCCCTTCGCCGAAGTGCGTGTAAACGACTGCGCCCTTCTTGTCGACGAGGTAGAACGCCGGCCAGAACTGGTTGTTGTACGCGCTCCAGGTGGCATACCGGTTGTCCTGCGCGACCGGGAAGGTAATCCCGTTGCGCTGCACGGCCGTCTTGAGGTTGTTCAGGTTGCGCTCGAAGCCGTATTCCGGCGTGTGCACGCCGACGACGACCAGCCCCTGGTCCTTGTACTTCTGGTGCCAGCCTTTCACATACGGCAGCACATGCTGGCAGTTGATGCAGTCGTAGGTCCAGAAGTCCACGAGCACCACCTTCCCGCGCAGCTGCTGCATGCTCAAAGGCGCGCTGTTGATCCAGTTGTCGATGCCCGCGAATTCCGGTGCGGGTGCGGCGCTTGCACTCATGCTTGCGCCGGCGGCGATGAAGGCGGCGGCATGGATGAGGGAACGGATTTTCATGGTGAGCTCCTTACAGGGTTGGGAAGATGGACGGGATATGCGCGGCGATCTGCGTGTCGACCTGGAACCAGATCGCGGCCGCGCTGGCCAGCACGAGGACGCCGAACGCGCGCTGCAGGGCCACCGCATGACGGGCCACGCCGCGCACCCGCTGGACGATGGCCTGGCCGCCGTGGATCAGCGCCAGCATCGGCAGCGCGGCACCGAGCGCATACAGGCCGACGAGCTGCACGGCTCTACCGGGATCGTGCGCCCGCACGACGAGGGCGAGGATCGAGGCGAGGACGGGCCCCGCGCACGGCGTCCACACGGCGCCCAATGACAGGCCCAGCACGAACGCGCCGCTCTGCTGCGGCACCGCATCGGTGCCGCGCAGCTTCGCCCACAGCGGGCGGACGGTGTCGACGAGGAGGTCCCACGGCCGCGACCAGATCCGCAACAGGCCCGATACGCCCAGCAGCAGGATCGCGATATTCCGCAGCGTCTCCTGCGCCAGCTGCGCCGCGCTCGACACGGCGCCCAGCGCCAGCGCGAACGCGGAAAACGACAGCACGAAGCCGGCCACGATCAAGAGCGGACGGCGGCGGCTCGACTGTTCCACGGTCGCGCCGAGTAAAAACGGCAGCACGGGCAGCACGCACGGCGACGCCACCGTGGCCAGGCCGGCCAGCAGGGCCAGCGGGGATTCGATCGGGTTGGTCATGAGAGCCTCCTTGTTGTGTGAGACGCCATTGGACGCCCGCGGTGTGTACGCGATGTGTCCGCAACCTCCCATTTTTGTCAGGCCATGTGTCCTGTCCAGCCCCCGACACATTCGGACATAATGACGCCGCGACGTCGCGCTACAGTAGCCCTGCAACCAACGAAGGAGAATCCATGAACGAGTCCGATCACGTCCTGGTCGTCGACGATGACCGCGGCATCCGCGAACTGGTCGGCGCCTATCTGGAAAAGCAGGGCCTGCGCGTCACCCTGGCTGCCAACGGCCGCGAGATGAGAAACGCGCTGATGCACGCGACGCCCGACCTGGTCCTGCTCGACATCATGATGCCCGGCGAGGACGGCCTCACCTTGTGCCGCGAACTGCGCGCGGGGAAGCACCGCGCGATCCCGATCGTGATGCTGACGGCGCGCGACGACGAGACGGACCGCGTCGTCGGCCTGGAACTCGGCGCCGACGACTACGTGCCGAAGCCGTTCGCCGTGCGCGAACTGCTGGCCCGCATTCGCGCCGTCCTGCGCCGCACGCGCATGCTGCCGCCGAATTTGCAGGTGACGGAGGCGGCGAAACTGATCGCGTTCGGCGACTGGCGCCTCGACACGGTCGGCCGCCACCTGCTCGACGAAAACGGCGTCGAGGTCGCGATGAGCGGCGCCGAGTATCGCCTGCTGCGCGTGTTCCTCGACCACCCGCAGCGCGTGCTGTCGCGCGACCAGCTGATGGGCCTCACGCACGGCAACGACGCGGAATTCTTCGACCGCTCGATCGACCTGCTCGTGAGCCGCCTGCGCCAGCGCCTGGGCGACGGCGCGCGCGAACCCCGCTACATCAAGACCCTGCGCAACGAGGGCTATGTGTTCTCGGCCGAGGTGACGATCCTGGAAGGCCGGACGACATGAACAGCAACTGGTGGCCGCGCAGCCTGTATGCGCGCCTCGCATTGATCTTGTTCGCGGGCCTCGCAGCGGCGCAGGGCCTGTCCGTCGCGCTCACGTTCACGGAACGCGACCAGGCGACGACGAACCTGATGATGGGATATGTGGAACGCGAGGTCGCGAGCTCGGTCGCCCTGCTCGACCTGCTGCCGGCGGCCGAGCGTCCGGCCTGGCTGCCACGGCTCGCGCGGCGCAGCTACCGCTTCATCCTCGGGCCGGGCGAGACGGTGGGCGCGATGCCGGACGAGAAGCTGTCGGCGCAGATCGCGCACTCGATCGAACAAGGCATCGGCCGCAGCTATCCGCTGTCCGTGAACGGCCTCGGCAACGAGGGCCGCATGCAGGTCCACCTGCGCCTGACGGACGGCTCTCCCTTGACCATCGATGTGCAGCCGATGCGCGGCGTGCCGCTGTCGCCATGGCTGCCGTACATGCTCGCGGCGCAGCTGGCGATCCTCGCCGCGTGCTGCTGGTTCGCGGTGCGCCAGGCCGTGCGTCCGCTGCGCGTGCTGGCCGAGGCAGCCGATGCGCTCGGGCCGGACCTGCGCCCCGTCGAGCTGCCGGAACGCGGCCCGTCCGAAGTGCTGCGCTCGGCGCGCGCGTTCAACGCCATGCAGAAGCGCATCGCCGCGTACGTCGACGAGCGCGTGCGCATCCTGGCCGCCATCTCGCACGACCTGCAAACGCCTATCACCCGCATGCGCCTGCGCGTGGACATGATGGACGACGAAGCCCAGCAGCCGCGCCTGCGCGCCGACCTGGAAGAGCTGCAAGGCCTGGTCAAGGACGGCATCGGCTACGCGCGCGCGATGCACGGCGAACGCGAGCCGGCGCGCGCCATCGACCTCGACGCCCAGCTCGACAGCCTCGTGCTGGACTACCGCGACGCGGGCAGCGCCGTGAACCTCGACGGCCGCATCGGCGCACCGGTGCACACGCGCCCGAAAGCGCTGCGGCGGATCGTCGGCAACCTCGTCGACAATGCGTTGCGCTACGGTGGCGGGGCCGACATCGTCGCCGGGCGCGACCGCCAGGGCGCAGTGCTCATCCGCGTGCTGGACAACGGTCCCGGCATCCCCGCCGGGCAGCTGGAAGCCGTGTTCGAACCGTTCTTCCGGCTGGAGGCATCGCGCAACCGCGACACGGGCGGCACGGGGCTCGGGCTGGCCATCGCGCGCCAGCTGGCGGGGAGTCTCGGCGGGACGCTCACCTTGCACAACCGGCCGGAGGGCGGGCTGGAGGCGCGGCTGACCCTGCCGTGACCTGCACGATTCCGGAATTTCAAGTACGATAATCGTTATCGCGATAATTTTATGGATGATCATGCCTGCCGATAACGACACCCGCGCCAAAGCCGCCCGCATGGCGGACTTCATGTGCTTTGCCATCTACTCGACCAATCTGGCGTATTCGCGCGTGTACAAGCCCGTGCTGGACGCGCTGGGCCTCACCTATCCGCAATACCTGGCGATCATCGCGCTGTGGGAGCAGGACCAGCTGACCGTCAAGGCCTTGAGCGAAAAGCTGTTCCTCGAACCGAGCACGGTGACGCCGATGCTCAAGCGGCTGGAAGCGATGGGCTATGTGCGCCGCGAGCGCGACAAGGAAGACGAGCGCAACGTCCGCATCTCGCTCACGGACGCGGGCCGCGCGCTGCGCGAGAAGGGACTGGGATTCGGCAAGCAGACGGTCGCCGCGTCCGGCCTGGGCCCGGAAGAATTCCCGCAGCTGCAGAAGGCCATCGTGCAATTGCGCGACAACCTGATCGACGCGGCCGCCAGGACGGAAGGCTGACGCTCAGACTTCCGCGACGGGCGCCGCGCGCGCCTTCAATGCGGCCATGACGAAGTCCACCGTCGCGCCGAGTTGCGCGGCGCCGGCGCCCGCCTTCGCGCTGATGCGCATGCCGCGGATGGCCGTGTGGACGAAATGCGCCGCGGACGCCGGATCGAGGCCGGGCGCCAGTTCGCCCGCCCGGCGCGCACGCACGAGGACCTCCGCGAAGATGTCTTCCGTGACCCGTTGCGAGCGCTCGACGAGCGCCTGCACGCCGGCGTCGGCCTGCCCGAATTCCGCGATGGCGTTGACGCTGAGGCAGCCGCGCGCGCGCAGGGCCGCGTCCGCACCGGCGATCTCGCGCAGGAACGCTTCCAATGCACCCAGTGGCGACTGTCCGGCCCCAAGACGGTGCTGCAGCGCCGCGCCGCCCGTGTCCGTGTAGTGCGTGAGCGCGGCGAGATAGAGCTGCTTCTTGTCGCCGAACGTGTCGTACATGCTCTGGCGGCCGATGCCCATCGCGCGCACCAGGTCGTCCGTGGACGTCGCCTCGTACCCCTGCTCCCAGAACACCCGCACCGCCGCATCGAGCGCCGCGGCCGGGTCGAATACCTTCGTTCTTGCCATCGTTTTTTATCTTGACTAGTCAGTCCAGAATGAAAGTATAATCGATTCTCAATTTTGGACCAATCAGTCAAAAAAGGCTCACCATGACTTCCCTCACCGGCAAGATCGCATTCGTCACCGGCGGTTCGCGCGGCATCGGCGCCGCCATCGTCCGCCGCCTCGCGGCAGACGGCGCCACCGTCGCGTTCACCTACGTCAGCGCGCACGACCGCGCATTGCAGCTGGCCGCCAGCATCGACTCAGCGGGCGGCCGCGCCCTGCCCCTGCGCGCGGACAGCGCCGACGCGCAGGCGCTGCAGCGGGCCATTGCGGGCGTGGCGACGCAGTTCGGCCGCATCGACATCCTCGTCAACAGCGCGGGCATCCTCGTCCACAAGGACCTCGCCGAGACGACGCTGGAAGATTACGACCGCATCGCGGCCGTCAACGTGCGCGCCCTGTTCGTCGCCACGCAGGCGGCCGCGCCGCACATGGGAGAAGGCGGGCGTGTCGTCAACATCGGCAGCATGGTGGCGGACCGCGCGGGCAGCCCGGGCGTGGCGTTGTACGCGATGAGCAAGGCGGCCGTGGCCGGCCTCACGCGCGGGCTCGCGCGCGACCTCGGGCCGCGCGGCATCACGGTGAACAATGTGCAGCCGGGGCCGACGGAGACGGAGATCGTCGCGGACGAATCCGTGCGCGCTTACCTGCGCGCGCAGATCCCGCTGGGGCGGATGGGGCAGGATGCCGAGATCGCGGGGCTGGTGGCTTACCTCGTAGGGAGCGAGGCGGGGTATGTCAACGGGGCGTCGTTGACGATCGACGGCGGATACGTGGCCTGACCGGCTTGCATGCCGTAGCCGCTGGCCTTGAGGATCGCGCCGGGATCGCGGCGCGCTTGTCGGACGCGCGCGCCACGTACGCTTCGGCGATGCGCATGCCGATCCAGTAGCCGGCCGCGCAAGGCCAGCCCTCGGGCGCGGAACCGCAGTTCGCGAACCAGCGCCGGAAGCGAGGGCTTGCGACCAGCCGGTTGATATCGCCGCCGCCTCGGATGGCTTCGCGGTCGCGCTGAAATGCCTGCCACAGCGAGGCTTCCTGCGGCCGCGCCCAGGCGTCGCGCTCCGGACGCGGGATCGCACCCGTGACCAGTGTCGCAAGATAATCGGCGACGCCCTCCGTCAAGCCCTGGCCCAGCAGGAAATCAGCCGGTTTCGCCGGGGTATCGCCGTCCTGCCAGGTGTGGACCGTTTCGTGCGCAAAGAAGCCGCGCATCGTGGTGCGGAACTGCTCGGGCGTGGTTCCGGGCGGACAGGTCACCTCGAGGCCGATCACCGGCCTGTCGCCGCTGGCCGTGCCGCCCGACATGCGGGCGCCGAAGACGACGTCGATGGCGGGCAGCGGGCGTTCCGGCACCAGGCCCGCGAACGCGAGATAGATCGCGCGCAGGTCGCTGCGCAGGGCCGGCAGCTGCGGCAGGCATTCGCGGATCGCGTAGCGGTAGCTGTCGGGATGCGCGGCGACCGTCTTTGCCAGGCGCTGCGCGACGCAGTGTACAGGCGGGGTTGCCTTTCCGGCAAATCAGAACCGTTCGGCCTCGTGCAGATACCGCCAGCGCCCAACCGGCAGCTGGCCCAGCGCCACGCGTCCGATGCGCAGCCGACGCAGCGACTTGACGGTCAAGCCGACCTCGGCGCACATCGCTTCGACCTGCCCGGGACGGACGTCCTTGCCGGCCAGGCGCAGCCGCGCCTCGCTTTGCCAGCTTGCCTTGAGCGGCACGGTCGCCCTGCCCTTCACACGCATGCTGGCGTTCAACCGCGCGAGACCATCCTCCAGAATCGCGCCCGTCACCTCGGCCACGTATTCCTGTTCGACGCGCGCGCCGTCCTCGACCAGCTTGCGCGTCACGCGCCAGTCCTGGCTCAGCACGAGCAGGCCGCTCGCTTCCGGTTCCAGCGGCGTGACGACGGTCAGGCGCGCCAGGTGCCGGCGCAGGAAACGGGCATTGGGCGATGCGGCCAGCGTCTCGGGTACGATCAGCGCGAGCGCCCCGGCCGCATCGATGCCGGCCGGCTTGTGCAGCAGGATCGTCACCGGCGCCGGCTCGACGGGTTCGGCGCCCGGCAGCAGCGCCACCGTCTGCGCAGCGGTCACGCGCGTCGCGGGGTCTTCGACGACGACGTCATCGACCGTCACCCAGCCGCCCGCGATATAGCGCTCGGCCTCGCCGCGCGAGCACGGCACCGTTTCGGCCACGCGCTTGGCGAGGCGGATTCCTTCGTCACTCATTGTGCTTTCCAGTCGCGGAAGAACGCCTCGAACGCGGCGATGGTCGTCTTCACATCCGCGGCCGTCACGTCCAGGTGCGTCACGAGGCGCGTGTGAGGGCCGATCGAGGCGCGGATGCCCTGGCGGCTCAACGCCTCGCGCAGAGGCGCGCACGCGGCGTCCGGGATCTCGACATAGAAAATGTTCGTCTGCGGCGTCGTCACCTTCAGCGGCTCGATGCGCGCGAGGCCGGCGGACAGGTCGGCCGCATTTTGATGGTCCTCGGCGAGGCGCTCGACGTTATGCTCCAGCGCGTAATGCGCCGCGGCCGCGATGACGCCGGCCTGGCGCATGCCGCCGCCCAGCATCTTGCGCCAGCGCTTGCCCTGCTCGATGAACGCTTTGGGGCCCAGCAGCACGGAACCGACCGGCGCGCCGAGGCCCTTCGACAGGCACACGGACACGGTGTCGAAACCGGCCACCGCCTCCCGCAGCGAGATGCCCTGCTTGACGGCCGCGTTGCAGACACGGGCGCCGTCCAGGTGCGTGACCAGGCCCTTCGCATGCGCGAAATCCGTCGCCGCCTTCAGGTAGTCGCGCGGCAGCACGCGGCCGCCGATCGTGTTTTCCAGCGCCAGCACGCGGGTGCGCGCGAAGTGCATGTCGTCCGGCTTGATGTACGCGGCGATGTCGGAGACCGCGATCGAACCGTCCGGCTGATTGGCGATCGGCTGCGGCTGGATCGAGCCCAGCACGGCGGCGCCGCCGCCTTCGTACTTGTAAGTGTGCGCTTCCTGGCCGACGAGGTATTCGTCGCCGCGGCCGCAATGCGTCATCAGCGCGATGAGGTTCGTCTGCGTGCCGCTCGGCGCGAACAGGGCCGCTTCGAAGCCGAACAGTTCGGCCGCGAAGTCCTGCAGGCGGTTGACGGTGGGGTCGTCGGCGTAGACGTCGTCGCCGACGGCTGCAGCGGCCATCGCGGCGCGCATCGCGGCGGACGGTTGGGTGACGGTGTCGCTGCGCAGGTCGATCCAGCGGTCGTGGTGGTCGCTCATGTCGTTGGCTCGCTTGTCGTTGGCTCAGTATAGAAACGCGAAGAGAGTTCCCCGAGGCCGACTTCCGCCAGCACCTGCTGCAGGCGCTCCGCCGGCCGGCGGCGCGGCAGGTTCTTGTACGTGGCGACGATCAGCTCGTTCTTCATCGAGTGCTCCCAGCCCACCAGTTCCGTCACGGTGACCTGGTAGCCGTGCGCCTCCAGCTGCAGGCAGCGCAGCACGTTCGTGATCTGGCTGCCGAATTCGCGCGTGTGGATCGGGTGGCGCCAGATTTCCGTCAGCGCGCTGCGGCCCAGGTCCTTGCCTTTATTCTTGCGCAGCACGGACGCGACTTCGGCCTGGCAGCACGGCACCAGCACGATATGCTTCGCGTGCTTCTTCAGCGCGAAATCGATGGCATCGTCCGTCGCCGTGTTGCAGGCGTGGAGCGCCGTCACCACGTCGATCGTGGCCGGCAGCTTGTCGGACTCGGTGGACTCCGCGACGGACAGGTTCAGGAACGACATGCCCGGAAAGCCCAGGCGTGCGGCCAGTTCCGTCGACTTCTGCACGAGCTCCTCGCGCGTCTCGATGCCGTAGATATGGCCGCCGCTTTCTCGTCCCTTGAAGAACAGGTCGTACAGGATGAAGCCGAGGTAGGACTTGCCGGCGCCGTGGTCGACCACGGTCGCACTTTCCCCGACATCCTTCAGCAAGGGCTCGATGAACTGGACGAGGTGGTAGACCTGCTTCAGTTTGCGGCGGCTGTCCTGGTTCAGTTTGCCGTCGCGCGTGAGGATGTGCAGTTCCTTCAGCAGTTCGATCGACTGGCCCGGCTTGATTTCCGGGGCCAGTTGATAAATTGTCGGGGCTTCTTTTTTAGCGGGCTTCATCGATCCATGCTGCCTGGATGGCTTCCAATACGCGTTCGCCGCCGCGCGTGCGGTCGTCGTCGAAGCCGTCCAGCGCGACGACCCAGTTATGCAGGTCGACGAAGCGCACGGTGGCCGGATCGACGTCCGGGTGCTGTTCGTACAAGGCCTCGGCGATGGCCGTGACATCGGTCCACTTCATGTGTCCCCCGTCGTGATCAGTGGTTCTCGGCTGCGTGGTTGATCGTGTACTTCGGGATCTCGACGACGAGGTCTTCGTCGGCGATGATGGCCTGGCAGGACAGGCGCGAGTTCGGCTCGAGGCCCCAGGCCTTGTCGAGCATGTCCTCTTCCTTTTCCTCCTGCTCGTTCAGCGAATCGAAGCCTTCGCGCACGACCACGTGGCACGTCGTGCATGCGCACACGCGGTCGCAGGCATGTTCGATCTCGATGTCGTTCTCGAGCAGCGTGTCGCAGATCGACTTGCCGCTCTGGCCTTCGAGCACGGCGCCTTCGGGGCAGAAGACGGGATGGGGGAGGATGACGATTTGTGGCACTTCTTGACCTCTTGTGTTTGTTTGTTCCCGGGTTGCCGACCTTGGCCCGCGTCCCCAAAACCGTCGTCCCCGCGCAGGCGGGGACCCAAGTTGAGTTACCGAAGTCGGTACACCCGCGATACCGCACACGTTGCGATTCCTGATGCTCAGCTTGGGTTCCCGTCAAGGCGGACGGCCAGTCCGGGAACGACGTTGTTTACCGTTCGAGTTTAAACCTGATCGAGCGCTTTACCTGCCAGCACCTTGCGCACGCTCTTGTCCATGCGCCGCGCGGCGAATTCCTCGGTGCCGCGCGCCAGCGCCTGCACGGCGTCGTGCAGCACGTTCTGGCGCGAGTCCGCGTCGATGGACGTATCGTTCGAGCGCGCCGTCGCGTCGCGCACGCACTGCATCAGTCGCGCGATCGCGCCCTGCTCTTCTTCGTCGAGCAGCTCGGTGTCGGCATCCAGCGCGGACTGCGTCGCCAGCAGGATGCGCTCGGCCTCGACCTGTTCTTCGCGCAGCGCGCGCGCGACCATGTCCACTTGCGCCGAGTTGTACGAGTCCTGCAGCATGCGCGCGACTTCGTCGTCGCCGAGGCCGTACGACGGCTTCACGGTGATCGACGCTTCCACGCCGGAGCGCGTCTCGCGCGCCGACACGGACAGCAGCCCGTCCGCGTCGACCTGGTACGTGACGCGGATGCGCGCCGCGCCGGCCGCCATCGGCGGAATGCCGCGCAGCTCGAAGCGCGCCAGCGAACGGCAGTCGGACACGAGCTCGCGCTCGCCCTGCACCACGTGCACGGCCAGCGCCGTCTGGCCATCCTTGAAGGTCGTGAATTCCTGCGCGCGGGCGCACGGGATCGTCGAGTTGCGCGGGATGATCTTCTCGACCAGGCCGCCCATCGTCTCGATGCCGAGCGACAGCGGGATCACGTCCAGCAGCAGCCAGTCGTCGCCGGCCGCGCGGTTGCCCGCGAGGAGGTTCGCCTGGATGGCGGCGCCCAGCGCGACGACCTTGTCCGGGTCGATGTTCGCGTGCGGGATCGTCTTGAAGAAATCGCCGACGGCGCGGCGGATGTGCGGCATGCGCGTGGCGCCGCCGACGAGCACGACGCCATCGACGTCTTCCACGGACACGTTCGCGTCGCGCATCGCCTTGCGCACGGCGTTCATCGTCTTCGCGACGAGCGGCTGCGTGATCTCGGCGAAGGTCTTCGCGGTGATCGTCACCTGCACGACTTCGCCCGATTTCAGGATCGCCTCGACGGTCGTCTCTTCGTTCGTCGACAGCAGTTCCTTGGCCTGGCGCGCCTTGACCATCAGCGTGGCGGTGTCGACGTCGGACAGCGGCGCGAGGCCGGCCTGCTGGGTGATGTAGCAGAACAGGCGCTGGTCGAAGTCGTCGCCGCCGAGCGCGGAATCGCCGCCCGTGGACAGCACTTCGAACACGCCTTTCGACAGCTTGAGGATCGAGATGTCGAACGTGCCGCCGCCCAGATCGTACACGGCGAACACGCCTTCCTTGCCGTGGTCGAGACCATACGCGATGGCGGCGGCCGTCGGCTCGGACAGCAGGCGCAGCACGTTCAGGCCGGCCAGCTGGGCCGCGTCCTTCGTCGCCTGGCGCTGCGCGTCGTCGAAGTATGCCGGTACCGTGATCACCGCGCCGACCAGTTCGTCGCCGAGCGCGTCTTCCGCGGTCTGGCGCAACGTGGCCAGGATCTGCGCGGAGACCTCCACCGGCGACTTCACGCCGGCCACGGTCTTCAGCTGGACCATCCCGTGACCGCCTTCGCGGCCACCATCGACAAAGTCATACGGCAGGTTCTCGACGTGCGCGATGTCCTTCAGGCCGCGGCCCATGAAGCGCTTGACGGAGACGACGGTGTTCTTCGGATCGGTGGTGCGGGCCGCCATGGCCTTGTAGCCGATATTGGCGTGGCCGTTCGGGAGGTAGCGCACGATCGATGGCAGCAGCGAGCGGCCGTCCTCGTCGGTCAGCACTTCCGGGATCGAATGGCGCACGGTCGCGACGAGGGAATTGGTGGTGCCCAGGTCGATGCCCACCGCCAGCCGGTGCTGGTGCGGCGCGGTCGACATGCCGGGTTCGGAGATCTGCAATAGTGCCATGGTCGTGTTACCTGGTTTTATTATTGGATACGTTCGCGGCGCGTTGCGTAACGTTCGCGCATGTTGGCGTTACGCGTGGGCCCGGAGAGCCCACCCTACGACTCTAATGCCTCGAACGCGTAATGCAATTCGTCGCCGAATTTATCGAGGAACATCAGCGCCCGCACGCCCTGCGCCGCCTGCTGGTAGTCCCCGGCGTCGAGCAGCTTGCCGACCTGCGCCAGGCGCTGCTTGCGCTCGCCGCGGATGCGCGCATCGAGCTCGTCGAGCGCGCCGGCATCCTTCGCGTCGCGCGCGTCGGACAGCGCTTCGCGCAGCTCCATCTGCTCCATCAGGAAGTCCATCGGCATTGCGGTGTTCGACTCGGTCTGCAGGTCGACGCCATTCAGCTCGCACAGGTAGCGCGCGCGCAGCATCGGGTTGCGCAGGGTCTGGTAGGCCTCGTTGGCACGCGTGGCCCATTGCATCGCGACGCGTTTTTCCGCGTCGCTCGCGTTCACGAAGCGGTCCGGATGGACGCGGCCCTGGACTTCGCGGTAGGCCGCGTCCAGCGCGTCCATGTCGACGTCGAACCTGGCCGGCAGCTGGAACAGCTCGAAATGGTTTTGCACGTTCCGGCGCTCCCGGTCAGACGCGGAAGCTTTCGCCGCAACCGCAATTGTCCTTGACGTTCGGGTTGTTGAAGCGGAAGCCTTCGTTCAGGCCTTCGCGGGCGAAATCGAGCTCGGTGCCGTCGATGTACGCCAGGCTCTTCGGATCGACGAAGACCTTCACGCCATGCGATTCGAAGACCGTATCTTCGGCACTGGCTTCGTCGACGTATTCCAGCTTGTAGGCCAGGCCGGAGCAGCCGGTCGTGCGCACGCCGAAACGCAGGCCCACGCCCTTGCCCCGGCGTTCGAGGTAACGGTTGATGTGCTTTGCGGCTTTTTCGGTCAGGGTCACAGCCATTTCACTCTCCAGCTTGGGGTTACGACGTTACGCTTTTTCGGTCGCGTGCTTGGTCTTGTAGTCGGCGACGGCCGCCTTGATGGCGTCTTCGGCCAGGATCGAGCAGTGGATCTTCACCGGCGGCAGCGCCAGTTCTTCGGCGATCTGCGTGTTCTTGATGGACAGGGCTTCGTCCAGCGACTTGCCCTTGACCCATTCGGTCACGAGCGAGCTCGATGCGATCGCCGAACCGCAGCCGTACGTCTTGAATTTCGCGTCTTCGATCACGCCGGCTTCGTTCACCTTGATCTGCAGCTTCATCACGTCGCCGCAGGCCGGTGCGCCGACCATGCCGGTGCCGACGTCGTCGGAATTCTTGTCGAACGAGCCGACGTTGCGCGGGTTTTCGTAGTGGTCCAGGACCTTGTCGGAATATGCCATGGTAGTGCTCCTTGGTGTTCTGTTCGGTGAATTAGTGGGCTGCCCACTGGATCGAGTTCAGGTCAATGCCATCCTTGTGCATTTCCCACAGCGGCGACAGTTCGCGCAGCTTGCCGACTTTTTCCTTCAGCAGCTTGATGGCGAAGTCGATGTCTTCCTCGGTCGTGAAACGGCCGATGGTGAAGCGGATCGAGCTGTGCGCCAGCTCGTCGCTGCGGCCCAGGGCGCGCAGCACGTACGACGGTTCCAGCGACGCCGAGGTGCAGGCCGAACCCGACGACACGGCGATGTCCTTGACGGCCATGATCAGCGATTCGCCTTCGACGAAGTTGAACGACACGTTCAGGTTGTGCGGGACGCGGTGTTCCATGTCGCCGTTGATGTAGACCTCTTCGATCTCCAGCAGGCCCTTGGCCAGGCGGTCGCGCAGCGCCTTGATGCGCGCGAGTTCGGTGTCCATCTCTTCCTGCGCGATGCGGAACGCTTCGCCCATGCCGACGATCTGGTGCGGAGCCAGCGTGCCCGAACGCAGGCCGCGCTCGTGGCCGCCACCGTGCATCTGCGCTTCCAGGCGCACGCGCGGCTTGCGGCGCACGTACAGGGCGCCGATGCCTTTCGGACCGTAGGTCTTGTGCGCGCTGAAGCTCATCAGGTCGACCTTCAGCTCTTCCAGGTTGATCTCGACCTTGCCGGTGGCCTGCGCCGCGTCGCTGTGGAAGATGATGCCCTTCTTGCGGCACAGTTCGCCGATTTCCTTGATCGGCTGGACCACGCCGATCTCGTTATTCACGAGCATCACGGAGACGAGGATCGTGTCCGGACGCATCGCCGCTTCCAGCTGCTCCAGCGTGATCAGGCCATTGTCCTGCGGTTCCAGGTAGGTTGCCTCGAAGCCCTGGCGTTCCAGTTCGCGGACGGTGTCCAGCACGGCCTTGTGCTCGGTCTTCACCGTGATGATGTGCTTGCCCTTGGACTTGTAGAACTGCGCCGCGCCCTTGATCGCGAGGTTGTTCGATTCGGTCGCGCCCGAGGTCCAGATGATCTCGCGCGGATCGGCGCCGACGAGCGCTGCGACTTGCGCGCGCGCCTCTTCGACGGCCGCCTCGGCGCTCCAGCCGTAAGCGTGGCTGCGCGACGCCGGATTGCCGAACTGCTCGCGCAGGTACGGAATCATCTTGTCCGCCACGCGCGGATCGATCGGCGTCGTGGCCGAATAATCCATGTAGATCGGGAAATGCGGCGCAGTCACGAAGCTCTGCTCGATTTTTTTGTCCAAGGGCGCGTTCATCAGTTCACTCCAATATGCTTAGCTTCAGTATTGTCCGACGGCGCGTGGCGATGCATCACCACGACGTTCTGTTCTTTCTGCTTCTGCTGGTCGACGAGATCCTGCAAGGTCACCGAGTCGAGGAAATCGACCATCTTCGCGTTCAGCGTGGCCCACAGTTCGTGGGTCATGCAGCGGGTGCCGCTGGCGGCATCGGCGCCGTGACAGTTTTCCTTGCCGCCGCACTGGGTCGCATCGATCGGCTCGTCGACGGCGATGATGATGTCCGCGACGGTCACCTTGTCGGCGCTGCGCGCGAGGCTGTAGCCGCCGCCCGGGCCGCGCACCGACTCGACGATCTCGTGCCGGCGCAGCTTGCCGAACAATTGCTCCAGGTACGACAGCGAAATGGCCTGGCGCTGGCTGATGCCCGACAGCGTGACCGGACCATTGCCCTGGCGCAGGGCGAGGTCGATCATCGCGGTAACAGCAAAACGGCCTTTGGTGGTCAGACGCATCAGAACCCCGGTTGGTTTTCCAGACAGTGTTAAAATCTTGCTTCTCTTCAACCGCCCAGGCTCTCGTCTGCTTTCATCCGTTCCTCGGGACGTTGAGAAAAACCTGATTAGTTGATCGATTTAGTCAAGTATAGCGTATTTCGCCAGCCTTTGCTTGGCCCCCTCTTTTTTAGCCGCGGTGCAGCAAACGCCTCGACAATTCGGGGTCAGGACAATTCGGGGTCAGAGCCCTTTTTTTGGCAATGGCTTCCTGCCAAGTTTCGCGCCGGGCATTGGCGCTTCGGTCAGCGGACGACATGGCGGCTGCCTGGAGATCGTTGCCGCCCCCTCCTGCCCTCAGCCGGTCGAACAGCATTGGATCAATTGCGCAAAAATGTGCTCTGACCCCGAATTTAACGGCGGTGCAGCAAATGCATCGGCCCGAACAGTTTCTGCATCCCTTCGTGGCGGATGAACGACAGGTTGTACGGGTGCTCGGCGTGGATCTGCGGCAGGCCGGCCGTCTCCGGCACCTTGTTCGATTGCTCCGCGATCTTGCCCCACAGGACCAGCGTCGGCTTGTCGGCCCGTTCCGCCAGCGCGGCAAACACGGCGCGCTGGAACGGTACCCACGCACGCGCTTCCTGGACCGGGGGCACGTGCTTGCGGAACACGAGGGCAGCGTTCAGTAACAGGAACCCGTGGCCAAGCAGGTTGTCCTGCAGCTCGGCCAGGGTCTGGATCGAGCCATCCATTTGCGCCGCCTTCGCGACCGGGGCCAATGCCGCGCCGCCCGTGTCGTCCTCGCTCAGCCGGCCCTCGGCCACGAGCAGCATCTTCATGAAGTTGCGCAGCGACGTCGCGCGGTTGACGGGCTTCGACAGGCCTGTCTCCGACCACAATGGTCCGACGGCACCGTCCATGAAGCACACGCCGGTCGCGCTCTCCTCGCGCGGATACGGGCCCTCCCCCACGAGCACGTAGCGCACGTCGGGCAGCGGCAGTGCGAACGCCGCAAACAGGCGGCCGCCGGTCGGCAGGTATTGATCGCTGGCGAGGTCCGGCAGGTAGTCCGGCGTCGCGCGCATCATCGCGTCGAGACCGGTGATCAGATGGGGGCGCCACGAGGCGTCGGCGCGCTGCAAGGCTTCGAGGACGGGCGCGGGAATAGGCATGGTGTCGTTGCGAGTCAAAGAGCCGCAGATTGTAGCCGAGCCGGCTTCGCACAAGCCCCGTATTCACGGACTGTTCCGCGAGTCAACGTAGCGTCCGATCTTCGCGAAAGCATGCATCATGCATCGCCGTGTGAAGATCAGGAGGAAGTTCAAATGCAGACCATTCAGGATGTGATGACCCGCGACGTGCAAAGCATTTCGCCGCAGGACACCGTGCAGCGCGCCGCGCAGATGATGGATGAATTGAATGTGGGCTCGATCCCCGTGCTGGACGGCCAGAAGCTCGTCGGCATGATCACCGACCGCGACATCACGGTCCGCTCGACGGCGGCCGGCCAGGCGCCGGGCCAGACACGCGTGGGCGACGTGATGAGCACCGACGTGCGCACCTGCGCGCCGAACCAGACGGTGGACGAGGTGCTGGGCCAGATGGGCGACGTGCAGATCCGCCGCGTACCCGTCGTCGACGAGCAATCGCAGGAAGTGATCGGCATCGTTTCCCTTGGCGACATGGCGGCCAAGCATTCGGCCGGCATCGATCACACGCTGGAAGAGATCTCGACGCCGGCCGAGCCGGATCGCTCGACTTTCGGCTCGCAGACGCGGCACTGAGCAGCGCCGCGTCGTCAATCTGCCGGTCGCTTTACTCGGCGTCCGGCTGGTTGGACGGATGCGCCGCCACGAAGGCGGGCAGTTCGACGCACGCGGCATTGATGCGCGCGATGTTCGGATAGACAGTAATGTCGATGCCGTGGCGCTGCGCATTGAACACCTGGGGCACGAGGAAGCAGTCGGCGATCGTCGGCAGGTAGCCGTGGCACAGCGGGCCCGCGCTCGGGTCGCGCGCCAGGTGCTTCTCCAGCACCTCGAGGCCGCCCACGAGCCAGTGGCGGTACCACTGCGTCTTGATCTCTTCCGACAGGCCGAGGTCCTTGACGAGGTAGCGGAGCACGCGCAGATTGTTTACAGGATGGATGTCGCAGCCAATAATCTGCGCGAGCTCGCGCACGCGCGCGCGGCCGGAAGCATCCTTCGGCAGCAGCGGGACTTGCGGGTATTCATCCTCGAGGTATTCGAGGATGGCCATCGACTGCGTGAGCGTGATGTAGTCGTCCTGGAAGGTGGGGACGAGACCGCTGGGATTCATCTTGACGTAGTTCTCTTGCAGCTGCTCACCGCCGCCACGCAAAAGGTGCACCGGGACCGCGTCGTACTTCAGCCCCTTCAGGTTGAGCGCGATACGCACCCGGTATGCGGCCGAACTGCGGAAATAGGTATAGAGCTTCATTCCTTCCTCCCGTGATAGTGTGCTACCTCCTGGTCGATGGCGCCGAACACGCTGGCGCCGTCGGCATCGAGCATCTCGATACGGACAGTATCGCCGAAGCGCAGGAAAGGCGTGCCGGGCGCGCCGTGTTCGATCGTCTCGTACATACGCAGCTCCGCCAGGCAGCAATAGCCCACGCCGCCGTTGGCGATGCTCGATCCATGCAGGCTGCCCTGCTTGTTCGACACCGTGCCCGAGCCGATGATGGAACCGGCTGCCAGCTCACGCGTCTTCGCGGCGTGCGCGACCAGTTGCGCGAAGCTGAACGTCATGTCGTCGCCCGCGTTGGGACGGCCGAACGGCTCGTCGTTCAACGTCACCAGCAGCGGAAGGTGCAACTTGCTGTCGCGCCAGGCATCGCCGAGCTCGTCCGGTGTCACGGCCACCGGGGAGAACGCGCTGGCCGGCTTGGACTGGAAGAAGCCGAAGCCTTTTTCCAGCTCTTTCGGTATCAGGTTGCGCAGGGAGACGTCGTTGACCAGCATGACGAGGCGGATGGCCCGGGCCGCCTGCTCCACGGTGGCCCCCATCGGCACGTCGCCGGTAACGACCGCGACTTCCGCCTCAAGGTCGACGCCCCACTCCTCGGACAGCACGGCGATCGGATCGCACGGGCCGACGAAGGAATCCGAACCGCCCTGGTACATCAGCGGATCGGTATAGAACGACGGCGGCACCTGCACGCCGCGCGCCTTGCGCACGAGTTCCACATGGTTGATGTAGGCGGAGCCGTCGGCCCACTGGTAGGCACGCGGCAGCGGCGACGCGCATGCTTCCTCGATGAAGGATTCCGCCTCGGTGGCCTTGCCGGCATTCAGTTGCTCATAGACCTGGCGCAGCGTCGGCGCGACATGGTCCCAGTCGTCCAGCGCCTGCTGCAGGGTGCGGGCGATCCTGGGGACGGCCTGGCACGTGACCAGGTCCCGGCTGACGACGACGAGCGTACCGTCGCGGCCGCCCGACTTCAGGGTAGCGAGTTTCATGGCGTTTCCTTCAACGATTAAGTGTTTCCGCCATTAAAAATTAAAACGGACTATCATACAAACAATATTTTCCGTCCTATTTATCGGACTTTCTGATGAATCCTACCCTGCGCCAGATGCGCGCCCTTGTTGCCCTGGCAAAGACCGGTAACTTTACGCTTGCCGCACAGTACATGCACGTTACACAATCGGCCTTGTCCGGTTTGATCAAGGAGCTGGAACAGACGCTCGGCGTCCGCGTCGTCGACCGCAGCACGCGGCGTATCGCCTTGACCGAAACAGGGAACGAGCTGTCCCCCCTATTCAGCCAGATGATCGACGATCTCGACCGTGCGCTTGCGAACATTGCGGACCAGGCGCAACTCAGGAAGGGCATCGTGCGCGTGGCCGTGCCCCAGTTGATGGCCTGCACCCTGCTCCCGCAGGTGATCGCCGCGTGGCGCACGCGCTACCCGGACATCCGCATCAGCCTGTCCGATTCGCCGGTCGAGGCCGTCACGACGCGCGTGCTGTCCGGCGAGACGGACTTCGGCATCGGCCCCGAACGCGACAACGCCCCGCAACTGGAAGCACGCGAGCTGATGGAGATGCCGTTCGAAGCGGTGCTGCCGACCGATCATGCGCTGGCGAAGCGCCGCCGGCTCGGCTGGAGCGACCTGGCCGCGCATCCGCTGATCACCCTGCGCGGCCAGTTCACGGAGCGGCTGCTGGCGGACATGGGCCGTGGCCGCAGCAGCGGCAGCGGCAACGGCAACGGCGGCGCCGCCGAATCGACAGCCGGCAGCGCGGACACGCTGCACGAGCCGACGCTGCGGCCGGCCCACGAAGTCACGTACATGACCACCGCGCTGGCCATGGTGGCATCCGGCCTGGGCGTCACCGTCTGCATGCCTTACGCCGCGCCGCTCGTGCGCCTGCACGGCCTGCGCATGCTGCCGCTCGACGCGCCCGTGCTGACGCGCCGCTTCTTCGTCTACACACGCGAACAGCGGTCGCTGTCGCCGGCCGCGGCCGCCTTCATCGCGTTCCTGTTCGACTGGGTCGGCGCGGCCCACAATCCCGCGGGCGCATTGCGGCCACGCGCCTGACGCCGCCGAACGGCCGCGCTAGAATGCAGCTTCCTCCACGCAACCTCCTTTCATCGATGTCCCATAACACCATCGCGATCAACCAGCGCATGGGCAGGTTCGACAACCACGCCAGCGTCTGGCTGTTCGGCTACGGCTCCCTCATCTTCAAGGCCGACTTCCCCTACATCGAACGGCGCCCCGCGAGCATCACGGGATGGACGCGGCGCTTCTGGCAAGGCTCGCACGACCACCGCGGCACCGAGACGGCGCCGGGCCGGGTCGTGACCCTGGTGCCGGACCCGGACGCGACGTGCCACGGCATGGCCTACCTCGTCACGCCCGAGGAATTCGCGCACCTCGACTACCGCGAGAAGAACGGCTACCTGCGCCTGGCGACCGACATCCGCTTCGAGGATGGGAGCGCCACCGAAGGCCTCGTCTACATCGCCACGCACGAAAACGCCGCGTACCTCGGTCCGGCGAGTGAGCGCGACATTGCGCTACAAATCGCCACCGCGCGCGGCCCGAGCGGACCGAACAGCGAATACCTGCTGGAACTGGCCAAGGCCCTGCGCGCACTCGGCAAGCCCGACCCGCATGTGTTTGAGATCGAACGGCACCTGGAAGAGTTCCAGCGCCGGGTTTGATATCGCGCGAATCCGGCGCTGCCGTGCGCGCGGCGGCTTTATGTTCTAATCCTGTCGAGCTTTCACGCACAGGAGACCACGATGCAACCACCGCCTCATCCGCCATCGGCCAGCGAACTCGACGAAGACACGCTGGCCTTCGTGCGCAAGGTCTTCCACTTCGCGCGCACCGGCGAGGCCGCCGAACTCGCGACGCTGCTGGGCCAGGGCCTGCCGCCCAACCTGCGCAACGAACGCGGCGACAGCCTCCTGATGCTGGCCTGCTACCACGGCCATGCGGACGCGGCCCGGGTACTGCTGGAGCATGGCGCCGATCTGGAACTCATGAACGACGCCGGCCAGACTCCGCTGGCCGGCGCCGCCTTCAAGGGGGACCTGGCGATCGCGACCCTGCTGCTGGACCACGGCGCGGCGGTCGACCACGCGGGCCCGAACGGCAAGACGGCGCTGATGTTCGCCGCCATGTTCAACCGCGGGGACATCGTCCGCCTGCTGCTGGCGCGCGGCGCCGACCCGTTCCGCCCGGACGCGGACGGCAATGCGATCCTCGACGCGGCGCGCAGGATGGGTGCGGGCGACACGGCCGAACTGCTGGCTGCCGCGACCGACGAGCGCTGAGCCGCTTCTCAATCGCCGTTGCGACTGTTCCCATCCAGCACGCGCAGGTAGCGCGGCGCCACGGGACCAGTCAGCCAGACGCCGTTGTCCGAGCGGTAGAACACGGCGCCATCCGCGCGCATGCGGGCCGTGTCGACGCGCAGGATGACGGGAAAGCCGTAGCGTGCACCGACGCGGCGAGCGGTGCCGACGTCGCCCGACAGATGCACGTGCTGGCGGTTGCCGGCGCGCAGGCCCGACGCGAGGATCGACTTCAGGAAGCGGCTCGCCGTGCCGTGGTACAGCACGTCCGGCGGTTGCGCCGGCTGCAGGGCCAGGTCGACCTGGATCGAGTGTCCCTGGCTGGCGCGGATGCGGGTACGGGTGGCATCGAACGCGAAACGCTGCTTGTCGTTGTTCGCGACGACGCGGTCGAGCAGTTCGCGCGCGACCGGCTTGCCATGTTCCGCCAGACGCTGCAACAGCGCGTCGACATCGGCCCAGCCGTTGGTATCGAGCTGAAGGCCGATGCTGTCCGGGCGATGGCGCAGCACGTAGCTCAGTAGTTTGCTGGTGTCGACGATCGTATCGCGGGACATGATGTGAACAGGAGAAATGGAATCGGCGCCAGCATACGACAGGCGGGTCGCGACCGCCAACGCACTCGCCGAGACGCGGTGATGATTGCCGAGTCTTGACGCCTTACGCTCGGGTAGACTTGCGCGCCATGCATCCATCACCCGTTCCGACTTCGCCTTCGCCGTCGCCTTCGCCGTCGCCCCGCGCGCCCGGCCTCGATCTGCTGCGCGCCATCGCCATCGGCGTCGTCATGTTGTACCACCTGTCCAGCCACGGCATCGACGTCTCGGGCCCCGGGCGGCATGGCTGGATGGGTGTCGACCTGTTCTTCGTGCTCAGCGGCTACCTGATCGGGTGGCCCGTGCTGCGCGACCTGGCGGTCGGCCGCACGCCGGACTGGGCGGGCTTCGTCGCGGGCCGGGCGTGGCGCATCCTGCCGGCCTACCTCGCGGTGCTGGCGCTGTATCTCGCGCTGCCGGCATGGCGCGAGGCCGGGACGATGCCGCCCGCCTGGCAATTCCTCACCTTCACCATGAACGTCTTGCCCGACCACCTCACGCAGCGGGCGTATTCACACGCCTGGTCGCTGTGCGTCGAGGAGCATTTCTACCTGCTGTTCCCGCTGGCTGCATGGCTGCTGGCGCGTCGCGGACGGATGCCGGGCGTGCTCGCGACAAGCGCCGGTGCCGCCCTGCTGTTCGGTGCCGGCATGCTGTTGCGCGACTGGGAATGGCGGCATGCGATCGCGCCGCATCTCGCGCCGGGCGGAGACGCAGCGCGCGCGGTCGCGGGCTACGTCGGCAGGATCTACAGCCCGACATGGACGCGGGTCGACGGGTTGCTGGCCGGTGTCCTGCTGGCTGCCTTGCGCGCGTTCCGTCCAGCCTGGTGGACGCGCGTGCTGTCGCACGGATGGGTGCTACTCGGCGCGGGCCTGGCGCTGCTTGTCGCGGCCACGCGGGTCGATGTGCTTGGCCGTGGCGGTGCCGTTTTTCTCTATCCGCTCGTGGCCCTCGGCTGCGCCTGCCTACTGCTCGGTGCACTGAGTCCGTGTACGCCGCTCGGATGCCGGGCGCTGCCGGGCATCCGAGTGCTCGCCCGACTCGCGTTCAGCCTGTACCTGACGCATCGCCAGGTGGTTGCGTGGCTCGACGGCGTGGCGGGCGATGTGGCGGCCAACGCACCGTTCGCCGCGTTCGTCCTGTACAACGGAGCCTCGCTGGCCGTGGCGGCGCTGCTGTACGTGGCGGTCGAGCGTCCGGGACTGCGAATGCGTCGAGGCATGGCCCGCCGGCTGCCCGACGCACTCGCGGGCTGAGCTTCAGCCGGCTGCGCCGCCCTGCTCGATCTCGGCGGCGGCGCGCGCCAGGACGGCGGCGATGCGCTGCTGCTCCTCGGCGGACGCGCCCGCCCGCGAGGCCAGTGCCCGTTTGAGTGCGTGGCGTGCGTCGTGCAACTCGGCGCTGAACGCACCGCGTCCGCCCGGCCCCTCTTCTCCTTCGGCGAGCGCGCTGCGCATCAATTCCATCTTGCGCGCGGCCTCCTGCAGCCGGGCGAGCAGCATGTCGACGTGTTCGCGGTTCGCGTCCAGATGGGCGCGGCCGTCGTCGGACAACGCATAACGCTTGCGCGTGCCTTCGAGCTCGATGGTCACCCAGCCCAGGTCTTCCATCGCGGCGAGTGCCGGATACATCATGCCGGGGCTCGGTACGTAGAAGCCGCCCGAGCGGGCTTCCAAGGCCCGGATGAGCTCGTAGCCATGGCTCGGCTGTTCGGCGATGAGGGCCAGCAGCAGCAATTGCAGGTCGTCCGACGACAGCTTGCGTCCGCGCGGCAGCCCGCCGTCGTCGGAAAAGCCAAAGCCGCCCGGACCGCGGCCCCGGCCATGGTGGCCGCCGGGACCGCCGGGACCATGCCGGTGGTGCGGCGCGAACCCTGCGTGTCCGTGGTCGTGATGAAGGTGATGGTGATGATGATGATGTGGATGGTGGTGTGGCATGATCGCCCCTTATATCGTAAGATACATCGTAAGATATACAACCAAGTTGATACTGTCAACCATTTATTGACGCGAGCGCGCTACACTGGGCCGCCTGATAATTTATGGAGAGATTGATGTCGATGGAATGGGACTGCCTGGTGTCGACGATGCGCCTGGGCCGCGAGGATGACCGGGGCGACGGCGGCAGCCGTACCGAATACATGCGCGACTGGGACCGGCTCGTGTATTCGAGCGCGTTCCGGCGCCTGCAGGACAAGACGCAGGTGTTCCCGCTGTCGGACAGCGATTACGTACGCACGCGCCTCACGCACAGCATCGAAGTGTCGTCGGTGGGCCGCTCGCTGGGCATGCTGTGCGGCGAATTCATCAAGGAGCGCGAACCCGCGTTGTCGATGGCGCCGCAGGACTTCGGCAGCATCGTGGCCGCCGCCTGCCTCGCCCACGACATCGGCAACCCGCCGTTCGGCCACTCGGGTGAAGCTGCGATCCAGTCATGGTTCGCCGAGCACGAGGAACGCTGGCTGGCCGACCTCACCGAGCGCGAACGCCAGGATTTCCTGCGCTTCGAAGGGAATGCCCAGGGCTTCCGCCTCGTCACGCGCCTGCAGAATGCCGTCGACCATGGCGGATTCCAGCTCACCTATGCCGTGCTCGCGGCGTTCATGAAATACCCGCGCGCGTCCGACCTGCCGTCGGCCAGGGACAGGATCAGCGAAAAGAAATTCGGCTACTTCGCGGACGACGCGGCAACGGCCGCACGGGTCGCCACCCAGGTCGGACTCGTGCGCAAGGCCCCGGGCGCCTGGACGCGCCATCCGCTCGCCTTCGTGATGGAAGCGGCGGATGACATCTGCTACGGCATCGTCGACCTGGAAGACGGTCACCGTCTGGGCCGCGTGTCCTTCGACGAGGCGCGGCAACTGCTGTGGCCCCTCGCCTTCCCGGGCGGCGCGGCCGAGAGCCCGTCCTACCGCCAGCTCGCGGACGACACGGGCCGCGTGGAATACCTGCGTGCCCGCGCCATCGGCCATCTCATCGGCGCCGCGCTGGATGTGTTCCGCGAGCATTACGACACGATCATGGACGGCCGCTTCGAGCAAGACCTCGCCGGCGCATCGCGCTTCGCGCCCGAGCTGAAGGCGATCGCGACGCTGTCGCGCGAGCGCATCTATGCGACGCCTTCCGTGCTGCAGATCGAAGCGGCCGGCTTCGAGATCCTCGGCGGGCTGCTGGGCAAGATCGTGCCGGCGCTCGTCAAGCCGGAAGCGGAGCGGTCGGCGGCCGACCGCAAGATCGCGCAAATCATCCCGCAGCAATTCAGCCGCGGTACGACGCCGTACGCGCGCCTGCTCGGCGCGACCGACTATATTTCCGGCATGACGGACGGCTTCGCGCTGAAGCTGTTCCGGCGCCTGCACGGTATCGAATTGCCGGGCACGATCGTCTAAACGACGCCGTCGAGCACCCGGCGCACCTGGCTTGCCCGCTCTTCCACGCTGCCGTGCACGACGGTGTACGGGATGCGGCGGGCGTCGAGATCCTTCAGCACGAGTCGCTGGATGCGCCCGCGCCACGCCTCGTTCTCGCGCACGTCCTGTTCCTCGTACGGGATGTCGTCCGCGCAGACGAACGTGTGGGCATAGCGCGCGCGGCATTCGCCGGCGCAGCGCAGCAGCTCGGCCGGCGGCGGGTCGCCGACCTGGCGGAACTCCATGCCCAGCAGCAGTGTCGTCAGCGCATTCGTGTCGACGAACAGCCAGCGCCGCGCCTGCGCCATCGCCGCGTCCTCGGCGGCGCGGTGCCTGACGGCGATCTCGACGTAGTCGTCCGGCCCCAGCTTGCCCTGTTTTTCTTCCCAGATGAAGCGGCCGATCTCGGGCACCGCGACCGTGTCGTAGGCATGTGCCAGATGCTCGGACAACGTCGACTTCCCCGTCGATTCCGCGCCCACGAAGACGACGCGCTGCACCGTATTGTCCTGCTCCACCATATCCCGCCTGCCCATCCGCCGATATAAAGAACGCAATCGTAGCCGAGAGCCTGCATCGCTACAACTGACCGGTTATCATGCTGACATGACACAGCCCATCCACGCCGACGGTTTTCTCCTGCGTCCCCTCGTCCCGGACGACGCGCCGGCGATGGCGGCCGCGGTCCACGAATCGATGGCGAGCCTCGGCCCGTGGATGCCCTGGGCCCATGCCGCCTACGACGATGCCGATGCGCTGGCCTGGATCGCGTTCTGCGCTGCCGCGCGTGCCGATGGCAGCGCGCACGAGTTCGGCATTTTCGGGCCGGACGGCCGGCACTACGTCGGCGCGGCAGGCCTCAACCAGTTCAATCGCCTGCACGGCTTCTGTAACCTCGGCTACTGGGTGCGTACCTCGTCCCAGGGGCAAGGTGCGGCTCTGGCGGCCATCCGGGCGCTGTCGCGTCATGCGTTCGAGCACCTGGGCCAGGCGCGGGTCGAAATCGTCGTCGCGGACGGCAACCAGGCTAGCCTCGGCGTTGCCCGCAAGGCCGGGGCGGTGCATGAATGCCTCGCGTGCAACCGCCTCAACCTGCACGGGCGCCCCGTCGCGGCGCACGTGCTGTCGCTGACGCCGTCGGACACGACGGCGAACGTTTAAAACAGATCCATCTGCGCCGCCGCCGCGCTGGTCGGCTTGACGATCGTCTTCGGCACCACGAGCGGCCGCTTGAACTGCGAGCCGTCCAGCTTGTGGAACCGTCCCATATAGCCATCCAGGCCCAGGCGCTTGATGGCCTTCGTGAAACGCTGGCGAATCAGGTCGGCCCAGATGCCCTCGCCCGTCATGCGTTTGCTGAAGTCGCTGTCGTAGTCCTTGCCGCCGCGCATGTCGCGGATGCGGTTCATCACGCGCTGGGCGCGGTCCGGGAAGTGGGCGTGCAGCCATTGCTGGAACAGCGGATTCACTTCCCACGGCATGCGCAGCACCGTGTAGTGCGCGCCGACGGCGCCAGCGTCCTTCGCGGCTTCCAGGATGCGCTCGATTTCCGGTTCCGTGATGAACGGGATGATCGGCGCGACGCTCACGCTGACGGGGATCCCGGCTTCCGTCAGCGTGCGGATCGCGCGCAGGCGGCGGGCCGGCGCGGCCGCGCGCGGTTCGAGCGTGCGCGAGATTTCGCCGTCCAGGGTCGTCAGGGTAATCGCGGCGCAGGCAAGGCCCTTCTCGGCCATCGGCGCGATCAGGTCGATGTCGCGTTCGATCAGCGACGACTTCGTGATCAGGCCGTACGGGTGGTTGCATTCGCCCAGCACTTCCAGCACCTCGCGCGTGAGGCGGCGTTCGCGTTCGCACGGTTGATAGGCGTCCGTGTTCACGCCGATGGCGATGTTTTCCGGGACGTAGCCCGGCCGCGCCAGCTCGCGCCGCAGCAGGTCGGCCGCGTTCACCTTGGCGTACAAACGGCTTTCGAAATCGAGACCCGGCGACAGGCCCAGGTAGGCGTGTGTGGGCCGTGCGAAGCAGTAGATGCAGCCGTGCTCGCAGCCGCGGTACGGGTTCAGCGACACGCTGAACGGGATATCCGGCGACGTGTTGCGGCTGAGGATCGATTTGGCGATCTCGTCCGTGACGGTCGTCTTGAGGGGCGCCGGTGCCTCGTCCTTTACGCCAGGCACGGTCCAGCCGTCGTCGAACCGCTCGCGGCCGTTCACTTCGTACCGGCCTTGCATATTGGTGACGGCGCCACGACCTTTGATCGGACCGTGGATAGGCACGACCTCGGCGGACTTTTGCGGGAACGGCAACACCACCTGGCTGACCGCCCGACTTGCGTTTGCTTTGTTGACCCGATTCACACGGCGCTCCTTAAGTACTGTATGTTTATACAGTATAGTACGCCGATGTCAGGATGGGTTCAAGCACAAAAAAAGAGCAGCTTGTTGTTGCACAAAACCGTCAAACGCCTGCAGTAGAGGCCGGTATGCGTCGGCGTCGCTTTCCATTTGGCCAAGTGCCAGCGCTGCGGCTTCCAGCGTCGACAACTGGTGTGGCGCATGCGCCTTGCGAATCCGATAAGCCGACGCCGGCACGTCGTGCAGCGCCAGGCGTGGCAGACGCTGCAGTTCGGGATTTACGTGGAGCATCTTGAGGCTCTTGCGCCAGGTGGCGTCCAGCACGACGAGCCGCAGCCGCTCCGGCGGCGCCGGTTCAAGCACGGGCGCCGCGAAGCCGGGCGTTTCGGGATACAGCAGCACGGGTACGCGCCCATCCGCGTACAACAGCGCCTGCAGATCAGGGAACGTCTCGCCCACTTCGAGGCGGCTCCCGGGCAAGCACAGATGCAGCAGCCGCGCACTGTTCTTGGCGTTGCGCACCTCGAGCGGATGTTGCAGGATCAACAGGTCGACGCGGCTGGACAGCGGCCGCACCCAGTGGCAGATGCAGGCGCTCTGCGCGCGCAGGCAGGCGGCGCACGTTGCGCGCCTTGTGGAAGAGGATGAAGCGGTCATGGGCGGCGATTGTAACGCCGCCGCCATGCCGTCACTGGCTGCCCATGCGCTGACCCGTATGCGGCGCGTCGGCCGACGTGATGGGCGCATCCGGCCGCAACGTCCTGAGCGCCCGGCTCCACGCCACCACCTGGTCCAGCATCGCATCCACGGATTGCTCGTGATGCTCGGCCGGATTGAAGGTCGTGTGATTCTCGAAGTCGGTGCGCAGCGACAGCATCACCTGCGCGCGCACGTCGGCCACCATCAGCTCGCCCATCACGAGGCGCAGGCTCTCGATGGCGCGCGAGCCGCCCGCGCTGCCGTAGCCGACGAACCCGGCGGCCTTGTTGTTCCATTCCTTGTACAGGAAATCGATGGCGTTCTTCAGCGCGCCGGACGTGCCGTGGTTGTACTCGGGCGTGACGAACACGTAGCCGTCGAAGCCGGCGATGGCGGCGGCCCAGGCCTGCGTATGCGGCTGCGAATACCGGCCCTGCGACGGCGGCACGGGCTCGTCCAGCAGCGGCAGGTTGAAATCCTGGATGTCGACCAGCTCGAACACGGCGTCGGCGCGCATGCCCGCGATGTCCAGCACCCAGCGCGCCACGTCCAGCGCCTTGCGGCCCGGCCGGGTGCTCCCGACGATGATCCCGATCTTGATCATGTTCCCTCCTCCATGGTGTCGTTATTGATGCCAGCCCCCGCCCAGCGCGCGGTACAGGTCGACGTGCGCCTGCAGCCAGGCGGCGCGCAGCTGCAGCGCGGCGTTCTCCGCGGCGAAGGCGTTGCGCTGGGCGTCCAGCTCTTCCAGGTACGACGAATAGCCGTTGCGGTAGCGGTTGTGGGCAATGCGCAGAACTTCGCTCGTAGCCACGCGGCGCGCCTCGACCTCGTCCAGCTGCTCGCGCAGGCGCTGCACGGCCGCCAGGGCATTCTCCGTGTCGGCGAACGCATTGCGCACCGCGGCTTCGTACGCGAACACGGCGCGGTCGCGCAGCGAGGCGCTGATCTCGGCCTGGGCGCGCAGCCGGCCCGCGTCGAACAGCGGCGCCAGCACGCTGCCGCCCACGCTCCACAGCCTCGTCGGGGATGACAGCAACGTCGGCAAATCGTTCGCGTACGCGCCCAGCGACGCCGTCAGGCGCAACGACGGCAGCATCTGGTCGCGCGCGGCCGCGAGGCTCGCGTCGGCCGCGGCGAGCGCGCGTTCGGCCGATGCGATGTCGGGCCGCCGGCGCAGCAGTTCGGACGGCAGCCCGGGCTGGATCGCGGGCGCATTCAGGCGAACCAGTGCGGTGCCCCGTCCGACCGGGCCGGGATTGGCGCCGGCGAGGATGTCGAGGGCATTTTCCTGCTGCGCGATCGCCCGCTCCAGCTGCGGCACGACGGCGGCCGTGGCGCGGTACTCGGCCTCGGCCTGCGACAATTCCAGGCGCGAGCTGTAGCCGACCTCGAACTGGCGGCGCGCCAGGTCCAGCGAGCGCTGGCGCGACGCCAGGGTGGCGCGCGCGAGTTCCAGCTGGGCGTCGAGGCCGCGCAGGTTCAGGTAGCCGGACGCCGTGGTCGCCGCGACCGACAGCGCCGTCGCCTCCGCTGCCGCCTGCTGCGCGGCGTAGTCCAACCGCGACGCTTCCGTCAGGCTGGCCGTGCGGCCGAACGGATCGAGTTCGTAGGCGGCCTGGAACGCGCCCTGCATCGACGTCGTATCGATCGGCATACCGAACGGCCCGATCACGCGCGCCCGCGTGGGCGTGAGGCCGACGGACAAGGTCGGCGCCTCGGCCGCGCGCGCCACCTGGACGCGCGCCCGGTATTCCTGCAGCCGCGCCTGCGCCGTGCGCACGTCGTTGTTGCGTTCCAGCGCCTGCGCGACGAGACGGTCCAGCGCGGGATCGGCGAACGCGCGCCACCAGTCCCGCTCGACGGGCGCACCCGGTCCGACCTGGCCCCGCCACGCGGGCGGCACGCTCAAGGTCGTCTGCGGCGGCGGCTGCACGGGGATGCGGCAGCCGGCCAGCAGCGCGGCGCAGGCGCCCAGCATCAGGCGGCGCTTCATCGGGCCTGTCCTTTCGCTTTCGTGTCGATGCTCGCCACCACCGACATCCCGGGCCGTAGCCGCGCCGCCAGTGCCTGATTCGGGTCGATGCTGATGCGGACCGGAATCCGCTGGGCGATCTTGACGAAGTTACCCGTCGCATTGTCCGGCACGATCACGGAAAACTCGGACCCGGTCGCCGGCGAAATCTGCTCGACGTGGCCGCGCAGCCTGGCGCGGTTGAGCGCGTCGACGGTGAACGTAACGGGCTGGCCCAGCCGGACATCGGCCATCTGCGTCTCCTTCATGTTGGCGACGACCCACATCGTCTGCGGCACGAGCGCCGTCAGCTGCGCGCCCGCGTTGACGAACGCGCCGAGGCGTACGCTCACCTGCCCCAACTGGCCGTCGCGCGGCGCCGTGATGCGGGTATTGGACAAATCGATCTCGGCCAGCCGCACGGCCGCCTCCGCATTCGCGACGGCCGCCTCCAGCGACGCACGGTTGACGTCGACGGTGCGCAGGTTCTGGCGCGAGATCTCGAGGGCCGCCCGCGCCTGCTCGGCCGCGGCGACGGTCTGCGCGCGGGTAGCGCGGGCGGCGTCGCGTTCGCGCGCGGACAGCGAACCGTCGGCCGCCAGTTCTTCCACACGTCTCAGGTCGGCATTCGCGCGCTGCGCCTGGGCGGCCGCGTTGGCGACCGCGGCCTGGTTCTGCTGGATGGTGGCGCTGGCCGTGCCGCGGCTTTGCGCGAAGTTCGCGAGTGCCGCGCGTGTCGTCGCCAGCTGGGCCTTGGCCTGGTCCAGTCTCTGCTGGTAGATGCGGTCGTCGATGCGCATCAGCAGCTGGCCCTGGTGGACCACCTGGTAATCCTGCACGTCCACTTCGACGATGTAACCGGACAGTTGCGGACTGATGATCGTCACCTGGCCCCGCACGAGCGCGTTCTCCGTCGTCTGCAGCGCGCTGTGGAACGGCGGCAGGTTCCAGGCATACAGCACGATCAGGACGCCGATCAGGGCGATGAACGCGAACAGCAGGCCGCTCACGATGACGCGGCGGTTCGATGTTTGTTGGGTTGTGGTCGTTTCCGGCATGGTCGGGGCTCGGTTCAGGTTGGGACGGCCGGCGTCGGCTGGGGCGGACGCGGCGCCGTGCGGCGGTCGCCGGACGGGACGGCGATCGGCGAATCGGTCGGGTCGGGCGGTGCCGGCACCGGCACCGGCGCCGGCGGTGGCGGCGCTACGTACTTCAGCCACAGCGAGCGGCCGAAGATCCACGCGGCCAGCAGGGTGGCGATGATGGAAATCAACAGGAACACGTCGTTGTAGGCGAGGATGTTCGCTTCCCGCGCGGCCGTCTGCGTCAGCACGGAGATGCCCTGGCGCGTGCGCGCGGCGGGATCCGCCAGCTGGCGCGCGTACGCCGCCCCGTACTGCTGGATGCGCGCGGCGACGAGCGGATCGAGCGAACTCAGTTGCTCGGCCAGCACGGACGAGTGGTATTTTTCGCGCATCAGCTGGAACGTGCCCAGCAGCGACGAGCCGATCAGTCCGCCCAGGTTCTGCGTCAGGCCGAACAGCACGGAAAAGCTGATCAGGTTCGCGGGGTTGGCGATCACGGACCCGAGCAGCGTAAGCAGCAATGGCCCGAGGAACATCACGCCGCCGAACGCCAGAAGGCCTTGGCTCACGTACATCTGGGCGGGCCGCGTGGCGTTGGTCGCGTTCGAATCGATCCATGCGCCCAGCGCCATGATCAACAGCGCCACCACCTGGGGCGCCATCAGGTGCGGCGGCCGGGTGACCAGCACGGAGACGACGATGCCGAGGATCGTCGCGAGCAGGATGACGATGAACAGCGTCTGCATCTCGTCGTTGTTCAGGCCCACGAGGCGCAGGAAGCCGACCGCGCCCACGCTCTGCTCGGACAGCACGACGCGCACGAGCATCAGCGCGATGGAGAGGCGCAGGATCATCCCGTTGGTCAGCCAGCGGATGTTCAGCAGGGGATTGTCGCGGTTGTGCTCGACGCAGATCGCGGCCAGCAGCAGCACGATGGACACGGCCAGCGCGATCCCCACCCACGCGTTCTCCGTCCACCACAGCACGCGGCCGAACGTGAGCGCCGCGCACAGCAACGCCATGCCCGGCGCGAACAGGGAAAACGTGAGGAAGTCGGCGGGCCGGAACGCCCTGAAGCGGTCGCCCGGCGGCAGTTTCAGCCACAGCACGGCGGCCAGCGTGACGAGCGTGAGCCCGAGCTCGAACAGATACAGGCCGCGCCATTCCGCGATCTGCAGCAGGCTCCTGGAAAAGATGTAGGCGATCGGCTGGGCCAGCTGCGCGATGCCGGTCGAGATCACGATGCCCCGCGGCCGCCATTCCTTTTTAAAAGCCTGCAGGCTATAGTACAGGCCCAGCGTCGACAGGGCCGCGCCCGCCATGCCGTGGGCCGCGCGCACGGCGATCGCGGAGCCCAGGTCGTTGACGAACAGGTGCGCGAACGTGATCAGGGCATACAACACGAGGAAGAATTCGGTGAACGCGCGCAGGCCGAATTGCTGGCGGAATTTCACCAGCAACAGATTCATCGACACATTGGTCATCACGTAGGCCGTCGGCAGCCAGTTGACTTCGGCCGCGAAGACGCCCAGCGTGCCCTGCAGGTTCACGAGGTTGACGGTGACGAGTGCGTTACCGAGGCCGCCCGTGATGGTCACGAGCGTGCCGATCAGGAAGTAGGCGATGCGGCGCGGCATCGAGTGCTTCGGAAACGATGGTCCGCCCGGCAGCGTGGGGCGCTCGTCGGGATGCCACTGGCGCGGCGCGTAATCGGCGTCGCTCATGGGTTCTCCAGCAGCCGCTGCAGGTCTTCCAGCACGGCCGCCGCCGCGGCCATGGCGGTGGCGTCCAGCCGCGCGACGGTCAGGCGCCGCAGCGCGGCCGCTTCCGCGTGGACATGGCCCGCCACCGCCTCGCCCTGCGGCGTGAGCGCAATGCGCTTGACGCGGCGGTCGCCCGGCGCCGAACCGCGCCGCACGAGGCCGCCCGCGACGAGGCGGTCGAGGGTCGTCACGAGCGTGGCGCCGTCCACGCCGAGCCGGCGCGCCAGTTCCCGCTGCGACGGCGGTTCGGGGCTGTCGGCCACGGCCGTCAGTGCGTTCCAGCCGGCCATCGTCAGGCCGTTCGCCTTCAGGTGGCGTTCGAGCGCGAGGCGCCAGGCGCGCGCGCTGCCTTGTAACGCTTGCAGAAAACGGTCGTCGGGGTCGTCGGTATTCATGTCAGTTAAACATGGGCATCCCAATCGTTGGCCATCCAGATTATCTGCCTGTTATGGCAAATGTGGCCACACGTGAAGATTTAGTTCGAGATTTGGTTAATTGGGCATTGCTCTGAGAAATCACCGTGCTTAGAATCAATTCATTCCGCGAGGCAAGCAGTTCTCGGGGAAAAGTGCAAACCCGGTGTCGTTGCAGAGTCTTCCATGCTTAAAGTCCGCCCTTCCGTTCGCAAACTGACCTCCGCCTTCATTGCCGCCCTGGCCCTGCTGCCGGGTCTCGCCATCGAACAAGAGCTTCAGCTCGACTATCGGATCAACGAGCACATCGTCCTGATCCCGGCCGGCCAGGACCATCAGGCCCGCCTGGAGACGACCGTGTTCCAGCCGAACGGCCCGGGGCCCTTCCCGCTCATCATCATCAACCACGGCAAGGATCCGGGTCACCCGAACCTGCAGCCGCGCGACCGCTTCTACCACATGGCCCACGCGTTCGTGGCACGCGGCTATGCCGTGATGGTGCCGATGCGCCAGGGCTTCGCCAACTCGACGGGCTATTACCACGACCATGGCTGCGACATGACGGCCAACGGCTATACCCAGGCCGAGGACATCAAGGACACCCTCGAATACGCGCGTGCGCAGAAATGGGTCGACGCGGACCATATCGTCGTCGCCGGCCAGTCGTACGGCGGCCTCGCGACGATGGCGCTCGGCACCGAGGACCTGCCGGGCGTGCGCGGCCTGATCAACTTCGCGGGCGGCCTGCGCGACGACAGCAACGGCTGCGGCTGGCGCTCGGCCCTCGTGTCGGCCTTCGCCGAGTACGGGTCGCAGAACAAGCTGCCGAGCCTGTGGATGTACGGCCAGAATGATTCGCTGTTCTCGCCGGAACTCGTGGCGCGCATGCACGACGCGTTCGAACAGGCCGGCGGCCGCGCCCAGCTCGTCGAGTACGCCCCGTTCAAGCGAGATTCGCATGGAATGCTGGCCAGCCGCGACGGCCAAAAGGTATGGCTGGCCGACACGATGAACTTCCTGCAGCAGATCGGCATGCCGACCAAGGTCGTCTACAAGGTGCCGGAACCGCCGCAGCCGCAGGCGACGAACTTCGCCGGCATCGAGGACGTCGAGGCCGTGCCGTTCCTGTCCGAGAACGGCAAGCGCGCCTACCGCGAATATCTGACCAAGATGACGCCGCGCGCGTTCGCCGTGTCGCCCAGCGGCGCCTGGTGCTGGGCCGAGGAAGGCGAGGATCCGGAAGCCCGCGCCCTGGCCACCTGCTCGGCCAAGAGCGACAAGCCATGCCGCCTGTATTCGGTGGACGAGCACGTCGTCTGGAACCCGGACCTGGCCGAGAAGGCGGCCGTCACGGCATCCAATACGCCGGCCCCGTCCACGCCGGGCGATGGCGCGGTGGGCAATGCGGCGGGCATGACGGCGGCGAACTGACCTCGCGTTGCACAATGTGCGGCAGTATAGTGCGCACAAGCCACACCGACGCCATTTTGTTGCATTGCAGCAGCCGTTTCGTCGTCCCGGTCGAGGCAGCGCAAACTCCGTGCCGCATATCAAACCGACAATGGGCTCGCCACGTCCAATGGAGAGTCACATGTTGCGACTGACGAAGTCCTGCGCCTGCGCGCTGCTGGCGCTTGCCGCCTTGCTGGGCACCCCCGCGCGCGCCACCAACAACGATCCCGTCGTGCTCGTGCACGGCGTCCTCGGCTTCGGGCCGGAATCGCATCCGCTCGGCAGCTTCCTGTACTGGGGCGGCTACGGCAACATCGCCGCGCACCTGACCGTCTACCACGGCCCGCATACCGTCTTCACCGCGCAGGTGGGCGCGATCGCGTCGAACTGGGACCGCGCCGCCGAGCTTTACGCCCAGGTCAAGGGCGGCTGCGTCGACTACGGCGCCCACCACGTGGCGCGCTATGGCTATCCCGGCCAGGCACAGAAGCCGGCCGGCAAATGCTGGGCCGCGGATCCGGCCAACAATCCGGACAACTACCCGCTCGCGTTCTACCCGCAATGGGATGCCGCGCACCCGGTCCACATGATCGGCCACAGCCAGGGCGGCACGACGATCCGCGCCCTGATCCAGTTGCTGGAACACGGCTCGCCCGACGGCGACGAGGGCGGCGGCGAGCTGTACAAAGGCGGCAAGGTGGGCTGGATCAGGAGCGTCGTGACGATCTCCGCGCCGCACGACGGCACCACCCTGCGCGATGCCGTGCTGGACGTGCTGCCGAACCTGCGCAGCCCCTTGCGCGACATCCTCGACAACGAACTGGCCCACTGGGAACTGGCGCCGGACGGCGCGCGCGAATTCAACCGCTGGGCGCTGACGTCACCATCGGCCTATTATTTTTCGGTGGGGACGCTGGCGACGGAAGCCGGCGCCTGGTGCTGCAACGGCACGGACCGCGTGCTCGCGCCCGTGCAGAACGTCCAGTTCCAGTATCCGCGCGCGGACATGATCCCGTACTTCAAGCTGTTCGCCGGCGAATGGATCGTCGGCTCGCTGGCCCAGCCGGGCATGGGCTCGTACACACAGAACGCGCCGGGCCGCGTGCGCATCGACAGCGCATGGTTTCCGAACGATGGCGTGGTCAACACGGTGAGCATGCGCGCGCCGAGCGGCCATCCGGTGCGCGACTACGACGGCAAGGCCGTCAAGGGGACGTGGAATTTCCTCGGCAATTACCGCGGCTACGACCATTTCGATATCTTGAACTGGCCGAACAACGGGCCGTCGGCCGACCCGATCTACGAGCGGATCAGCGACATCATCTTCGGGTTGTAATCACATCGCAGACCGCAAGGTCCGCGCCAGGTCCGACAGCCGATACGGCTTGTTGACGAACGCGAACTCGTTGAGATCGACGCCATGCCGCTGCTTGAGGGCCGGCAGCGGATAGCCGGACGCGAGCATGATCTTGGTAGTCGGAAAATGCTCGCGCGTATAGGTGGCCAGCTCGATGCCGTTCATGCCATTGGGCATCACGACGTCGGTGAACAGGATGTCGATGTCGCGCTGTTCCATCAAGTCGATCGCTTCCTGCCCGCTGGCCGCCGTGACGACCTCGTAGCCCATGCTCGTGAACAGCGACGCGGCCACGTCCATCAGGTCCGGCTCGTCCTCGACGATGAGGACGCGCTCCGTGTGCTCGGCCTGTGCCTCCTCGGCGGGATTGACGACGGCCGGCAGGTAGATCGCGATCGTCGTGCCTTCGCCCGGCTTGCTGTCGATGGCAACCTCGCCGCCCGACTGCTTGATGAAGCCGTAGACCTGCGACAGGCCCAGGCCCGTGCCCTTGCCCACTTCCTTCGTCGTGAAGAAGGGTTCGAAGGCGCGCGCCACGACGTCCGGCGGCATGCCGGTGCCCGTGTCGCTGACGGTCACACGCACGTAGTCGCCCGGCGCGAGGCCGGCCGGATGCTGGCCGTCCGCCACGACATTGCCCGTCGCGATGACGAGGCGGCCGCCCTCCGGCATCGCGTCGCGCGCGTTGACGACGAGATTCAGCAGCGCCGACTCGAAGCGGGCGCTGTCGATCAGGGCATTGTGGGCCTTGCGGTCGAGGTCGATCACGAAATCGATGGACGGATTGCCGGCGCGGCGCAGCACGGTCTCGAAGCCGCGGATGACGGCATTGAGGTTGCGCGTTTCCGCCTGCAGCGGCTGCTGGCGCGCGAACGCGAGCAATTGCTGGGTCAGGCGCGCGCCGCGGTCGATCGCGCGCCGCATCGATTCCAGCGTGCGCGCATCGCCCTCGCCCCGCTGCAGGTTCAGCACCTCCAGGCCGCTGGACAGCACCGACAACAGGTTGTTGAAATCGTGCGCGACGCCGCCCGTGAGCTGGCCGATGGATTCCATCTTCTGCGCCTGGTACAACGCGATGCTGGCCTTTTCCAGCGCCTCGTCGGCCTTCTTCTTTTCCGTCAGGTCGCGCGTGATCTTGGCGAAGCCGAGCGGTTCGCCGTCGTCGCCGCGGATGGCGTCGAGCACGGCATGGGCCCAGAACCGCGAACCGTCCTTGCGCACGCGCCAGCCCTCGGACTCGTAGCGGCCCGCCGCCGCGGCCGTGTCCAGCGCGCGCTTCGGGATGCCCGCGGCCTGGTCTTCCGGCGTATAGAAGCGCGAGAAATGGCTGCCGACGATCTCTTCCTGGCTATAGCCCTTGATGCGCTCGGCGCCCGGGTTCCAGTTGGTGACGGTGCCTTCCGGCGACAGCATGAACAGCGCATAGTCGGTGACGCCGTTCACGAGCAGGCGGAAGCGCTGCTCGCTTTCGCGCAGCGCATCCTCGGCGCGCTTGCGCTCGGTGACGTCGCGCGTCACCTTCGCGAAGCCGAGCAGGACGCCCTCCTCGTTGTAGATCGGATCGATCACCACGTGCGCCCAGAACCGCGAGCCGTCCTTGCGCACGCGCCAGCCCTCGGCCTCGTACTTGCCCTCCGCGAGCGCGATCGACAGCGCCCGTGCCGGCTTCCCCGCTTCGCGGTCCTCCGGTGTGTAGAAGCGCGAGAAGTGCTCGCCCAGGATCTCCTGCGCAACATAGCCCTTGAACCGGTTCGCGCCGGCATTCCAGCTGCTGACGTAACCGTTCGGATCGAGCATGTAGATGGCATAGTCGCTGATCCCGGAGATCAGGTACTGGTAGCGCCGCTCGTCGGGCCAGGATTGCGTAGGTGACAGGTCGTTCATTTACTGCGGCTGAATGCGCTCGAATAGGGTCAAAACCGGGTCATCATACACCGGAGAAAAAAGCCTTGCGCGCGTTGCGATTAACGAATTTCACATTGTCAGTTTCAGGATTTTACTGGACCAAAAACCTGCATAGACGATGCATCTTCACCAAAAATCACCGGAATTGATGAGTGTTATTACACCGCAAAATTTTCGCGGAACCATGCCGCCGTCGGACCGTCGGCCGGGAAAAACGATTCCAGCCGCAACTCGTGCACGGTAACGTCGTGCGGCGTGCCGAGCGTCGTGATCGTTGTAAACAGGTTCAGTTCCACACCCTGGTGAGCGATCGTCAGCGGCAGGAACGGCAGCGCGCGCCGGTCGAGGTTCGGCACGTGGCCGTCGGACAGTGCCGCCATCCCGGGCAACGCGGACAGTTCGGCCAGCAGCGCCGTCGTCTCGCTGCCCGGCCCGTCCGCCATCGCTTCGCGCTGGATCCACGACAGGCTGTCCGCGCACACGGCCTCCCAGTTGACGAGGCGCGGCCGCAGCCCGTTCGGGTCGAGCATCAGGCGCAGCACGTTGATGGAGCCGTCGCGCGGGATGGCCGCATCGGAAGGCAGGCCCAGCAGCCACTTCATGAAGCCGGCGGCGGGCTCGTTGAACATCACGAGGTTCCACAGCCGGTCCACGACGAGGGCGGGAAACGGCGCCTGCTGGCGCAGCATGAAGTCGAGCGCCTGCATCACGGACGACAGTTCCGGGTCGGACAGGTTGCGCTCCTGGTAGGCGGGCGCGAAGCCGGCGGCGAGCAGCATCGCGTTTCTCTGGCGCAACGGCACGTCGAGCACGATGCCGAGTTTCAGGACCAGGTCCCGGCTCGGCTGCGCCCGTCCGCTCTCCAGGAAGCTCAGGTGCCGCTGCGAGACGCCGCCATCCACTGCCAGGCGCAACTGGCTGTAGCCGCGCCGCGTGCGCCAGTAGCGCAGCGCCGAACCGAAGTCGCTGAAGTAGCCGTCGCTGCGCGCGTCCGCGTGCCCATCCTGCATCGCGATCCCCTGTTGATGTAAAGGCATCAATTTAGACCTCCGCACGGATGAACTCAAGCAACTCGCCATTGACCTGCTCCACGTGCGTGAGGAACATGCCGTGCGCGGCGTCTTCATGGACGACGAGCCGGCAGTCCGGTACGAGGGCGCTCGTCCTGCGCGCGGTCAGCTCCAGCGGCGCGGAGACGTCGCGAGCGCCGGCGATCAGGAGGACCGGCACGTCGACGGCTTCCAGCTCCGCCACCATGTCCGAGTCCTCCACGCAGAGGTGGCAATCGTGCAGCGCCTGCAGCGAGCATTGCAGGGCCATCTGCGCGAGCCAGTCGCGCATGCGCGGGCCGGCGCCGGGCACGAACGGCTCGACGTTCTCCTCGATCCAGCGCGGGAAGTCGTGCAGCAGCTGCGTGCTGCGGAACTGTTGCAGCAGCGCGGGATCGACCCCATGCGGATTCGATGCGGACAGCGTGATGCCCGGCGTCATCGGCCCGAGCAGCGCGACCTGCGTCACCCGCGCGCTGCCGTGGCGCGTGAGGTAGCGGACGATCTCGTTGCAGCCCATCGAATGCCCGACCAGCACGACGTCGCGCAGGTCGAGGGCTTCGATGACGGCCGCGATGTCGTCGGCCAGCGTGTCGAGGTCGTACCCGCCGCCCGGGTCGGACGAGCGGCCGTGGCCGCGCCGGTCGAAGGCGATGCAGCGCAGGCCCTGCCGGCACAACGCCATCATCTGGTAGCCCCAGGAATCGGAGCACATCGACCAGCCGGCCACGAACAGCACGGGCCGGCCGCGGCCCCAGTCGCGGTAGTACAGGTTGACGTCGCCGGCGATGATGGTGTTCGGCGCGGCGGTGTAGGCGCGGGTGTGTCGCTGCAGGGGCATGATGGTCTCCTTCGGTGGTTGACGTTGGAGCCAGTGTGCCGGGCGGCGTGCGGCGCGGCGATTACCTCCCAGGTAATGACGGCTGTCGTCGAATTTCCCATTTCTACAGCGACAAGCCCATCAATACACCGCGCAATTCGCCGGATTCGCGCGGATCGACGAGATTGCATGGTAGGAATGCCGAATCGGCGTTCAGCTTTTCATTGTAAAATGCTGCACTTGCAACCCGACGTTTCCCACGCCGTTTACCACCCATGACCCAGGCCGCCACCGTACCCGTCCTCGACCTGTCGACCTGCGACAAGGAACCGATCCGCACGCCCGGCAGCATCCAGCCGCACGGTTTCCTGCTGACGCTCGCGCCCGACCTGGCCGTGCTGCAGGCCAGTGGCAACGTGGGCGACTGGACCGGCGTCGCGCCGAGGGACGCCGTCGGGCAGCCGCTGGCGGCCGTGATCGGCGCCGCGGCGGCGCAGCGTATCGCGCCCGAGCTGGCGGCCGACCTGGGTCCGCGCCCGTACTACGCCGGCACGATCACGACGGCCAACGGCCACCACTTCGACGTGCTGGCCCACGAATGGGATGGCGTGATCATCGCCGAATTCGAAGCCGTCGACCGCGCGGAAGCGGCGGATTTCCGCCACTTGTACCCGCTGATCGGCGACTTCCTGCTGAAGGTGAACGACGCGACCGGCATCGAAGCGCTGGCGAGCCTGGCGTGCCAGCACATCCGCTCCGTGACGGGTTTCGGGCGTGTGCTCGTCTACCAGTTCGACGCGGACGGCCACGGCCACGTGACGGCGGAAGCGCGCGACGAGCGCTATCACTCGTACATGGGGCAGCACTTCCCCGCGTCCGACATCCCGGCGCAGGCGCGCGAGCTGTACAAGCTGTCGCGCATCCGCCTGATCCAGGACGCGACCTACATGCCCGCCCCGCTCGTGCCGGCGCTGAACCCCGTCACGGGCCGGCCGAACGATTTGTCGTTCGCGGCGCTGCGCAGCGTCTCGCCTGTGCACCTGCAGTACATGCGCAACATGAACACGCTCGCGTCGATGTCCGTGTCGCTGATGGTCAAAGGCAAGCTGTGGGGCCTGGTCTCGTGCCACAACGAGGGACCGATCCCGGTCGCCTTCGAAAAGCGCACGGCGTGCGAGCAGCTGGGCCAGATCCTCGCGCTGTGCATCGAATCGCGCGAGGACGCGGCCGACCTGCAGTTCCGCCTCGAAGTGCGGCGCACGATGGTGTCGATGCTCGCCGGCCTCACGCAGGGCAGCGACTTCGTCGAGAACCTGGTCAATGTGTTCCCGGACCTGCTGCGCTTCGCGCGCGCGTCGGGCGCGGCGATCATGGTCGACGGCCGCGTCCTCACGTACGGCGACACGCCGGAGGAAGACGACATCCGCGCCCTCGTCGACTGGCTCACGCTGCACGACCACGGCGACGTGTTCCACACCGATAAACTGTCCGCGCAGTATCCGCCGGCGGAACGCCTCACGCGCAACGCCAGCGGCCTGCTCGCGATGCCGATCTCGCGCATCCACAAGCACTACCTGCTGTGGTTCCGTCCCGAGTGGGTGCACACGATCGAGTGGGCGGGCAATCCGCACGCGAAGGCGGCCGCAACGGGCGCGCCGACGCAGCTGTCGCCGCGCACGAGCTTCGACGCGTGGCGCGAGACGATCCACGGCACGAGCCAGCCGTGGCACCAGGGCGAGATCGAGATGGCGCTGGAATTCCGCACCGCCCTCCTCGGCATCGCGCTCGAACGCGCGGAGCAGATGGCCGAACTGGCCGAGGAACTGGGCCGCGCGAACAAGGAACTGGAAGCGTTCTCGTACTCCGTGTCGCACGACCTGCGCGCGCCGCTGCGCCACATCGTCGGCTTTGCCGACCTGCTGCTCGAATCGGCCGGCAGCGAGGACGCCCAGCAGCGCCAGCGCTTCCTCAAGAACATCAAGGAAGCCGCGCGCCTGGCCGGCAAGCTCGTCGACGACCTGCTGTCGTTCTCGCAGATGGGCCGCGCCTCGCTGCGCCCGACGACGGTCGACATGAACGACCTCGTCGCGTCCTGCCTCGACAAGCTGGCGCTGGAAACGCGCGGCCGCAACATCGAGTGGAACATCGGCACGCTGCCGGAAGCCTGGGCCGACCCGACTTTCCTGCACCTGGCCTTGTTCAACCTGCTGGCCAATGCCGTCAAGTTCACGGGCCAGCGCGATCCGGCCGTGATCCGCGTGTCCGCCGAAGACCATCCGCACGAGACGGTCTTCCACGTGGCGGACAACGGCGCCGGCTTCAACATGGAGTACGTGCACAAACTGTTCGGCGTGTTCCAGCGCCTGCACCGGATGGAGGACTTCCAGGGGACGGGCATCGGCCTGGCGAACGTGCGCCGCATCGTCGAGCGCCACAACGGCCGCGTCTGGGCCGACTCCGTGCAGGGCGAAGGCGCGACGTTCTCGTTCGCGCTGCCCAAGCAAGACTCATCTCACTGAAAGCTTACGAAGACATCCATGCTCAAACCCATCCTGCTGGTCGAAGACAACCCGAACGATCTCGAACTCACGCTGATCGCGCTGTCCAAGAGCCAGCTCGCCAACCAGGTCATCATCGTGCGCGACGGCGCCGAAGCGCTGGACTACCTGCACCGTCGCGGCGAATACGCGTCGCGCCCGGCCGGCAATCCTGCCGTCGTGCTGCTCGACCTGAAGTTGCCGAAAGTGGATGGATTGGAAGTCCTGCGCGAAGTCCGCAGCACCGACGGGCTCAAGCCCCTGCCGGTGGTGATGCTGACGTCGTCGAAGGAAGAACAGGACCTCGTGCGCAGCTACGAGCTGGGCGTGAATGCCTACGTCGTCAAGCCGGTGGATTTCACGGAATTCGTGCGCGCGATCGCGGACCTGGGCATTTTCTGGGCCGTGCTGAACGAACCGCCGCCGGGGTCGCAGCGCTACGTCAAGCCCAACAGGTAACGATCCGTGCCCACGCGAATGTTCGCGTCACGCATCGTTACGCGCGGGCACAGGGGTGCCCGCCCTACGGCGCAGCAGGTGCCGGATGCGCGCGCTGAGCGCGTCCGGGTGGTAAGGCTTCTGCAACAGGTTGACGGACGCCTCCAGCTTCCCTTCGTGCGCCAGCACGCCCTCCGCATACCCCGACGTGTACAGGATCTGCGCCTGCGGCAGGCGCGCACGCACCACCTCGCCCAGTTGCAGGCTGCTCACCGGGCCCGGCATGATCACGTCCGTGAACACGAGGTCGATGTGCTGGCCGCTCTCGACGATCTCCACGGCCTTCGCCGCATCCGGCGCCTCCAGCACCTTGTAGCCGAGCGCGGACAGGATGCCGCAAGTCGTGCTGCGCACGTCTTCCTCGTCCTCGACGACGAGGATCGTCTCGATGCCGCCGAGCAGCGGCGCCGTCGGCGCCTGTTCCGCGTGCTGCGGCTCGGCCTCGCTGCGCGGCAGGTAGATGCGCACGCTGGTGCCCTTGCCCGGCTCGCTCCTCAGCACGATCTCGCCGCCGGACTGCTTGACGAACCCGTACGCCATCGACAGGCCCAGGCCCGTCCCCTGCCCCGTCGGCTTGGTCGTGAAGAACGGCTCGAACGCGCGCTCCAGCACTTCGGGCGCCATGCCCTTGCCCGAGTCCGCCACTTCGATCAGCACATAATGGCCGCGCGGCACTTCCGTCGGCAACGCGCCGTCGGGCCCGGCATTGGCGGCGCGGATCGTCAGCGTACCGCCGCCCGCCATCGCATCGCGCGCATTGATCGCGAGGTTCAGCAGCACGTTGTTGAGCTGGTTCGGATCGACGAGCGTGCTGCCCAGGCCGGCCGCGATCTCCGTCACGACGCGCGCGCGCGGACCGAGCACGCGCCGCATCATGTCGTCCATTTCGCGCAGCAAATGGCCGGGATTGATCACGACGGCCTGCAGCGGCTGGCGGCGGGCAAAGGCGAGCAGGTGCGACGACAGCTTGGCCCCGCGCTCCACGCCGGCCAGCGCCATGTCGACGCGCGCCTTGCCGGCATCGTTCAGGTTACCCACCAGTTTCAGTAATTGCAGGTTGCCGCCGATGATCTGCAGCACGTTGTTGAAATCGTGCGCGACGCCGCCCGTCAACTGGCCGATCGCCTCCATCTTCTGCGCCTGGTGCAGCGCCGACTGGCTGGCGGCCAGTTGTTCCTGGCTAAGACGCAACGACACGAACGCCGCATCGCGCTGGCGCCGCGCGATGCAGGCATCGCTGTGGTAACGCACGCGTGCGACGAGTTCGCGCGGATCGGGCCACTTGACGAGGTAATCGTTGGCGCCGAGGGCGAACGCTTTCGCCTTGATCTCGGGATCTTCTTCGGACGACAACAGGACGACGGGAATGTGTTCCGTATCCTTGTCCGCGCGCAGGCGGCGGGTGACTTCGAAGCCATCGATCTCGGGCATGCGCAGGTCGACGAGCACGACCGTCGCGCCGACTTCCTTGGCCAACTCGACCGCCATGCCGGGATCGCGGGCATAGCGCAACGCATAGGCGGCGCATCCCTTCATGCCGTGGGAGATGATGTCCTCGGCAAAGGGTTCGTCGTCGATCAGGAGAACAGAGCAGGCGTTCGAGTCTTCTTGGTTCATTGCAACTGCGGGGATAGCGGCATTGAAAAAAGGAACCAGAATTGCAAAAAAGTAAGAACTGATTTTAACACCAAGCACGACAGGGGGGACGTTCGATTCAATCGTGCGACATAAGCGATGCCATCCTGATCATACCGGTCAGTCACGCCCTTTCTTCTTATTCGACGTGAACGTTCGCGCATAAAACTCCGGAGGCTTTTTCACCACCCAGTCGACGAACGCCCGGATATCGTTATCGCTCTTGAGCGCCTCCCACGTGTGATAAGCCCGCAGCAGTTCGCGCTCGGAAAACGTCGCATGAATCTTGCGATGGCAGATCTTATGGATAAGGAACTGTTCCCTGCCCTTCAGGGACTTGGGGATCAGGTGATGCCGGTCGATGTTGACCGTGCCGAGCGGCCGGCCGCACAGCGGACACGGGCTGTCCGCCGCGGCAGGCTGGGCAGGAGAATCGAAGTCGGGAATACGGGAACGGCGCGCCATGTTCCTGATATCGGGGCGGCCGGGCCCGTTTAAAGCATCGTCAGCCGCGTACGCGCGCGGCGATGGCGTCGCCCACCTCGACCGTCGTCGCCGTGCCGCCCAGGTCACCCGTGCGCGGTCCTGCGCGCAGCACCTCCTCGATCGCGGCCATGATCGCATCGTGCGCCTCGCCGCAGCGCGGATCCGGATCGGGGCCGGCGGCGAGGAACGACAGCATCATCGCGCCCGACCAGATCATCGCGATGGGGTTGGCGATGCCCTTGCCGGCGATGTCCGGCGCGGAGCCGTGCACGGGTTCGAACAGCGACGGGAACCTGCGGTCCGGGTTCAGGTTGCCGGACGGCGCCAGGCCGATCGTGCCCGTGCACGCCGGGCCGAGGTCGGACAAGATGTCGCCGAACAAATTCGACGCCACGACGACGTCGAAGCGGTCGGGCTGCAGCACGAAGCGGGCCGTCAGGATGTCGATGTGCTGCTTGTCGACGGTGACGTCCGGGTAGTCGGCGTGGATCGCGTCCGCGCGGCCGTCCCACCACGGCATGCTGATGGCGATGCCGTTCGACTTGGTCGCCACCGTCACATGCTTGCGCTGGCGCGCGTTCGCGAGCCCGAACGCATACTGCAGCACGCGGTCGGTGCCGTAACGCGTGAACACGGATTCCTGGATCACCATCTCGCGCTCGGTGTCCGGGAACATCACGCCGCCCAGGTTCGTGTACTCGCCTTCCGTGTTTTCGCGCACCACGAAAAAGTCGATGTCGCCCGGCTTGCGGCCGGCCAGCGGGCACGGCACGCCTTCGAACAGGCGTACCGGGCGCAGGTTGATGTACTGGTCGAATTCGCGGCGGAGCTTGAGCAGCGAGCCCCACAGCGAGATATGGTCGGGCACCAGCGCGGGCCAGCCGACGGCGCCGAAATAGATGGCGTCCATGCCGGACAATTGCGCTTTCCAGTCGGGAGGCATCATCTCGCCGTGCTGGATGTACCAGTCGCAACTGGCCCACGGGAAATGCGTGAACTCGAGCTGCAGGCCGAAGCGCTCGGCCGCGGCCGCCAATACCTTCAGGCCTTCCGGCAGGACTTCCTTGCCGATGCCGTCGCCGGCGATGGCGGCGATCCTGAAACGTCGTGTCATTTGGTTCTTTCTTGAATGGTAAGACTCACACCGCGGGCGCCGCAACGACGAGGCGCGAGAAACTGGCCACGCTGGCCGCGAACGAGAACGCGGCGGCGATGCCGAGCGCGATCCACGGACCGCGTACATGGGAGATGGTAAGGCAGAATGCGACGAGCGCGGCGCCCGTCGCCTGGCCCGTCAGGCGCGCGGTGGCGACCATGCCGCTGGCGCTGCCGGCACGCGAGCCGGGCGCACTGCCCATGATCGCCTTCACGTTCGGCGCCTGGAAAAAGCCGAAGCCGATGCCGCACACGGCCATGCGCCAGCCGATGTCGAGGGCGGACGGCGCGGCCGGCAGGCTCATCATCGTGACCAGGCCGGCCGCGAGGATCAACAGGCCGATGCCGCCCAGCAGGCCCGGCGAATACCGGTCGCTCAATCGTCCGGCGACGGGCGCCATGATCCCGACCATCACGGGCCACGGCGTCATCAGGAAGCCCGTCTCGACGGGCGAACGGCCGAGCGTCGTCTCGAAAAAGAACGGCAGCGCGACGAATGCGAGCGCCTGCGCGGCGAACGTGCAGATGGCGGTGATGGTCGACAGCGCGAACAAGGGACGGCGGAACAGGTCCACCGGCAACAGCGGTGCCGGATGGCCGCGCTCGCGGCGCAGCAGCAGGCCGAAGAACACCAGCGCGATCAACGCCTCCGGCAGCAACGTCTTCATGTCCACGCGGTGCGCGGCATCGCCCAGCGCCAGCACGGCCATCGAAAACGCGACGACGTTGTAGACGCCGGCGAGCCGGTCCACGCGGTGGGTCGCGCGGCGCGTTTCAGGCAGCACCTTGCGCGCCATGAAGAACGCGACGATGCCCGGCACCACGTTGATGCCAAACAGCCATTGCCATGACGATGCAGCAAGGATGATCGACGCGAGGCTCGGTCCGAGCGCGAAGCCGACCGCGACGACGAGGGCATTGGTTCCGAAGCCGCGTCCCAGCAGTTTCGCCGGATACGTGGCGCGCAGCAGCGCCGTGTTGACGCCCATGATGGCGCTGGCCCCGAGGCCCTGGAACAGGCGCGCGGCGATCAGCACGGGCAGCGACCACGCGAGCGCGCACGCGAGCGAGGCCACCGTGAACAGGGCCATGCCGGCCACGTAGACGCGGCGGTAGCCGATGGTTTCGCCCAGCGCCGCGATCGGCAGCAAGGTGGCGACCATGGCCAGCTGATAGGCATTCACGATCCACACGGAGTCGGCCGGCGTGGCGTGCAATTGCTGCGCCATCGCGGGCAACGCGGTGTTGGCGATGGCGGTATCGAGGGATGACATGCCCACGCCGAGCGCGAGGGCGAGAATGGCCCAGGCGCGCGGGCCCGCGGGTAATCCGTCCTGTTCGAGAGGTGTTGTATTGACTGCTGCTTGCATGCTCGATCCTGACGGCAAAAGGATCGATTGTAGGCCTGTCCGGCGAAGCGTGCAGCGGACCGGCCTCAGCAGCCGCTCGGCTTCACCCGCTCGACTTCGAGCCCGAACAGCGGACGCAGCCGCGTACCGAACACGTTGCCGGTGAACGCAGCCACGAGCCACAGCCAGCCGTGCAGGCTGCCCGACACGATGCCGCTGAAGTAGGCGCCTATGTTGCAGCCGTACGCGAGCCGCGCGCCATAGCCGAGCATTAAGCCGCCGACGACGGCCGCGAGGAGCGAGCGCAGCGGCACGCGCCACACGGGCGCATAGCGGCCCGCCAGCGCCGCCGCCAGCATCGCGCCCAGCACGATGCCGATGTCCATCACGGACGTCACGTCGTGCGACACGGGCGCGGCCAGCGCGGCGGCGTTCGCCTTCGTCGACCAGTACGTCCAGCTCGCCGTGTCGACGCCGATCGCCTGCGCGGCCTTGGCGCCCCACAGCGCGAACGCGGACGTCACGCCCCACGGCCGGCCGGACAGCGCGAGCGTCGCGAAGTTCAACACGACGAGCGCGACGGCGCCGGCCACCATCGGCCACGGCCCGTGCAGCCACGGCGACGCGTGCGCGGGCCGCACGGTCGGGTCGACGAGGCGGCCGTGCCGGCGCTTCTCGACGACGACGGTGATGAACGCAATCAGCGCGAACACGGCCCAGTTGAGCAGCAGCGCGGGGGCGAGGCCCAGCGCCTTCACGAGCGAGACCGGTTTCAGTTGCGGCAGCGACGTCCAGAACGGCATGTGCGCCGTGGCGATGACGGAGCCGGCGATGAACGCCAGCAAAGTCACGATCATGCGCGTGCTGCCGCCGCCGACCGTGTACAGCGTGCCGGACGCGCAACCGCCGCCCAGCTGCATGCCGATGCCGAACATGAACGCGCCGACGATCACGGACGTGCCCGCGGGCGACACGAGCCCGTTGACGGGATTGCCGAACAGGGTGCCTGCGGACAGTGCCGGGAAGAACAGCGCGACGCCGACGGCGAGCATGATCATCTGCGCGCGCAGGCCGGCGCCGCGGCCGTCCGCGATGAAGACGCGCCACGCGGACGTGAAGCCGAATGCGGCGTGGTACAGCGCGAGGCCGAGCAGCGCGCCGACGACGAACAACGCGGCGTGCTTCGCACCGACGGTTTGCGCGAGATACCAGGCGCCGAGGACGATGAGCAACAGGGCGACGCCGAGCGGTTTCGGGTTGACGTCGGCGCCGCGGGGGAATGTGGGAGAAGCTGCAGTAGACATTGGGAAACGATCTCGGGATAACGTAAGTCGTTATTTTCGCTCGTTTTTTTGTTTCCTGCTGGGGCGGGCAAAAACGAAAATGGGCATCGATTTCTCGACGCCCATTTTGAATTCTGGCTCCCCGACCTGGACTCGAACCAGGGACCTGCGGATTAACAGTCCGTCGCTCTACCGACTGAGCTATCAGGGAAAAGAGGCCGCATTATAGCGGCTCAGCTCTGCGGCAGCAAGAGCGCGTGTTGCGACGCCGTGTGGAAGTCGCGCCAGACGCGGTTGATGGCGCTGTCCGCGCTGGCCGCCACGAGGCCGCAGTACGGATACAGCGTGTCGACGGCGTGGCGCGACGCGGCGACCCACTCCTGTGCCAGCGCCTGCATCCGCGCGGCCTGTTCGTCCGCGACGTCGGCGCCGGCGACGACGTCGGCCCACGTCGCGTCGAGCAGGGCGTAGAAGCGCGCACGCACGTCGTCCAGCCTGCCGCGGGCACCATCCAGCACGGTGCGCACGGCCGGCACGTCGATCAACAGCTCGTTCTGCCCGCCGAACCGGTTGCGCCGGCGCGCGATGCAGGCATGGGCCAGGTCGACGAAGTGGGACGCCATCCCGGCCACGTTCGCGGCCAGCGTGACGAAGGCGAACGGGAGAAATGGAAAACGGTACAGCGGCCCCCGCTCGCGCGCGGCCGCCGGGTCGATGACGAAGCCGTGGTCGGCATGGACCCACGCGCCGCGGACGCGGTAGGCGTGCGACGCCGTCGCGCGCAGGCCGATGCTGCGCCAGCGGGGCACGATCTCGACGATCTCCTTCGGCACCACGAACGCCTGGATGCGCGGCTGGCCATCCGCATCGAGCAGCGGCCGGCCGTCCGCGCGCAGGAAGGCGTTGAACGTGAAATGCGTGGCCATCGGCGCGCCGCTCGCGTAGTCCCATTCGCCCTCGACGCGCCAGCCGTCGCCCTCGCGGTCAGCGTATCCCGTCGGGGCGCCGCTGCCCGCGAGGCAGGCGCGGGGCGTGGCCAGGATCGCGCGGGCCAGGTGCGGCGGCAGGAAGCCCGCGAACCAGCCGGCGCCGGCGCACAGGGTGACGGTCCAGCCGACGCTGCCGTCGACGCGGGCGATGGCTTCTTCCAGCCGCACGACGTCCGGCAGCGGCCGCTCTTCCCCGCCGACGGCGCGCGGCGCCAGCATGCGCAGCCAGCCGCGGTGATGGATCAGGGCCTGGTGGACGGGGTGCAGCCAGCCGTCCGTGTCGGCGGTGGCGGCGTAGCGGTCGATACGGGCGGCGTCGCGCGAGGAAAGGATAGTCATGGCAGGGCGGAAACGAAAAAGGCCGCGTTGGATAACGCGGCCTTTTGAATTCTGGCTCCCCGACCTGGACTCGAACCAGGGACCTGCGGATTAACAGTCCGTCGCTCTACCGACTGAGCTATCAGGGAATTGAGGCAATATTATAGCAGGAATCCGCGAATTGCCAAATCGCGCCCGCGGCGTGCGTCCGTAAGCACTGTTTGCTATAGTCGCCCTCTTCCCGACCTGCCCCTACTGACCAATGACCACCCTCGGCACTCCCCTCTCCCCTTCCGCAACCAAAGTCATGCTGCTCGGCTCTGGCGAGCTCGGCAAGGAAGTCATCATCGCGCTGCAACGGCTCGGCATCGAAGTGATCGCCGTCGACCGCTACCCGAACGCGCCCGGCCACCAGGTCGCGCACCGCGCGCACGTCATCGACATGACGGACGGCGCCGCCCTCGCCGCGCTGATCGAGCGGGAGCGGCCCGACCTCGTCGTGCCGGAGATCGAGGCGATCGCGACCGCGAAGCTGGCCGAGCTGGAAGCGGCCGGGACGATCACCTGCATCCCGACCGCGCGCGCCGCGCAGCTGACGATGAACCGCGAAGGCATCCGCCGCCTCGCCGCCGAAGAGTTGGGCCTGGCGACGTCGCCGTACCGCTTCGCGTCCAGCCTCGACGAGCTCAAGACCGCCTGCGCCGAGATCGGCTTTCCGAACGTCGTGAAACCCGTGATGTCGTCGTCGGGCAAGGGCCAGTCGAAGCTGGACAGCGCGGCCGACGTCGAGAGCGCCTGGAACTACGCCGCGTCGGGCGGACGTGTGGACGCGGGCCGCGTGATCGTCGAAGGCTTCATCGACTTCGATTACGAGATCACCTTGCTGACCGTGCGCGCGGTCGGTGCCGATGGCAACGTCGAGACGCGCTTCTGCGAGCCGATCGGCCACAAGCAGGTACATGGCGACTACGTCGAATCGTGGCAGCCGCAGCCGATGGTACCGCTCGCGCTGCAGCGCGCACAGGAGATCGCCGAAAAGGTCACGGCGAACCTGGGCGGCCAGGGCGTGTTCGGCGTCGAGCTGTTCGTCAAGGGCGACATGGTGTGGTTCTCGGAAGTGAGCCCGCGCCCGCACGACACCGGCATGGTGACGATGGCGACGCAGGTGCAGAGCGAATTCGAGCTGCACGCCAAGGCGATCCTGGGCCTGCCCGTGAACACGGCGCTGCGCGCGCCGGGTGCGTCCGCCGTGATCTACGGCCAGCTGGAGGAAGCGGCTATCGCGTTCGAAGGCGTGGCCGACGCCCTGAGGGTGCCGGGCAGCGACATCCGCCTGTTCGGCAAGCCGGAGTCCTTCGCGCGCCGCCGCATGGGCGTGGCGCTGGCGACGGCGGAGGATGTCGAGACGGCGCGCGCACGGGCGCTGGAGGCGGCGTCGAAGGTCAAGCCGGTATCGGGCCGATAACGAAAAAGGGGCATCGATCGCTCGATGCCCCTTCTAGAATTCTGGCTCCCCGACCTGGACTCGAACCAGGGACCTGCGGATTAACAGTCCGTCGCTCTACCGACTGAGCTATCAGGGAATAGGTGGTCGTATTATAGCCGCTCACCAACGGCTTGCAAAGTTGGCAGGCCAACCGTGCGAAAATCTGGCTCCCCGACCTGGACTCGAACCAGGGACCTGCGGATTAACAGTCCGTCGCTCTACCGACTGAGCTATCAGGGAGTAGTGGGGGCTTGAATAGCCTGCTGCGCGTTGCATTTTCGTCCTGCGATGCTCGCCGTACCGTAAGTACGGCTGCGCTTCTCGGACGAAACTGCTGCCGCTCGCGACGGCTCTTCAATGCCCCGATACGTTACGGGTGTGCCGTAACGAAGAGCCGCGATTTTAGAGAACTTTTGCGATGGCGTCAACGACGCGATCGATGTTCTTCGAGTTCAGGGCAGCGACGCAGATGCGGCCGGTGTCCACGGCGTAGATCGATTCCGCGCGCAGCTTCTCGACCTGCTCCTTCGTCAGGCCCGAGTACGAGAACATGCCGACCTGCTTGCGCACGAACTCGAAGTCCGAACCCGGCGCCTTTTCGGCCAGCTTCTTGACCAGCTCGTCGCGCATCTGCTTGATGCGGACGCGCATGCCGGCCAGCTCGTCTTCCCACAGCTGGCGCAGTTCCGGCGTGGACAGGACGGTCGCGACGACCTTGCCGCCGTGCGTCGGCGGGTTCGAGTAGTTGGTGCGGACGATGCGCTTCAGCTGCGACAGCAGGCGGGCAGCCTCTTCCGCGGTCGATGCGACGACGGACAGCGCGCCCACGCGCTCGCCGTACAGCGAGAACGACTTCGAGAACGAGTTCGACACGAGCAGCGGGCCGGGGGTAGCAGTGAAGCGGCGCACGACGGCGCCGTCTTCCGCGATGCCGTCGCCGAAGCCTTGGTAGGCCATGTCGAGGAACGGGATCAGGTTGTTGGCGCGCACGACCTCGATCACCTGGCCCCACTGGTCGGCGTTCAGCTCGGCGCCGGTCGGGTTGTGGCAGCAGGCGTGCAGGACGACGATGGCGCCTTCCGGCATCGCTTTCAGCGCGGCCAGCATGCCTTCGAAGTTGACGCCGTGCGTGGCCGCGTCGTAGTAGGCGTAGTTGTTGACGGTGAAGCCGGCGCTTTCGAACAGGGCGCGGTGGTTCTCCCAGCTCGGGTCGCTGATGTAGACTTGCGAATCCGGCGCGAAGCGCTTCAGGAAGTCGGCGCCGATCTTCAGCGCGCCGGTGCCGCCCAGGGCTTGCACCGTGACTGCACGTTTCTCTTGAATTACGGCGCTGTCGGCACCAAATACGAGTTCTTGCACAGCCTTGTCGTACGCACCCAGGCCTTCGATCGGCAGGTAGGTACGCGGCGTCGGTTGTTCCATCAACTTCGCTTCCGCTTTCTGCACGCATTCCAGCAGCGGCACTTTCCCGTTGTCATCGTAGTAGACGCCCACGCCCAGATTGATCTTGGCGGGGTTGGTGTCTGCATTGAAGGCCTCGGTGATGCCGAGGATCGGATCGCGGGGAGCCATGGCGATGGCGCTGAAGATGCTGGCAGTAGCTGGGGAATTCATCGTGATAAACTTGGTTTGTCGGCTGGGTTTCGCAGCGGTTGTATAGACAGCGACCTCGAGAGTTGCTCGGTCGCAGGCGGATTCTCATTCTAGCAAAGGTCTGATCCAATGGCAGATTTATCGGTTGCAAATTCACCAGCACCTACCGTCATCACATTCCCGGATTCCCCGTTCAAGCTGCACCAGCCCTTCCCGCCCGCGGGCGACCAGCCCACGGCGATCGATGGCCTGGTGGAAGGCATCGAGGACGGCCTGATGTACCAGACGCTGCTCGGCGTGACCGGTTCCGGCAAGACTTATACGATGGCCAACGTGATCGCCAGAGCCGGCCGTCCGGCGATCGTGTTCGCCCCGAACAAGACCCTCGCGGCCCAGCTGTACGCGGAGTTCCGCGAGTTCTTCCCGCAGAATGCCGTCGAGTACTTTGTCTCGTACTACGACTATTACCAGCCGGAAGCGTACGTGCCGCAGCGCGACCTGTTCATCGAAAAGGACTCGTCGATCAACGAGCACATCGAACAGATGCGTTTGTCGTGCACGAAGTCGCTGATGGAGCGGCGCGACGTCGTCATCGTGGCGACCGTCTCGGCCATCTACGGTATCGGTAATCCGAACGAGTATCACAAGATGATTCTCACGTTGCGCACGGGAGACAAGGTCGCGCAGCGCGACGTCATCGCGCGCCTGATCCAGATGCAGTACACGCGCAACGAAATGGACTTCGCGCGCGGCACGTTCCGCGTGCGTGGCGACACCATCGACATCTTCCCGGCCGAACACGCCGAGCTCGCGATCCGCGTCGAAATGTTCGACGACGAGATCGAATCGCTGCAACTGTTCGATCCGCTGACGGGTAAAGTACGCCAGAAGATCCCGCGCTTCACGGTGTACCCGGGCTCCCACTACGTCACCGGCCGCGCCACCGTGCTGAAGGCCGTCGACTCCATCAAGGCCGAGCTGCGCGACCGCCTGGAGGAATTCCGCCAGCAGGGCAAGCTGCTGGAAGAACAACGCCTCGAGCAGCGCACCCGCTTCGACCTCGAGATGCTGGCCGAAGTCGGTTTTACCAAAGGCATCGAGAACTACTCGCGCCACCTGTCCGGCTCGATGCCGGGCGAACCGCCGCCGACCTTGATCGACTATCTGCCGAAAGACGCGCTGATGTTCATGGACGAGTCGCACGTGATGATCGGCCAGCTGAACGCCATGTACAACGGCGACCGGTCGCGCAAGGTGAACCTCGTCGACTACGGCTTCCGCCTGCCATCCGCGCTCGACAACCGGCCTTTGAAATTCTCGGAATTCGAGAACAAGATGCGCCAGTGTATTTTTGTCTCCGCGACGCCGGCCGACTACGAAAAGGAAAAAGCCGACAACGTCGTCGAGCAGGTCGTGCGCCCGACGGGCCTCGTCGACCCGCAGGTCATCGTGAAACCCGCGCGATCGCAGGTGGACGACCTGATGGGCGAGATCACGGACCGCATCAAGAAGGACGAGCGCGTGCTGGTCACCACGCTGACCAAGCGCATGGCCGAGCAGCTGACGGAATACCTGTCCGACCACGGCATCAAGGTGCGCTACCTGCACAGCGACATCGACACGGTGGAGCGCGTGGAAATTCTGCGCGACCTGCGCCTGGGCACGTTCGACGTCGTCGTCGGCATCAACCTGCTGCGCGAGGGTCTCGACCTGCCGGAGGTGTCGCTCGTGGCCGTGCTGGACGCCGACAAGGAAGGTTTCCTGCGTTCGGAACGCTCGCTGATCCAGACCATCGGCCGCGCGGCGCGTAACCTGAACGGCGTGGCGATCCTGTACGCGGACCAGATCACGGATTCGATGAAGCGCGCGATCGACGAGACGGAACGCCGCCGTGCCAAGCAGATCGCGTTCAACGAAGCGAACGGCATCACCCCGAAGGGCGTGCAGAAGAAGATCAAGGAAATGATCGACGGCGTCTACAGCGCGGCCGCGCAGAAGGCCATGCTGAACGACAATGGCCTGTCGGAAGAAGCCGCCAAGGTCGAGGGCATGAGCGAGAAGCAGATTTCGAAAGAAATCAAGCGCCTCGAAAAACTCATGGTCGACCACGCGAAGAACCTCGAGTTCGAAAAGGCGGCGCAGGTACGCGACCAGTTGCACGTTCTCAAGCAGCAGGCATTCGGGGCGCCGGGGGCGGACAACGTCGTGTCTATCCTCGGCAAGTAAGCAGTACGCCAAAGCAGACGCGGCCTTCGGGGCCGCTTTTGCTTTACAGGTATTGGTGCAGCGAGCTCTGGGAATCCTGGTTCCTGAAGAGCGTGACGAAACCGGCTTTTGCGAGGCACAACCGTTGCTTGTCGTTGGCGTACGCGATGATCGACTGGCTCCGACTGAACTTGTCCATATTGTTTTTCAGAAATTCGAGCAGGATCGCCTCGCCAAATGGGTTGAACAGATAGACCAGATTATTTCCGGCCGGAAGTGAGAAACTGGCTGCGTCAGCATTGACGAAGCAGACATTATCGGCGCCAAATTTCCTGACGTTACAGTCCGCCGCCTGCACCAGCGGCTCCGAAAACTCGACACCGACGAGCCGTCGAAACCGGTAGTTCGCGGCAGCATAAAAGCACGCCTTTCCCTTGCCCGAGCCGAGATCGATGAAATGGTCGAATACGATGCCGGTCTTCATTGCCTCATTGAGCAACTCGCGAATCGCCACGCAGGTAACGGCCTGGTAGGCCCGTGAGTGCGCGCGCGCTGACGAATAACTGGTTTCGAGTTCGTGCCCAACGATAAAGCCGCTGCAGTCGAGACCGTGCCTTTTTTCGAACCACTGGTCCTCTATCCAGTTCATTCCACCCGCTGCCTTGTTCGAAAGCGAACGCAGCTTATGGGCGAGCGGCCGTCTCAGCCAGGTGGCGATTCTGCCTTGCCATTGAATGCAAGCCGATTCAATGTGATGAGCCATTTACATTCCAATCAATGATTCGAAGCTGGGAACCTCATCTATTTTCCCGGTCTTCGCCAGCGCGGCCTTTATCGATTGTCAATCAGCGCCATGCTCGCCGGTTCAAAAGGACGCCGCTGTTGTCGAACACGGCGTCAGGGCCATCCAAGTTTTTGATCAAACCACACATATAACGCACGAGAAACTTCTGTAGAAAAACTATTACTCAGGGAAATTTATTTCGCGAAAAGTTGAACTTTGGCAGTTTCCCCTCGTCAAAGTTACTCCTTTGTTTATTGATGAGTGGCTTTCCCTTGAAAACTTTTTCGTTCGCAAACAACGCATTGACCGCCCCCCTGCTGACTGGTTTTGCAGTCGCAATGATGACTTGTACCGTCGCCTCGGCCGCCGACCTCTATGTGTCGACCGCAGGCAGGGACACGAACACGGGCGCGGCGAGCGCCCCGCTGCGCACCATCCAGCGCGCCGCCAACCTGGCACGGCCCGGCTATACGATCCACGTGGCGCCCGGCACCTACACCGAGACCATCACCTCGACCGTGAACGGCACGTCGTCCGCGCGCATCCGCTTTGTTTCGGACACGAAGTACGGCGCGATCCTGCGTCCGGCCGGCAGCGCCTATACGATGTGGACCGCCCGGGGCGGCTATACGGATATCGACGGTTTCCAGCTCAATGGCGCCGGCAGCACCACCGCGCGTGTCGGCATCTATCTGAATGGCGGCAATTCGTCGGTCAAGAACAGCTGGATCCACGACGTTGCGATGGCCTCCGGCTGCGACAACCGCGGCGGCGGGGGCATCGTCGCCGACCAGGGCCGCGGTAAGGCCTACAGCAACTATGACATCATCGGCAACAGGGTGAACAATGTCGGCGGTGGCTGCGGCTGGATCCAGGGCATCTACCACTCGTCGTCGGGCAAGATCATCAACAACGTGGTCAACGGGACCAGCCAGGGCATCAACATGGGCCATGACGACCATAACATCCTGGTCATGAACAACACCCTGTTCGCCAACAGCGGCTATGGCGTGTATTTCGGCGGCTGCAAGGAAGCGTACAACAACGGCTGCCCGACCCGCGGGATCCAGATCCACAACAACATCATCTATGCGAACGGCGGCGGCATCCAGGGTCCGATCGCGTCCGAAGACGTCGGCAACAGCGTAGCCAATAACCTGGTCTATGCGAATCGCACGAATTTCGACCTGGCCAGCCCGAGCAGCGCCACCAGGACCGGCATCATCAGCACCGATCCGCAGTTCGTCAGCTACCTCTCCAACGGTGGCGGCAACTATCGCCTGAAGACCACGTCGCCGGCCATCAACAGGGGCCAGACCTCCTACGCGCCCCAGACCGACTTCGACGGCAAGGGCCGTGGCTATTACATCGACATGGGCGCCTACGAGACGAACTCGAACTAAACGCTGTCGAGAGCGCCGGCGTACTCCCCGACACCCTACGAAGCCCAGGCTCGTAGGGTGTTTTCATGTCGGCTTTTGAATTGCGCAAAAACGTCAAAGCCAGTGGAATTCGGAGTGCGCAAATACGGAATCCCCGCCTTCACGCCCCGCCTCTGTAGCACATGAAGTTAATCAAAAAATCCCGTTATTGGCGAGCCTAGCGTAAATAACGGATTTCAGACGGCATGATCTCCAGTTGCCGGCAATCTAACGCCGGTGAATTTTGAAAGGATGAGTTTGTTCGAGACTGCAGATATTTCAAGGAGCGCATGATGAAACATGATCTGGTGGGTAGAAGACAATTTATGCAGCGGTCCGCGATGTTGCTCGGCGCATCGGCAATTCTCCCTAAAACATTTGGCCAAACGACATTAATGGTCCGTCCGGAATGGCAGGCGTTCAAGACGACGCCTCGCTATGATTCATTCCTGAGAGCGGTAAAACTCATGAAGGCCAATTCGCAGGCCACCGACCCCAGGAGTTGGTCTTACTGGACAAATATTCACCTGAACCGTTGCCCGCATTCCATTCCGTATTTCTTCGCCTGGCACCGCGGCTATCTCTATTATTTCGAGCGCCAGTTGCGTGCGGTCTCCGGCGATCCGCAACTCATCCTGCCGTATTGGGATTATTATACGAACCCGACGTTACCGGCCGAGTTCACGAATCCGGGCACAGGCAATCCACTCTACGTTTCGCGGGTCAACAATAACGTTCGACAAGCCCTGAGCATGGCGCCCTTTGATTCGAGCCTCATTAATTTCCCGACGAATAGCAACAACGCATTCGAGCCCAGTTTCGAATCGGCACCCCATAATCTAATCCATAACATCATCGGCGGTGTGATGGCCGATATGCTATCGCCGACGGACCCGATTTTCTGGCTGCACCATGCGAATGTCGACCGGCTCTGGGTGGCCTGGGTCAGTGCCGGTAACGGACGGAAGATGCCCTCCCTGAGCAGCGCTTACTGGTCCGGGTCGCATATCTACACGAGTTCGCTGACGATGCCGCGCTCGTCCACCTACAGCACGCGGACGAAACTCGGATACCGCTACCAGAACGAGAGCTTCCCGACCAGGCTGCCGTTGGCACGATCCGCGCTCTCGACCCCGGATCTTGCGGAAGCCGCGCCAAGCGAACGTGCGGGAGTGCAGCCGCCACTCGGTTCATTCAGGATATCGCCGACACGGCAGACGAGCGACCGGACGTTCGCGCTCAGCGGCGCGCTCGATGTCGGCCTGGATGAGAGGTCAATCGGTGTGCAGTTGCCGGTGAGTTCGGAAAGCATGCACGCCCTGGCGCAGATCGGGGCCGGGAGCGGCACCACCGTGCCCGCCAGCCAGCAACGCTACCGTTCCGTCCATGTCGTCGTGGATAACGTCATGATCACCGAAGCCGGAAAGCGCGGCGGATACTACTATCGGGTCGACCTGAACCTCCCGCCGGACGCTTCCGGCAGGTCACAGGCCATTCCCATCGGTACTCTCGGCGCTTTCGAGATCAGCGGTGCGGCGCACCATGGCAGCCCTGTCACGTTGCGTTACCGGATGAGGCGCGCCGTATTTGCCGGGATGGCGAAGAGGATTGGACTGCTATCCGTCTCGTTTGTACGGGTCGACGGTGAACAGGGTCCGACAGGCCAGGTCATCGGCCTGGGCGAAGTACGGCTGGAACTCTCGACCGAAGACAACGACGCCTAGTCGGGACGCCGATTGTGAGCATCGTGGCAAGCGCCGTCCCCTGCCTAGCGCGGGTAAAGGTGGCGCTTGCGCAGCGCGTTGACCGTATTACGCAGGAACTGCACCACACCGTACAGGTTGCGGTAATCCCTGAATGACTTGACCGGCGCACCCATGATGTCCGCAAACTGCTCTGTCGACAGGCGCAGCTTCTTCGCCACATAGGCCAGGTCTTGCTGCTGCAGCTCTTCCGGGTAGGGTGGCCGCTGCATTTCCGCGAGCGCGTCCGCCCGGCTGATCTGTCCGGCATTGATCAGGTCCGACAGGTGGCCATACCGTTTGTCGACGCCGAATTTGCGCGGCAGGATATAGCCCTGGTAGAAGCGTGTGTAGATCGATTCGTGGTGCTTGCCCCCGTAGCCCTTCCAGCCGAGCTGACTGCTCAGCAAAGCCATGGCCTTGCCCTTGTCGTAATCGACGTAGTTGAGAATGGACACGATGCGCGTGCCGCGCAGGATGTTGGCGTAAAACAGGTAGAACAGACTGAAGTGCGGGTAAGTCTTCAGCTTCACAGTGCCGAAGCGGCGATGGATGTCCTTGATGAAGCGCCAGTCGGAATGCCCGTACGACCATTCCGGCACGCTGATCGATTCGGTGGCGAAATTCATCCCCGATATGATGTACCTGATGCCCCGCGATGCCGCCTGTTTCCACAACAAGGCGCCGATCGCATGGTCGGTCGGGATCTCCCCATCCGGCGTCGACGCCTTGAGGAAGGCGAGCTGCAGGTCGCGGAACTCTTCCCAGTCGACGACATGGGTGTGCAGGTCGATGCCGAGATTGCGCAGCACCAGCTCGATGTTCCTCGTCGCCAGTTCGGAATTCCAGCCATTGTCGAAGTGTACCGCCAGCGGGCGCAGCCCGTGCTGCTTGACCAGCCAGGCCACGTAGGTACTGTCCACGCCGCCACTGACGCCGACGATACAGTCGTACTCGCGTCCGCGGCCAGCTGCCTTGATGCGCTCGACCAGCGCCCGCAACGCTTCGCGCCCCTGCTCGCCCTGCAGCCGGCGCGCGCTCACCAGCCGGTCGTAGCGCTGGCAGTGACTGCACAGGCCCATGTCATCGAAGCTGATGCTGCGGTCCGCCGCCGTGTTCATGATGCAGCGGGTGCAAACCTGGTAGGCCTGGTCCGGCACGGCCGAATAGTTGTAGTGTTCCGTAATCGACGTCATTTGAATACCTTGTCCAGTTCTTCGTACTCGGGATACGTGATCAACACGGCGTTGTGCTTGCCGTGAAAAACGAACATGCTGCCGGCCGCCAGTGCGGACGCACCGGCTTCGGTGGCTTCGCGGAAATGCCGCACCTCGCCCGCGCCGCCGGCGACCACCACCGGGATCGATACCGCCTCGCTCACCCGCCGTACCAGCTCGAGGTCGTAGCCTTCCCGCGTGCCGTCGCGGTCGATCGCGTTGAGGAGGATTTCGCCGGCGCCGAGCTGTTCCATCGCGCGCGCATACGCGGCCGGTTCGCGCTTCAGGTCGCGCGTGCCGCCGGCCACGCAGACCGTATAAGCGCCCAGCCAGCTGCGGCGTACGTCCATCGACACCACGACCCCGGAGCTGCCTGCCAGCGCGGCCGCTTCCGACACCAGGCGCGGCTGCTCGGCCGCCGCGGTGTTGAGCACGACTTTCTCGACGCCGAGCGCGTACAGCCGTTTCACCTGCCCGATGCTGGTAATGCCGCCGCCGTAGGAAAACGGCATGAAGGCCTCGCTGGCAATGTCGGCCAGCAAATCGAAGTCGGGCGCAGTGCGCGCGCCGGCGCTGCCGATGTCGAGGAACACCACCTCGTCGACTTCCTTCTCGTTGAAGATCCGCACGGCATTGATCGGGTCGCCGACGTAGCGGGCGTTCTTGAATTTGACCGTCTTGACGAGGCCGCCGTTGCGCATTAACAGGCAGGGAATCACGCGTGGGTGCAACATCACAGCTCCGCGAAGTTGTGCAGCAGCGCCATGCCGAAGCGATGGCTCTTTTCAGGATGAAACTGCACTCCGTACACATTGTCGTGCTGGAGCACCGCGACGAACTCGCCGCCGTAGTCGGCGGTGGCCAGCACGTCGCCGGGATCCGCGCAGACCAGGTGGTACGCGTGGCAGAAATAAAATCGTGAGCGGGCCCCCAGCTCGCGCAGCAATGGGCCGTCGCGGCGCGGCGCCAACAGGTTCCAGCCCATGTGCGGGACCTTGTTCCTGCTGTCCGGCGCAAACTGGAAGCGGCGCACCTCGGCATCGATCAGGCCCAGGCCCTCCATGCCGCCCTCTTCGCTGCGCCGGCCCAGCATTTGCATGCCGAGGCACACGCCGAGCAAGGGGACTTTGTCCTGGAGTACCCGCTTGCGCAGTGCTTCGGCCAGCCCACGCTCCCGCAGGGCGCCGATGCCATTGTCGAAGGCGCCCACGCCAGGCAGGACGAGCTTCCCGGCCCGCTCGAGCGCCGCGGCGGTCGATACCAACTCCGCCTCGGCGCCGACCTTGCGCAGCATGTTGAGCATCGACCCGAGATTGCAGACGCCGTAGTCAATGACAGAGATCATGCCGCACCTCCCCCTGGCGGCCCTGGCCGTACCTGCGCGAACGCATGCCCAGCGCATTCAGATAGACGATCTCGAGCTTCGCCTCTTGCCCTTCCCAGCAATATTCGTCGGCGGTCCGCACCAGCGCATCCTGCAGGACGCGCTGGTCGCGCGTCAGCAGGCGCAGCACGCCGTCGCGGATCGCCGCCGCCGAGGCGTCGCTCGTCACTTCGCCGATCCCGTGCCTGCGCACGAACTCGCTCTGCTCGCGGGTCGGCGAAACCAGCACCGGCTTGCGCGCCATCACGTACTCGAACAGCTTGTTCGGCATGCAGTACTCGTAGCTGAGCGACGTGGCCTCGATCACCGACAGCCCGAAATCGGCCGCCGCGGTGTAATCGAGCAGGCGCTCCGGCGCGACCGCCGGGTGGTAATGGATGCCCCCATGGCGTGCCGCTTCCCCGGCAATCCAGTCCGCCAGCGGGCCGTACCCCATCACGACCAGCGCCGCGCGCCCGGCCAGGCCGGCAAACGCTTCGACCAGGTTGCGGATCCCGCGGCCCTCGCCGATGAAGCCCTGGTAGAGGAAGATCGGCATGCCGGCATCGATCGAATACGCCTTGCGGAAATAATCGGCCGGGTTCACGCTGCGGCGCGGCGGGCAGTTGTAGAGGACCGTGACGTTGCGTAAAGCGTACTTGCGCACATACCATTGTTCGATCGCTTGCCCGACGAAGATGCAATGGTCGGCGTGCCGGATCAGGGCGCGTTCGGCCCAGCGCGTAAGACACTTGCGCACGCCGCCGAGGCCATTGGTCTCCGTCTCCAGTTCGTGGGCGTCATACACCAGCCTGGCGCCGGTGGCGCGCTTCAGCAGGACGCCGAGCGGCAATGTGGCGATACTGTGGCAGTTGATGCACCCGAGTTCGTCGTCGCGATAGCGCTGGTAGACTGCGCGGGTCCAGTCGCCGGTGCGCCTCAGCTTGCCGATCAGGCGGTCGCCGCTGCGCTGTCCGATGCGCACGATCCGGATATTGTCCTGTAGATCCTCGAGCGCCGGTAGGCCTTCCTGTCCCACGCCGACCAGGTCGATGCGGTCGAACAGGGCCAAGCGGGACAGCGAACAGGCCTCGCGCAGGATCCGGCTCTCGTTCAGGAACGGCGACGGATACAGGTGAATGTTGATCAAGGTCTCTCCCCTTCTACGTTATCGGCGGCTTCCCGGCGGCCGCCTGGTGTTTCGATAGTTCGCGTAAGCACCCATGGCGGCGCCAGTGAACATGTCGTCGAACGTCTTGGCGGTCACCAGCAGGAGCAACGAGATGCAGATCAGTGACCATGCCAGCAGGAACTGGCCTGACCTGGGCCGTGCCAGCCAACCGCGGGAGCACAGCACGACCGTGGTGCGTCCCAGCATGAACAGCATGTAGACAAAGCCGAACAAGCCGAGGTCGACCCAGGCCGACAGGATGTTGTGCGAATACCCGCCCGGCGGATAACTGGCGTATGCGCCCAGTACCGGGTTATCCGCAATCGTGCGCAGCGCGTGTTCGGTGAGCTCGTGCCTGGCGCTCGCAGACGACGACTGGGAGAGGTTGAATAATTCCCACACCCGGCTTTCAGGAAAATGCGTCGCAAGGAACTTCGGATCGATGCTCGCCAGGCCGGACACGAGCAGCACCAGGTACAGGAAAGGAAGCCAGTGCTTCGCGCGATACAGTTCGATCATCGGAAACAGGGACAGCGCCGCCACCAGCTCGCTGCGCGCACCGTTCAGGAACAGCGCCGCGGCAGCGATGGCATACAGGACCAGCCGGGCCGCCAGTACGCGCGTGAAGCAGATGACCGTCACGAAGGTGAGGACGTAGGAGCGGGCGAGCTCCTGGTAGGTCGCGACACTGTCCGGGCTCGTCGGATCGCCGAACTGCCCCGGCTGGAAACTGCCGTCCCGCGAAAAGAAGAATACGGTCGCCGACATCAGCAGGAGCGAGGCCAGCGTCGTCGCGATCGTCTTGCGCTCTGAAAAGTCGCTGTGTTTGAAGATCAGGTAGATGTTGATGAAATAGAGGATCGACAACAGGTGCGTCTTCACGATCGTGGGATCGGCGCCAAAGGCCGCGTTGATCGCCACGACCAGGAAAAAATAGAACAGGAAAAAGCCGAACTGCAGATCGGTCGACGCGATACGGTAGCCGGACGCCCTGATTGCCAGGTAATACATGCAGGCGAGCGGCGGCAACAACCCGATGGAGACGACCGAAAAATACCCGCCCACGAAGGCCCCCATCACCCCCATGCCGATCAGCGTCTGGTAGAAAAAAAAGCCAGGGAACAGCAGCAGGAACGCCAGCCGCGCCGGACCTGCCTTGCCGGGCGTGCTGGCGATGCTGGCCGAGGGCGCATAGGTGGCGGACATGCTCGGCTCGCCTATTGGATGAGGTCGCAATACATCGCCCGGTCGGCTTCGCCCGCGAACGACGAGTTATGCCAGAGCAGTGTGAAGTCGCCATCGAAACGGGCGCACCTCTGTTTGTAGCACCGCATCGCGGCATGCGCCCGGTCGCCATGGCCCAGTCCCATGTTGGGGTCGTCGATCACCGCGTTTTCCATGACGACCAGCGGCCGTTGCTTCAAAGTGAGCGGCCGGCGCCCGACCAGGTCGTACATCGTGTATTCGTGACAGGTTCCCGCGCGAAACCCGGCGATCGTCGGGTAAGACAGGGTGCTGTCGTAAGTCAGTTCGTTCGCTGCCCACAACTGCGGCGTGGTCCGCACGTCCCAGCGCAGGTAGTGCTGGCGCCCGCCCAGTTCGTCCTGGCGGATGCCTTCCTCGTCGATGGCGCGCCGCAGGGCCGCGGCCGAGCGCGCAAACGCGTCAGGATGCCGGTAGGTGCGATAGCCGGGGTGAATGCCGACCAGGTGGCCGCGCGCGTGCACGGTGCGCAGCAGCGCGCGCATGCGGCCATCGTCGATGCCCGGCGCATGGTCCATGGCGCCGTCGGTCCGTTCGGGGATGAAGTTGAACGTGACCTGGTTGCCGGCCTTCTCGTTCACATCCATCATCCACGACAACGCTTGCCAGTAAGGGTCCCGTGCCTGGTTCCCGCGCCTGACTGCCCAGTAGTTGCCGGCGGTGGCGCATAACGCACTCAGCGAGCGCTCCCGTACCGCGCGCCCCACCAGCCGCTTGCCGAGACGCCCGATCGATGCGCACGCCGGATCGAACGGCAGGTCGACGTCGCAGCTGATCAGCGTGCGCGCGGCGCGTTGCTTCCGCGCGAGCGTGGGCCACTGCCTGTGCATGGCCGCCCACAGGATCTCGACGTACTCGTCCACGATAGGGCGGTCGAGAAAACCCTGGCGCACGGCAAGCGACTCGCTGGCGGGGAAACGCTCATGTCCGTCGCGCGCGGGACTCAGCGATTCCTCGTAGCGCGCGAGCATGAAGAATGCCGATCCGAAGACATCGAGCGCCAGCGCGGCGTTGCCGTCGGCGTCGATCGTGAACCCGGGAGCGCCGAACAGCACCGGGACGCCGGCTTCGCACAGACGCGCATCGAGACCGCTGCGGGCGACGACCCATTGTTGCGGCGTTGCATCCGGGCGCGCGGCCCCGGCAAAGAAGACGTCCGGCAAACGCAGCGTCCGGCCGGCCGCGCTGATGCGCACCGTGTCCCCGCGGTCGAACGCGAGCTCGACATCGAGCCCCAGGAATTCGCCGAGCAAGACGTCGCAGATCCAGCTGCGCTCGGGACGTTGGCTCTCCGGCAGTGAGATACGCAGCATCAGTGTTTCCCGGTGAGTGACAACAGGCCTTGGCGCAGGGTCAGCAGCCGCGACGGGGTTTTGCTGATGTGAAAATACGGGACATGGTTACCGCCGAAGCCACGCAGGTAGGCTTCGAAAGGCGCGATCATCGAACCGGAGAAGTTGTATGCGCGCGTCACGCCGGCGGCGTGGAGGAGCGACTCCCATACGCAAAGACTGTTGGCCTGGCTTTCGCGGTAGGCGGGGTCCGTGCCCGAGATCAGGCCGTAGGCGCTGTGTTCGTCCCAGACGACGTAGCAGGCCGCATGCGGGGCGCCGTCGGGATCGAGCGCGCAGAACACCCTGCAGCAGCCGCGCTCCCGGCAGGCGGCGTCGAGGCGCCGGACGAAGTCGTCGGGATACGGTGGGAGCAGGCCCTGGCGCGCAAACGTCTTGCGGTTCAGGTCGAGAAGCAGGTCGAGGGGGACGTCGCTGCGGACCTGCAGCTGGTGTTGCTTCTGGGCCTTGGTGATGGCGCGGCGGGTCTTGCCTTCGAACCCGGCCCACAATTTGTCCATGTCCGTCAACTCGGGCAGGACGAAGGTGTAGTACGTGGTTTGCCGGAAGCCGTTCCAGAAGAAAGGCTGCCAGTTCCCGACGCCCGGATGCCAGGTCTGCGCGAAGTGATCGAAACGGGGCAGTTGATCGATCAGCGCCTGCATGACGTCCTTGTCGTTGCTCAGCTGCGCCGCCTGCCTGCCCCCGGTCGGCCGCAGCCAGGGGCCGAGCATGGGCGTCAGGGCGGGCTGCGTGACGATCCGCATGCCGTAGCGGCTGCGGATCACATACGGCATCGCCGCGAGCACTTCGTTGCCTTTCTTTACGAGCGCGACATCCCAGCCGTTCCGACCTACCGCTGCGTCCAGCCACCAGTCGCGCGAAAACAGGGGCAGCGAAGGTTCCTGGGCGCAGAACCGGCGGTACGTGTCCTTCGGCGAGGCAATGTCGCGCGTGGCCTGTACAGGCGCCTTGGGCGGGATGGTCGTCATCGGGCTGGCTTTCGGTGGATGAGGCGTTCCTGGTGTCCACCGGCGAGCGCCGAGAGCAGACCGCGGCGCAGGCGCAGCAAACGCGAAGGGGTTTTGGTGATGGTGAATACCGGCGTCTGCTCCGTCCCGAAGCTGCGGACATAGGGTTCGATCGACGGGTTCATGTTCCCGAGAAAATCGTATTTCGGGGCAACCGTGGCACTGAACTTGATGGCTTCCCATTGGCAGACACTGGGCGCCTGGGTATGGTGCATGTCGGGGTCGGACCCCTTCAGCAATGCGTACGCACAATTGTTGTCCCAGACCGTATAGGTCGCGGCGCAATGCCGGCCAGCCTCGTCGACAACGATGTGGAGCTTGCGCCGCTTGTGTTCGACACACGCGGCGTCCAGGCGGCGCAGGCAATCGTCCGTGAACGCCTGCGCGACGCCGCGGCTTTCGATCGTCATCCGGTGCAGGGCCAGGAACGCGTCGAGCGGCAGGTCGTCGCGCACCCGCAGATTGTGCCGCTCGACAGCTGTCCTGCAATGTTTGCGGCGGGTGGGGTCGAACCTGCTCCAGACGCCATCGAGGTCGTCCAGCCCGGGAATGACGTAGGTGTATTCAGTCGACTGGCTGAAGCCGTTCCAGTAAAACGGCAGCCAGTTCGACAAATCCTTGTTCCAGGCCTGGCTGAAATGGTCGAACCAGGGCAGTTGCTCGATCAGCGACTGCATGATTTTTTGCTGGTTGCTCAGTCTGGTGGTGGGGGTGCCCTGGTCGCCCCGTATCCACGGCCCGAGTACAGGTGTCAAGGGCGGCTGCTGGATCACCTTCATGCCATGGCGCCGGGTCATGCAGAACGGCATGGCACCGACGATCCGCCCATTGACCTTCGCGAGCGCGACGTCCCAGCCGTCCGGCCCGGCGACCGCGTCGAGCCACCAGGCATTCGAAAAAATCGGGATCGACGGCTCGGCTGCGCACAGGTTTCGATACTCGGCTTTGTTCAGCAGCGTAGCGGACCGGTGTTGCGTATTCTCGCCTTCTGTCCCGTTCAACTCTTGAATGACTGCATCCATTGCCTTGCTCCCGTCATCAAACAACGATTGAAACTGCGGAGCCGATCAACGCATTCGGCTGCCGGACTTCCGCCAGTCGCCATCGCAGGCAAATTTATATGAAGCAAAAAGATTCGCGAGATCAAATACGCTGTAGATAATCACGAAGCCGACGATGTACTTGTTCGCGTCCAGGTGAATGACATAATGTGTTGCCGCCACGATCGTCAGGCAAAACAACATACCCACCTGCCACACAAATTCGAATCGATTCTTCTGCGCGATTATCGCAACCAGGCTCAAAGGGTTACTGATGAAGCGCAGGTAAAACATCGGGCACATCAGCCGGGCATATTCTCCCGCGACACGCCACTTTTCACCGAATACCAGCGCAAACAGCGACGGCGCGAAAAACAGCAGGAGCAGAAACGGCGGTGTCGCGATCGCCACAAGTTTTTTGAGTGTCGAAATAAATATCTCTCTGCAACGTTGCCCTGCCAGGAAAGCCTCGCTGATTTCCTGCCTGAAAACATCCCCGATCGAGCCCGATACCAGCGACAGCGGCATTCCGACCGCCCGCTCGGCCAGCATGAAATATCCGGACGCCGCCAGACCGAACGCGGCATTGATGAATATCGTGGGCAGCTGGACCGACACCGCACCCAGCGTATGGGCCGGGGCCAGGTATTGCGGACAGCTTCGATAACGCTTCGCCAGCGCCAGCATCTTGCGTTTGTCGACGCCGCGCCAGAATCGCGGACAATGGCGGCGCACCATGCCCGCCATCATGCCCGCCGCCAGGGCCTGGCCGGACACGCTTCCGATCACCAGTCCGCCGGCGCCGGCGTGGAGCAGCCCGAGGCCGAGCTGCACGGCCGAGGTCCCGCCGCTATGAAGCACTTGCCGATGCGCCATCAAAAAATACAGCTTGTGGCGATTGCACCAATATTTTAGAGTCGAGTAAATGCCATTCAGAAAAACCGCCAGGGGAAGGACATACAGCCATGCCGACATCGATTCGTTTTCCAGCGCTGTTGATATCGGTTTGTGCAACAGGCAGGCGACCGCAAACAGGCTGACGCCGACGATCAGGCTGATCGTGATCGACAATGCCGCAATATTGGTGGCATCGACATCCTTACGCGGCAGCATGATCGCGAATTCATAACGGCCCGTGGCCAGCACGGACAAGCTTGATACGACCGAAACAAAGAGTGCGAGCACGCCGAATTGCTCCGGCGGATAAAGGCGTGACAGGATCGGTGTAACCGCAAGTGGAATAAGCTGCGCGAGCCCCGTCCCGGTCACCAGGGTGACAACATTGCGGTTGAATTCGCCCTGGAAAAACACTCTGACGCTATTTAACATGTACGTGTTCGCTTGAATTACAAACGGCACTAAAAGAGGCGTTGCATTACGCAGTAACAACTAAATGTTACGTGGCCCGGAATGACACGAAATGAGATACTCCTATACGGGCCGAATTAGCCTTTTGACACCACGCAAGCCGTCAGGCCGCCGCTCCATGGGATTAGCTGGGCAAATAAACTAGAGCAATTGCTCCGTGCAGTAGGCAATAAAATGCCCGCAACTTCGCGGGCATTTGTTTTCGTATCGGGCAGATATTCTCCCGCCGCATCAGCGGCACGGCCACCATGTCAGTGTGATCGTGAGCGCGTCTACGATGTCTTCACGAACGCGATGCAGGAGATGATGTACGGCGGGTCCCGCGTCGGCCACAAGCCGGCGGGTTGCAACAGTTTTCGGGCGCCGTGCTCGTCGAAGGGTCGGGCCGCGGGGTCGAGTGAGGCATGTCGAACGGCGTTGCGTGCCGGGGACGGGCGGCGCCCGTCGTTTGAAAACATCGTTCCGACCGCTCCACGTTCCGGTCGGTCCGCAGGCACAGGAGGACCGCGGCAAGGCGCCGCGGCGACATGCCGGCCTTCACATCAAGCCGCTTCCTTGACGGCCTTGCGCCGCCGCACCCCCGCCATCCCCGCCAGGCCGAGCCCCAGCAGCGCCAGGCTCACGGGTTCCGGAATGTCGGACTCCGCACGCCCCGTGAAACCGGCGCCGTCGACGAGGAACGTGCCGGCCAGGCGCAGGTCGTACGTGCCGCTCGTGATCCAGCCCGCACCTTTCGCCAGTTCGCTCGCCAGGTTCAGGCTCAGCGCGTCGATCGGCGTGAAGAGGTCGCCGGCGAAGATGCCGAGGTCGGTGAAGGCGATCGAGCCCGCAAGGTCCGGGAACACGACGAACGAGAACCATGCCGGCTCGGGCGGCGTGTTGAACAGGAAGTCGAACTCGAACGTCTCGCCGGCCAGGGCGCCGGGTGCCGAGATGCCGAAATCCCAGGTCTGGGTCGTGGTCGGGCCGAACTCGGGCACGACGAAGAACATGTCGCTGTACGTCGGCGTGGCGGAGGCGTTGAAGGCGGCGCAGGTCGCGAGGACGAGGCCGAACAGCATGTGCTTGATCGATTTCATTTGCTTGTTCCTGAAGGGTTCACAGATTCACGCCGAATGCGCGCGCGAGGTTCGTCACGTCGAGCGAGCCGAGGCCCGTCGCCGGATTGAACGTGTTCGTGCTCTTGTAGTAGAGATTGGTGCCGGCCGTGATCGCACGGAACGGCGACCTGGCGCCATAGCCGTAGGTCTTGAAGGCGCCGTACAGCTGCGGATGCAGCAGGCCCAGGCGGTCGTTCCTGCCGGCCGCGATCAGGGTGAAGATGCCGTTCAGCTGCGGCGCGACGAAGCTGGTGCCGCCGCTGCCCGAACCCCATTGCCCTTCGAAGTACACGAGGTAGCCGCTGTACGGGTCGGCGTTGAGCGACACGTCCGGCAGGTTACGGCCCGGGACGGCGGGCGGCAGGTCGATCAGCCATTCGTAGCCCGTGCCCGGATCGCCCAGCACGGACGCCTTGCAGTACAGGCTCTGCGCCGCCGAGGTCGACGCGACGCCGGCCAGGTTGTTCTGGTACGACGGCCGGCCGAAGTCGACGCTCACGCCGCCACCGCCGCCCACCGGGAAGTAATCCGTGTAATACGTGGTCTGGCCGTAGTATTGCGTGATGTAGTTGCGCAGGTAGTCCCACGCCCAGGCGCGCTCGGTCGGGATCGTGATGTTGCCGTACTTGTGCGCCTGCGTGTGCGGCAGGGTCGTGCCGCCGGCGGCCAGCACGGCCGTGTCGGACGCCGGGTGATCGGTCGTCAGCAGGGTCGTGCAGGCGGGATACGGCAGCGCGCTGTTGATGTCGAAGGCGCCGGCGTCGCCCGACGCGGCGATCACGGGAATGCCCTGCAGCGCGGCCTGGACGAACACCGCGTGGAACGCGGCCAGGTCCGCCGGGTCATTGAATACCTCTGCGGCGCCCCAGCTCACGGACAGCGTATCGACGATGTTCTCGTCGACGGCCGTGGCGAACATGTCCAGGAAGCCATTGCCCTGGTTCGGCGCCAGGTAGACGCGGATGTTCGCGCCCGGCGCCACGCCGCCCGATTGTTCGATGTCGAGGGTGGTCTCGCCGGCACCGTCGCTGCCCGGACCGTCATCCGGCAGCGGGCCGCCGTCGACCGGCACGTCGGTGATGCGGTTCGGCGCCACGTTCAACCCCAGCGCATTCCAGTAGCCGTACGCATCGGACTGGCGGTAGCCGGCCAGCGTGGCGATGCCGATGGTCTTGCCGGCGCCCGTCACGCCGGCCGAATACAGCGGCGTCACGTTGTATTTGGCGGCCAGGTCCCGTACCGTGTACTCGCCCGGCAAGGAGGCGGCCGCGGCGTTCGCGGTCGGGATGCGGCTCGGTACGAGCTTCGACTCGCCGGTCGCCACGCCCGAGGCCGGCTGGCGCACGATATTGCTGTGGAAGAGCGGACGGCCGTTCAAGCCGTGCACGGCCTTGACGATGCCGGACAGGTTGGCCGGCACGGCGGTCGCGCCCGCCGGCGCCTCGTACTTGCGGCCCAGCGACTGGTAGGCATGGATCGGGCTGCCGAACACGGCCGCGAGTTGCGCATTCGTGCCCTTCGCGGAAATCAGCAGGTTGTTCGCATAGACTTTCGTGACCGTCAGGCCCTGGGACTGCAGGAAGTTCACCACCTGGGCGATGGACGTGGCGTCCTGGCCGTACAGGCTGCCGACCTGCGCCGGCGTCAGGAACTTGCGGTAGTTCGGGCTGGACGGGTCGACGATGGACGCCGCGTGCGCGTCCATAGCGGCGGCGTTTTTCACCGCCAGCGACAGCGTGACCTGGCGCACTTCCGACTGGGGCGCGAGGCCCAGGTCGACGATGCGCGCATCGCGGTCGAGGTGGAACTGGGTGGAGGTCGTGGCGCCGTACGCCAGCGACGTGGTCAGCACGCCGATGGCTACAGCAATGGCGGTAAGCGTTCTCAAAGCGGACTCCCTGTCGATTGTTGAAGATCCCGCCGGGCACCGGCAGGCTCATCCGCAGTCAAGCAAGGGGTATGCCATTAACTGTAACCAAGAGTTATTTCTTCAATTAATCAAACGCTTGTTTCATTTTTGCCGGATTTTTTGTTTCAAAATGATTGTATTTATGTAAATTTCTCCGACACATATGTATTTGTCTGTCGTCAAACCGCCGGCCGCACGACGTCCTCGGTCCGGTAGCGGGCCACGAACGCGGCCAGGTCTTTCGAGTGATAGCCCCGCGCGAGCGCATCGAGGTGGTCGGCGAACGGCGCATAGGACGGGTCGAGCGTCCGCAGGTAGCCGGCCTGTTCGCGGATCTTGCGCATGTTTCCGATCCGCACCAGCTGCCACAGCACCTCGATCTCTTCGGTGGGCGGGACGACCAGCGCGGCCTCTTCCTCCTCCGGCGGCGCGTCCGGCGCAGCCGGGCCGGTGATCCACGCCAGGCCCAGCTGTGTGCCGATGGCGCGCAGCAGGACGTCGTGTTCGACCGGCTTGGGCACGAAGGCGTCGGCGCCCGCTTCCCGGCACCGCGCTTCGTCCTCGGGACTGGCGCCGGCCGTCACGGCGATGACGGGCACCCGGCGCCACGCCGGCATCTGGCGGATCCGCCGCGTCGTCTCGTTGCCGTCGATCACAGGCATCATGACGTCCATTACGATCAGGTCGGGCTTGAAGCTGTCGAGCAGGGCGAGGCATTCGAGGCCGTTCTCGGCCGCGGCCACGACGAAGCCCACGGCCTGCAGCAGGTCGACGAGCATCGCGCGGTTCTGCGGGACGTCGTCGACGATCAGCAAGCGCTTGCGCTCGCCTTCATAGCCGACGATCGTGCGCTGCGACGGCGCGCTGGCCGGGCTGCCGGTGGCGACCGGCGCGGCGAATTCGAACCAGAACGTGCTGCCCTCGTCCGGTTCGCTGGCGACGCCGATGGTGCCGCCCATCAGGCGCACCAGTTGCTGGCTGATGGCCAGGCCCAGCCCCGTGCCGCCGGCGCGCCGCGGCACGTCGGCCACCTGTTCGAACGGGCGAAACAGGCGGCCGAGCTGGTGCGCGCTCATGCCGATGCCCGTGTCGGCCACCTCGAAGCGCAGCCGTACGCAGGCGTCGTCCCCGCTTGCCGCCGGCACGCGCGCGACCCGCAGCGAGACCGTCCCGCGATCGGTGAATTTCACCGCGTTGCCGAGCAGGTTGAGCAGCACCTGGCGCAGGCGCGTCTCGTCGATCGTCACGGCGGCTGGCACGTCGGGCGCGAGTGCGTACTCGAACGCGAGGCCCTTCTCCTCGGCCTTCACGCGCATGATGTCGACGACCACCTGCAGGAATGTGCCGAGGTGGACCGCGGCCGGATACAGCACCATCTTGCCGGCCTCGACCCGCGCCAGGTCCAGGATGTCGTTGATGAGGGTGAGCAGGTGCTGGCCGCTTTCGTGGATGGTGGCGAGGCCCGCGGCCTGGCGGTCGTTCAGCAGGTGCCGGTCGCGCTTGAGCAATTGCGCATAGCCGATGATGGCGTTGAGCGGGGTGCGCAATTCATGGCTCATCTGCGCGAGAAAATTGCTGCGCTGGCGCGCCAGGCCGACAGCCTCGGCCAGAGCCGCCTCGCGCGCCGCTTCGGCCGCCTTGCGTTCGCGGTCGACGGCGGCCAGGTGTTCCAGGCGCGACTTCGTGGCGGACAGGCTGTCCCGGAAATGCAGCAGGCCGAGCGTCAGGCCGAGGATGCCGCAGGCGATCCACGCGAACACCAGGCCCATGAGCAGCGCGGTCTTCGAGATCCACTTGCCGTGGAAGCGGATCGAGCGCACCTCGAGCGTGATGGTCTGCCCCTGCGGGACGGCGCCCGTCGACAATTCCACGGCCGTCACGCGGTCGAGCCGGGGGTAGCTCTTGGAGAGCGGGATCTTGTGCGTGCTGCGCCACCAGTCGGCGGTGCGCAGGACGTTCATCGGAATCGTGAACGGGGTGGCCTGCCGCGACAAGTCGATTTCCGCTTCGTTGAAGCGCTGCGAATTCCAGTCGCCGAGGGTGGAGAACTCCGGCTCGAAATTCATCAGGTGCAGCTTGACGATACGCGGCGGCCGCCCCGTGTAGCGCAGGTCGAAATCGATCGAGTCGAACCCGGACAGGTCGATCCCCTTGCCCGGCCGGCCCAGCAGGAACTGCAACTTGCAGAAGCCGTAAGTCGCGACCGTGCCCAGCGCGCACCGCATGACGATCGCATCGGGGGTGCGCTCCAGGATGCCGACCGAGTTGCCCCCCAGCTCGGGCCGGTCGTCCGCGACCCGGGCGCCGTGCGGCTGGCCGGGCGAGATCTCGATGGTCCTGACCATCCCGTAGTGCTGCCAGACCAGCAGCGCCGGTGTCGCCAGCAGCAACAGGATGATCAGGCAATAGCTGATCCTCGTCGGGCGGGAGAGCGACTGGTTCATTGGGGACCCACGGTTCCTGGACTGGTCATCGGGCAACGATGGTCCAGTATATACCCAGGAAGTCCGCAGGAACCGGCCTGCTCTGCCTCAGATCACCATGAAGTCGGTGCTGGTCAGCGCCAGGTTGACGCCGACGATGGCGAACTTGACGGCCGCGCCCACGCCCGAACCGTCCGCGTCGTAGTACAGGGCGCCGGTGGCCTTGTCGTACTGGATGTAGTCGTCCGCATCGAGGGCCGCCGAACCGATCACCTTGAAATTGCCGGCACCGAGCGTCCCCGTGGCCGCCAGCTTCGTGAAGATCGCGTTTTCCAGCCGGAGCTTGTCCTCTCCTTTCGAGAAGTCCTCGATCCGGACGACGTTGGCCGTGGCGCTCAGCGCCGTCGTGAAGACGAACACATCGCTGCCCGCGCCGCCGAACAGCACGTCGTTGCCGCCCATGCCATTGAGGACGTCGCTGCCCTCGCCGCCATGGATGACGTTGACGCCGGCGTTGCCGGACAAGGTGTCGTTGTAGTCGGACCCGATCAGGTTTTCGATGTTGACCACCGTGTCCGCGCCGGAAATCCCCGCCGCGGTCGTCTTCACGCCGGCCGCGCCCAATGCCAGCGTCACGCCGGTCGTGCCGGACGTGGTGGCCGTTTCGAACGACAGCGTGTCGATGCCGGCGCCGCCGTCGATCGCGTTCACGCCCGAACCGGCGATGATCAGGTTGCCCAGCGCATTGCCGGTGCCGTTGATGGCTCCGCCCAGCAGGGTCAGGTTCTCGATGTTGAGACCCAGCACATGGCTGGCCGACGCCACGACCTCGTCGATCCCGCCCGCCGCGGACGCATTGGTCTCGATCACGATGTCGCCGGCATTGTCGACGTAGTACGTGTCGCTGCCGTCGCCGCCGCTCAACGTGTCGATGCCGCTGCCGCCGTCCAGGGTGTCGTCGCCGGCATCGCCATTGAGCCGGTCGGCACCGCCGCCGCCCGCGAGCACGTCGTCGCCGGCGCCGCCCATCAGGGCATTGTCGGCGCCATTGCCGGTCAGCTTGTCGGCGAAGCGCGAACCCGACACGTCCTCGATGCTGACGAGCGTATCCGTGTTGCCCCAGTTGTCGGTGGCGACGCCGGTGGCCAGGTTGACTTTCACGCCCACGCCCGTGATCGGGAGTGCGCCGTAGTCGTTGGTGTACGAGACGAGGTCGCGGCCGTCGCCGCCGTCGATCGTGTCGTTGCCGGTCCCGCCCGAGAACGCGTCGACGCCGCTGCCGCCCTGCAGGACGTCGCTGCCGTTGCCGCCGTCGAGCCAGTCGTTGCCGTCGCCGCCCGCCAGCGTGTCGTTGCCGTCCTGGCCGAACAGGTCGTTGTCGCCCGCGCTACCCGTGATGAAGTCGCCATAGCGCGAACCGACGACGGCTTCGATGCCGACGAGCTTGTCGATATTGCCCCAGTTGTCGGTCGCGACACCGGTCGCCAGGTTGACGACGACGCCCTTCCCGGTCGGCGCGATGCTGCCGTAGTCGTTGTCGTAGATGACGTTGTCGCGGCCATCGCCGCCGTCGATCGTGTCGTTGCCCGCGCCGCCGGACAACTGGTCCGTACCGATGCCGCCCAGCAGGCTGTCGTTGCCGCCGCCGGCGTCGAGCCAGTCGTTGCCGGCGCCGCCGGCGAGCGTATCGTTGCCGTCGTCGCCGTAGAAGTTGTTGTCGTTGGCGTCGCCGGTCAGGACGTCGCCGTAGCGCGAACCGGACACGTCCTCGATGCCGACGAGCTTGTCCGTGTTGCCCCAGTTGTCGGTCGCGGTGCCCAGCGTCAGGTCGACGATGACGCCCTTGCCCGTCGGCGCGATGGGGCCGTAGTCGTTGAAATAGGTGACGCGGTCGCGGTCGGCGCCGCCGTCGATCGTGTCGTTGCCGGCGCCGCCGGACAGCTGGTCCATGCCCGCACCGCCGAGCAGGCTGTCGCTGCCCGCGCCCGCGTCGAGCCAGTCGTTGCCGGCATCGCCGGACAGCGTGTCGTTGCCGTCGTCGCCGTTCAGGCTGTTGTCGGCCGCATTGCCGGTCAGCGTGTCGGCATAGCGCGAGCCGGTCACGTCCTCGATGCTGACGAGCTTGTCGGTGTTGCCCCAGTTGTCGGTCGCGACGCCCGTGACCAGGTTGACCGTGACGCCCTTGCCGGTGGGCGCCGGGCCGCGGTAGTCGTCCGAGTAATTGGCGCGGTCGCGGCCGTCGCCGCCGTCCAGTGTGTCGTTGCCGCTGGTCCCGGTCAGCATGTCCGACCCGCCGGCACCCGCGATGCTGTCGTTGCCTTCTTCGCCCCACAGGTAGTTATCCTGCGCATCGCCCGTGATGACGTCGGCGAAGCGGGAGCCGGTCACCTCTTCGATGCCGACGAGCTTGTCCGTATTGCCCCAGTTGTCGATGGCCGTGCCCGTTGCGAGATTGACCGTCACGCCCTTGCCGGTAAGCCCGGTGACCGGGTACTCGTAGTTGTAGTTGACGCGGTCGCGGTCGGCGCCGCCGTCCAGCGTGTCGTTGCCGGCGCCGCCCGTCAGCTGGTCGAAGCCGGCGCCGCCCAGGATGCTGTCGGCACCGCTGCCGCCGTCGAGCCAGTCGTTGCCGGCATCGCCGGAGATCGTGTCGTTGCCGTCGTCGCCGGACAGGCTGTTGTCGGCCGCATTGCCGATCAGCGTGTCGGCATAGCGCGAGCCGGACGCGTCCTCGATGCTGACGAGCTTGTCCGTGTTGCCCCAGTTGTCGGTCGCGGTACCGGTCGCCAGGTTGACCACGACGCCCTTGCCGGTCGGCGCGATGGTGCCGTAGTCGTTGAAATAGGTGACGCGGTCGCGGTCGGCGCCGCCGTCGATCGTATCGTTGCCGGCGCCGCCGGACAGCTGGTCCATGCCCAGGCCGCCCAGCAGGCTGTCGGCACCGTTGCCGCCGTCGAGCCAGTCGCTGCCGGCATCGCCGGACAACGTGTCGTTGCCGTCGTCACCGTTCAGGCTGTTGTCGGCTGCATTGCCGACCAGCGTGTCGGCATAGCGCGAGCCGGACACGTCCTCGATGCTGACGAGCTTGTCCGTGTTGCCCCAGTTGTCGGTTGCGGTACCGGTCGCCAGGTTGACCGTCACACCCTTGCCCGTGAGCCCGGTGCCGGGATACTCGTTGTTGTAGTTGACGCGGTCGCGGTCGGCGCCGCCGTCGAGCGTATCGTTGCCGGCGCCGCCCGTCAGCTGGTCGAACCCGGCGCCGCCCACCACGCTGTCGGCACCGTTGCCGGCGTCGAGCCAGTCGTTGCCGGCGTCGCCGGACAGCGTGTCGTTGCCGTCCTCGCCGCGCAGGTTGTTGTCGGCCGCGTTGCCCGTGATGGTGTCGCCGAAGCGCGAGCCGGACACGTCTTCGATGTTGAGGAGCGTATCCGTGTGGCCCCAGTTGTCGGTCGCGATGCCGGTGGCCAGGTTGACCTTGACGCCCAGGCCCGTGACCACCACGTTCACGGTGCCGTCATGGGTGTCGTCCATGTAGTTGGCCGTGTCGCGGCCGGCGCCGCCGTCGAGGGTATCGTTGCCGCTGCCGCCGATGAACGTATCGCTGCCGTTGCCGCCCGTGATCCTGTCGTTGCCGCCGCGGGCGAACACGTAGCCGCCCTGGTCCGACAACTGGATGATGTCCGCGCCCGCGCCCGTGTGGATGTTGCGGATGCCGGTCAACGTGTCGCTGCCGACGTCCGCGCCGGTGGCGACGCCCGTCCGCAGGTTGATGGTGACGCTGGTGGTGATGCCCTCGTACATGACGACGTCGTCGCCGCCACCGCCGTTGACGGTGTCGTTGCCCTTGCCCGGGCGGAACCAGTTCTGGCCGGCCGAGCCGATCAGCGTATCGGCGAATGCGGAGCCGGTGACGTGCTCGATGCCGATCAGCGTGTCCGTGTTGCCCCAGTTGTCCCTGGCGGTGCCCGCTGCCAGGTCGACCGACACGCCGGCCGTGCCGGCCGAATAGTCGACCGTGTCGCCGTACGCGCCGTCGGCGCCGCCATCCATCGTGTCGTTGCCGGCGCTGCCGACGAGGACGTCGTCACCGGCGCCGCCCGACATCGAATCCGCGCCCGCGGTGCCGACCAGGCGGTCGTTATTGACGGTGCCGCCGACGAGCGCCAGCGTGCCGGCAAAGGCCGGCGCCGCCAGCGGCCGGGCCATGATCGTGCCCACGTGCGCTTCCAGGTGCCAGTCGCCGCCGAGCGCGGCCGCGCCGGTCAGGCCGGTCGACGCCGCCACGTCGCTGCCCGTGTAGTCGGACAGCTGCTCCAGGAAGGCGGCGCCGGCGGCGCCCTGGCCGACTTCGCAGCCGTACAGCAGGATGTCCCCCGCCGCGGCCAGGCTGCGGCCGATCGTCGCGAGCGCGCCGGCGTAATGCGCGAGCACGCCGGCGGTCACGACCGTGCTGCCCAGCACGATCCGGCCGGCGCTGCCGTGCGAGACGATGTGGATGGCGGCCAGGTCGCGCTCGGCCGCCAGCGCGGCGGCGACCTGGAGCAGCCCATCCTGTCCGTCATCCAGCACGACGACGCGTGCATGGCCTGCGGAGGCGGCGATGTCTTCCCAGCCGGCGATGGCGGGATCGATGAAAACGACTGCACGGGAATGGCTCATGGACTCTCTCGGTTTTTATAATTGATCTGGAAATTATAGCCATTAGGATTTCCAATCTACAACTTTATTTATCATTTGTGCAAATGTTATCCTCCAGTAGCAGATCGACGGCCGTCCGCACGCCGTCCTCTTCCCGCATCGCCTGCCCCACGCGCCGCGCATCCTCCCGCATGGCCGGCTGCGACGCCGCGGCCACGGCCTGCACGAGGCGCGCGCTGTCGAGGCCGGCCGCCGGACAGGCCACGGCGATCCCGCGCAGCGTCATGCGCCGCGCCCAGAAGAACTGGTCGCCGGCAAACGGCACGACGACGGACGGCACGCCCGCGCGCGCCGCCGCGTGACTCGTGCCCGCGCCGCCGTGATGCACGACGAGCGCCGTGCGCGGGAACAGCCAGTCGTGCGGCGTGTCGTCCAGCACGTACACGTCGGACGGCAGGCGAGATGGATCGATGCCGCTCCAGCCCGGATGGAACAGCACGCGCCGCCCGCTGGCCACGGCCGCGATCGCATCGACCAGCGTGCCCTGGGCAATGCCCGCCATGCTGCCGAAGCCGATGTAGACGGGCGCAGGCCCGGCCTCCAGGAAGTCCAGCAAGGCCCGCGGCGGTGTATGGCCCTGCCCGGCCGGCAACTGCCAGGCGCCCGTGACCGCGACGTTCGGCGGCCAGTCGGCCGGGCGCGCCAGCAACGTGGGCGAGCAGCCGACGAGCAGCGGCATGTCGCGCCAGGGTTGCTTGCGCGGCGGGGCGCCGAACACCCGCGCGCGGGCACGGTTCAGTTCCGGGCCGAACATCGACCACGCCATCCGTTCGAACGCGCGGTGGGCCAGCATATTGGCCCAGCCCGGCAGGCGGTGCATGTTGAGGAATGGCGGCGCGAATTCGCGCGTGGGCGTCATCGGCCACATCGCGGCGCCGATGCACGGGATGCCGAGCCCCTCCGCCACCGCGAGGCCGACGAAGCCGGCCAGACCCGAATACACGAGCAGGTCGCTGCCGCGCGCGGCCGCGCACGCCGCTTCCATCCACGGCAGCGTGTTGTCGCGCGCGAGCGTCGCGCAGGCGCGCATCAGGCGGGACATGCTGGCGCCATCCTTCAGCAGCGCGCCGAACGCGCCGCCCGGCTGGAACGCACCGCGCATGTCGCCGGCCAGCGCCGTGAAGGGAATGCCGAGGGCCTGCGCGCGCGGGGCGCCCGCCACGTCGGCCAGCACGTGCGCCTCGTGGCCCCGGTCGGCGACTTCGCGCGCCAGCGCCAGCAGCGGCCGGGTATCGCCCTCGGTGCCGTAGGTGAGAAAGGTGATCTTCATGGTCGTGCCTCGTTCGGAAAGGCACGATTGTCGCCAGCGGACGTCAGCCCGGCTTGTATAAACCCGACATCACAGCCGATAGGGCCAGTATTCGGGATCGGTCTCGATGTGCGCTTCCAGCCGCGACGGCGGCAGGAAGGCGAGCTCGCGCAGTTCGCGCGCCATGTGGGCCTGGTCGGCATAGCCCAGTTCCGCGGCCAGGTCCGCGAGCGAACGAGCGGGCGCATGCGGGTCGCGCAACGCGTACACGGCCGCGTTCATGCGCTGCAGGCGGCGCGCCTGCGCGGGGCTCAGGCCCACGCGGGCGCGGTATTGCCGCTGCGTCTGGCGCGCGCCGACACCCAGCTCGGGCGCGCTGGCGGCGATGCTGCGCAGGCTCGCGCCGAGCTCCGCATCCCAGCGTCCGCGCACGGCGCGCCAGCGTTCACCCAGCCGCGCTTCGATCCACGCCGCTTGTGCGGCGTCGTCGGCGCACGCGCGCAGTGCCTGCGGCCAGTCCGCCCAGGTGTCGTCGAGCAGGCCGTCGGCGGGGTCGTTGCGGTCCTGGAGCGCCGCCGGGGCGAGCCCCGTCAGCAACGCGAAGGCATCCGGATACAGCACGATGCCCACCGTGCGCAGCGGCGCGAGCGTGAGCGACGCGATCGGCCGCGTGCGCGGCCCGGACACGATCAGGTCGGACATGGCGCGCAGTTCGCCGTCGTCACCGGGCAGCGCGGCGGCGCCCTCCGTGAAGAAATTCAGGCTGCAGTACACCATCGCCGGGAACCGGTTCAGCTGCGGCTGCGCCGGCGGCCACGGCTCGTCCACGGTCGAATAGAAACCGATGCCGTGCAGGGCCTCGGCCAGCTCGCCCTGCGGGTGGTGCATCCAGGCCTTCACGGCGTTTATTGCACGTCGAGCAGCTCGACGTCGAAGATCAGGTTGGCGTTCGGCGGGATCGGGCCCGCGCCGTCCGCGCCATAGCCCAGCGCGGCGGGAATGACGAGCGTGCGCTTGCCGCCCACCTTCATGCCGTCGACGCCCTGGTCCCAGCCCGGGATCACCATGCCGCTGCCGAGGCGGAACGTAAACGGCTTGCGGCCGATGGAGCTGTCGAACTTCTCGCCGTGGTGGTCGGGCGCGTCCGGCAGGTACAGCCAGCCCGTGTAGTTGACGGTGACGTGGGAGCCGGCCCTCGCTTCGGCGCCCGTGCCGGCGGTCGTGTCGATCTTCTGGAAGCTGATGGTGGAGGTGTCGGCCTTCACCGGGGCGGCCGGAGCCTCTTCCCGGCGCTTGCAGGCGGCGAGGGACAGCGCGAGTGCGAGGCCGAGGAAGCCGGCGCGGATCATCGGGGTCATGTTGAATCCTTGAGGTTATAAAGTCTTGACGAAGGCGCGCACGCCGCCCAGCAGCATCTCGATCGACATCGCGGTCAGGATGAGCCCCATCAGGCGCTCGAACGCGGTCATGACCTGGGTGCCCAGCACCTTCTGCAGGCGCTCGGCGCCGAGGAAGACGGCGAGCCAGATGGCGGCGACGGCCGCCAGCGCGGCCACGTGCACCATCACCTCCTCCACTGACTGCGACGTGAACAGCAGCACGGTGGCCAGCGCGGACGGCCCGGCCAGCGCGGGGATCGCGAGCGGCACGATGAACGGCTCGCCGCCTTCGCTGCGGCCGAGCACGCCGTCCGGGTGCGGGAAGATCATGCGGATCGCGATGATCAGCAGGATGACGCTGCCGCCGATGCGCAGCGAGATGTCGGTCAGTTGCAGCGCCGCGAGGAAGTGGCGGCCGAAGAACATGAACAGCAGCAGCAGGAGAAAGGCGATGGCGCACTCGCGCACGACGATGCGCGGGCGGCGGGCCGGGGCCACGTCCTTCAGCGCCGTCACGAACAGGGGGACGTTGCCGAAGGGGTCGGTGACCAGCAGCAGCAGGATGAAGGTCTGGAAGAAGCTCTGGGTCATGGGGCGTTGTTATTGTTATGGCAGGTGTGATCTTAACCGATCTGCACGCACTCCCGTCGTTCCCGCGAAGGCGGGAACCCATGCTGAATTACCGAAGTCATATTGCCGGCATCCCGGCTTCGATTGGATCAGCATGGAGGGAATAGTGCCAGGGGCACTATTCCCGCGTGCGCGGGAATGACGTTGTTTGAGTCCGTGGCAAAAAAAAAGCGGCGCCATTGGCACCGCCCTCTTCTTGCATCCGCTCGCGGATCAGTTCTGTTCGAACTTCTTCAGCCACGACGACAGCTGGTGCGGACGCAGCCCGTCGTAATCCTCGAACGGCTGGTGGATCCACGGATTGTGCGGCAGGTCGACCAGGTGGTAATCCGGCTTGATCGACGACGTGCCCTTGACCCAGATGACGGCCGAACGCACTTCCGTGACGTCCTGGTAGTTCGCCTGCAGGTGCTCGCGCACGCGCATCAGGGTGACGCCCGAATCGGCCAGGTCGTCGACCAGCAGGATGCGGCCGGCCAGCGGGCCCTTGGTCATCGTCATGTACTTGGCGATGTCCAGGTCGCCCTGCTTCGTGCCCGCTTCTTCGCGGTACGAGCTGGTCGACAGGATCGCCAGCGGCACGTCGAAGATGCGCGAGATCGCGTCGCCCGGGCGCACGCCGCCGCGCGCGAGGCACAGCACCATGTCGAACTTCCAGTTCGATTCGTACACCTTGAGCGCCAGGCGCTCGATCAGGCGGTTGTATTCATCCCAGGAGACCCACAGGTCCTTGTCGGTCGATGGAGGCGTCGTCATGTTCAGATTTTCCTAGTTTCTGCTTGTGGCTGACGTCCCTGCCCCGCGGGTGGCGCGGCAGGGACCGGGCTTCGATATCAGGCTGCGAACGGGTGGCGCAGCACGATGGTTTCTTCGCGGTCCGGACCGGTCGACACCATGTCCACCGGGACGCCGACCAGTTCTTCGATGCGCTTGATGTAGGCGCGCGCGTTGGCCGGCAGCTCGTCCATCGACTTGGCGCCGACGGTGGTGCCCGTCCAGCCCGGCATCTCTTCGTACACCGGCACGCAGGCCGCGGCTTCTTCCGCGCCGACCGGGAAGATGTCCACGTCGCGGCCGTCGATCTTGTAGCCGGTGCACAGCTTCAGCGTGTCCAGGCCGTCCAGCACGTCCAGCTTGGTCAGGCACATGCCGGACACGCCGTTGATCTGCACGGAGCGGCGCAGCAGCGCGGCGTCGAACCAGCCGCAGCGGCGGGCACGGCCCGTCACGGTGCCGAACTCGTGGCCGATGCGCGACAGGTGTTCGCCGACGCCGGCGTCCGTCGGCAGCTCCGACGGGAACGGGCCCGAACCCACGCGGGTCGTGTAGGCCTTGGTGATGCCCATGATGTAGTGCAGCATGCCCGGACCGACGCCCGAACCGGCGGCGGCGTTGCCGGCCACGCAGTTCGACGAGGTGACGAACGGGTACGTGCCGTGGTCGACGTCCAGCAGCGAGCCTTGCGCGCCTTCGAACAGCAGGTGGCCGCCGGCGTTGTGCGTCGCGTACAGCGCGGACGACACGTCGCCGACCATCGGACGCAGGCGCGGCACGAGGGCCATCGCGTCGTCGTACACTTTCTGGAAGTCCAGCGCCTGGCCGCCCAGGAAGCCGGTCAGCACGAAGTTGTGGTATTCCAGGTTTTCGCGCAGCTTCTCGGCAAAACGGGTTTCGTTCAGCAGGTCGGCGATGCGGATCGCGCGGCGCGCGACCTTGTCTTCGTAGGCCGGGCCGATGCCCTTGCCCGTCGTGCCGATCTTGTTGACGCCGCGCTTCGCTTCGCGGGCGACGTCGATGGCGACGTGATAAGGCAGGATGACCGGGCAGGCTTCCGAGATCTTCAGGCGCGACGCGACTTCCACGCCGGCCGCTTCCAGCTTGTCGATCTCGCGCATCACGTCCGGTACGGAGACGACGACGCCGTTGCCGATGTAGCAGGCCACGCCTTCGCGCATGATGCCCGACGGGATCAGTTGCAGCGCGGTCTTCTGGCCCTTGATCACCAGCGTGTGGCCGGCGTTGTGGCCGCCCTGGAAACGCACCACGCCGGCGGCATGGTCGGTCAGCCAGTCGACGATCTTACCCTTGCCTTCATCGCCCCACTGGGTGCCGATGACAACGACGTTCTTAGCAGTATTTGACATCATTAACCTAAGTTTTTGAGAATCCAATTTCCTTGTTCGAGGACGAGCACACGGTCGCACTCGAACTCGTCCTGTACATTGTCGTGACCCGGCATCGACTGGATCACCACTTCGCCCGCTTTGCGCAGTTCAGCGATTTTTTCGCGCAGCTCGGGCGCGTTGCCCCAGGGGGCACGAATGGAGTGTTTGCGCTCGGCCGTCGGCAGCAGACGGGCCAGTTCGCGCAGGTCGAGCGAGAAGCCCGTCGCCGGACGCGCGCGGCCGAAGGCTTCGCCCACGTGGTCGTAGCGCCCGCCGCGCGCGACGGCGTTCGGCAGGCCCGGCACGTACAGCGCGAACATGGCGCCGCTTTCGTACTGGTAGCCGCGCAGGTCGGCGAGGTCGATCGCGATCTGGGCGCGGCCCAGCGCGGAGCCGGCCAGCGCGGCGAGTTCCGCCAGCGCGCGGGCGATGCCCGGCAGCGCCGGCAGCACGTCCTTGGCGCGCGCGAGCACGTCGATGTCGCCGTACAGGTTCGGCAGCGCCAGCAGCGCGGCGCGGGTTTGTTCGTGGTAGTTCGCCGTCGCATCGATCAGGCCCGGCACGTCCTTCGAGCGCAGCAACGTGTACAGCAGCTGCTCGTCGCGCTTGGCGGCGGCATCCTCGGCGAGGATCGCGCGCAGCACGCCGACGTGCGACAGGTCGAGGCGCGGCTGTTCGAAGCCGGCCAGCGCGAGCGATGCCAGCGCCAGTTCCTGGATCTCCGCATCCGCTTCGAGGCCGGCGTGGCCGTAGATCTCGGCGCCGATCTGCAGCGGCTCGCGCGTCGCGTGCAGGCCGGACGGCTGCGTGTGCAGCACGCTGCCGGCATAGCACAGGCGGGTGACGGTATCGCGGTTCAGCAGGTGGGCGTCGATGCGGGCGACCTGCGTCGTCATGTCGGCGCGCAGGCCGAGCAGGCGGCCGCTCATCGAATCGACGAGCTTGAAGGTGCGGAGATCGGTGTCCTGTCCGGCGCCTGCCAGCAGCGAATCGACGTATTCGAGCAGCGGCGGCATCACGAGTTCGTAGCCGTAGGTACGGAAGGTGTCGAGCATCAAGCGGCGCAGCTCTTCGATCTTGCGCGCTTCGGACGGCAGGACGTCGGCGATATTCTCGGGCAGGAGCCAGGTGGGCATGGGCAAAGCGGGTCGGGTTATTAAAAGTCGGGCAACATTCGGGCAGCATGAACGCGGCTTTGCACGCGTTCATTCCGCCGAATCGACGATTTTAACCGAAAACGCGGGGCGGTTGGCGATGAAACGAATGCCAACGTTGCCGATACTCCACGACCAAGGCGCTCACTTGCCTGCGCCAGGACCCTTGAAATACTTGAAGAACTCGGAGTTCGAGTCGATCACGATCACGTCGTTGCGTCCCTTGAAGGTGGCCTTGTACGCTTCCATCGAGCGGTAGAACCGGTAGAACTCCGGATTCTTGCCGAACGACTGGGCATAGATCTGCGACGCCTGCGCATCGCCTTCTCCCTTGATCGTCTCGGCGTCGCGCTGGGCGTCGGCGAGGATCACGCTGCGCTGGCGCTCGGCGTCGGCGCGGATCGTCTCCGCCTCGGCCACGCCCGTCGCGCGCAGTTCGTTCGCCACGCGCACGCGGTCGGCCTTCATGCGTTCGTACACGGCGTTGTTGACCTGGTCGATGAAGTCGATGCGCTTCAGGTGCACGTCGACGACTTCCACGCCGAGGTCTTTCGCTTCCGGGGCCAGGTCGGCGCGCACGGCATTCGCCACGTCAGTGCGCTTGCCGCCCGTCAGCACGTCGGCGAGGTTGCGCTTGCCGATCTCGGCCGTGAGCGCATTGCGCACGAGCTGGTTCAGGCGCTCGCCGCCGCGGTCGGCGTTGCTGCCGATGGCGATCACGTATTGGCGCGGATTCACGATGCGCCATTTCACGAACGCGTCGACGAGCAGGTCCTTCTTTTCCGCCGTCAGGAAGCGCTCGCCGTCGGGCGTGTCGAGCGTCTGCAGGCGTTTATCCAGGAAGACGACGTTCTGGAACGGCGGCGGCGCCTTGATGTTCAGGCCCGGTTCCTGGATGACCTCGCGCAGCTCGCCGAGTGCGTACACGACGGCGTAACGGTGCTGGTCGACGACGAACACGGACGACGACACGAGCGCCACCGCGATGGCGGCGCCGATCAGGCTGGCTAACAGGCGGCTCATCAGCGGCTCTCCCGTTCGCGGCCCGTGTCGCGGCTGCGCAGGTCGTGCGTGCGGTTCGATTCGCCGGCCGAGACTTCCGTCTGCGCCTGCGGTTGCGCCTGGGCCGGCGTCGCCGCGGGTTGCTGCGCTTGCGGCTGCGCCGGGTTCTGCTGCGGCGCCATCACCGGACCGGAATTGGCGCCGCGCGCCGCCTCGTTGGCCGTCGACTGGGCCAGCAGGCGGTCGAGCGGCAGGTAGATCGTGTTGTTGCCGGTCTTGGCGTCGATCATGACCTTGCTGGTACTGGAAAGAATTTGCTGCATCGTCTCGATATACATGCGGTCGCGCGTGACGGCCGGGGCCTTCGCATACTCGGCCACGATCTTGTCGAAGCGCGCGGCGTTGCCGGTCGCGACGCTCACCACGCTGGCGCGGTACGCTTCGGCATCCTGCAACAGGCGCGCGGCCTTGCCCTTCGCCTGCGGGATGACCTCGTCGGCGAACGCCTGCGCTTCGCTGCGCGCACGCACACGCTCTTCCTGCGCCTTGCCGGCGTCCTCGAACGCGGCGGCGACCTGGTCGGGCGGCTGCACGGACTGCATCGTCACGCCGACGATCTCCGCGCCCATCTTGTAGCGGTCGGCCAGGCGCTGGATCGCTTCGCGCGCTTCCATCGCCAGCTTGTCGCGGCCCGTGTACAGGACGGTGTCCATCTTGTTCTGGCCGACGAGTTCGCGCACCACGGTCTCGGCCGAGTCACGGATGGTCTCGACCTGGTCGCGGTTGTTGAATACCCACGCGACCGGATCCTTGATCTTGTACTGGACGGAGAACTGGACGTCGACGATGTTCTCGTCGCCCGTCAGCATCAGCGCTTCGCCCGGCTGCTTGTTGCGCACATTGGCGCGGTAGCCGATCTCGGTCGTCTGCACCTGGGCCGTGTTGACAGTCTCGTGCGACTGGAACGGCGCGGGCCAGCGCCAGTTGAAGCCGGCGCCCGTCACGTGCGACAGCCGGCCGAACGTCGTGACGATGCCGACCTGTCCCTCCTGCACGATGAACGCGCCGCTGGCGAGCCAGATCAGCAGGGCGATGGCGCCGACGACGGTGGCCGTCAGGCCGACGCCGCGCGCGTCCGGGCGGAACGGGCCGCCGTCGCCGCCGCGCTTGCCGCCGAACAGCTTGTTGAGGCGTTGGTTGAAATCGCGCCACAGCTGGTCGAGGTCAGGTGGACCGTCGCTGTCGTTCTTGTTGTTATTGTTCGGGCGGCGGCCCTCGTTCGACTTGGGGTTGTGGCCCCAGCGAGGATCATTGAGGGAAAACAGCGGCACGCCGGCCTTGCGCGCGCCGGCGTGACGACCGGTCGGCGCGAGCCGCGCGCCGATCCGTTTGATCAGAGAAACAGGCATAGACTAGTGTGGTCCGGGATGGGGAGTCGCGGGCAGCAGGTCGGCGTGCGCGAAATCGGCGACTTCGCGTTCCTGCACGTCAGCGGGCGCCACGCCGGCGCCGCGGGTGGCCGCCTCGACGATCGCGTCGCGCAGCAGATCGAGGCCGGCGCCGCTCCTGGCGCTGATGAAAACGCGGCTGATCTTACCATATTCATCACGCTCGATCCCCGGCTCGAGGCCGGCCGCATCGATCTTGTTCCAGACCAGGATCTGCGGGATGTGGTCGGCGCCGATTTCGCGCAGGACCTCGTTGACCTGCTCGATCTGCTCCATCCGCACGGGAGAAGCGCCGTCGACGACGTGCAGCAGCAGGTCGGCGTGGATGGTTTCTTCCAAGGTGGCGCGGAATGCGGCGACCAGCTGGTGCGGCAGTTCGCGCACGAAACCGACGGTATCGGACACGACCACGTTGCCGACGTCCGGACCGAGGTACAGACGGCGCGACGTCGTGTCGAGCGTTGCGAACAACTGGTTCGCGACGTACACCCCGGCCTTCGTCAGGGTGTTGAACAGGGTCGACTTGCCGGCGTTGGTATAGCCGACGAGCGACACGGAAAATGTCTGGTTGCGCCCGCGCGAACGGCGCTGGGTCTCGTGCTGCTTGCGCAGCTTGGTAAGACGGGTGCGCAGCATCTTGACGCGCTCGCCGATGAGGCGGCGGTCGGTCTCGAGCTGGGTTTCACCGGGACCGCGCAGGCCGATACCGCCCTTCTGGCGCTCCAGGTGGGTCCAGCCGCGGATCAGGCGCGTGGCCAGGTGCTGCAGCTGGGCCAGTTCGACCTGCAGCTTGCCCTCGTGGCTCTGCGCGCGCTGCGCGAAGATGTCGAGGATCAGGCTGGTACGGTCGACCACGCGTACATTGAGCCGCCGCTCCAGGTTACGCTGTTGGGCGGGCGACAGGGCGTGGTTGAAAATGACGATCTCGACCTTGTCGGCGAGAACGGCCTGCGCGATTTCGTCGGCCTTGCCGCTGCCGACGAAATACGCAGGATCGGGACTGTTGCGCTTTGCTGTGATCGTGCTGATCGGTTCGGCCCCGGCCGAGCGCGCCAGCAGGGCCAGTTCTTCCAGGCTGGCTTTGAAATCGCCAGCGTTGAAATCGATACCGACCAAGGCGGCGCGCATGGTGTTGCCGGAAACGTCAGCCATCGACCTCACTCGGCGTCTTGTTCGAGGTTGAGATTGACCGCACGGGCCGGAACGACGGTAGAGATCGCATGCTTGTACACCATCTGGGTGACGGTGTTACGCAGGAGGACGACGTACTGGTCGAAGGATTCGATGTGGCCCTGAAGCTTGATCCCGTTGACCAGGTAGATCGAGACGGGGACGTGCTCTTTGCGCAAGGCGTTGAGGAATGGGTCTTGTAACAGTTGCCCTTTGTTGCTCATGACAGCTCCGTGATGTTGTTGTCGTATAAAAATTGTGGCGGGATGCCGGATTTCAAGTGGCTGCGCCAACATTCTCAAGCTGTGAATGTTCGCCCAAGCTAACTGTAACCTGTTTTGCTCTTTTTTGTCGTACTGCTATGGTTAAAGCTGGCTTAAAAAGTGCCTTCGCACGCGTGAAAAACATTTAACACAAATGAATTTCACGCGTTACGGTTATTCCTTGGCGAACGGATTCTTGCCGCTCTTGAGTTCGATGCGCAGCGGCGTGCCGATGAGATCGAACGTATCGCGGAAATGCTTTTCCAGGTAACGCTTGTACGGTTCCGTGATGCCATCCAGCGCATTGCCGTGGATGACGATGATGGGCGGGTTCTGGCCGCCCTGGTGCGCGTAGCGCAACTTCGGACGCGTGCTGCCCTTGCGCTTCGGCTCCTGCTTCTCGATCGCTTCCTGCAGCGCGCGCGTCAGGCGCGGCGTGGACAGCTTCGCGGTCGCCGCGGCATACGCCGTGTCGATCGCCTTCATCAGGTGGTTGATGCCGCTGCCCTTCAGCGCCGAGATGAATTTCGTTTCCGCGAAGTCGAGGAAGTTCAGCTTGCGGTCGATGTCGTTCTTGACCTGGTCGCGCACGTCGGACGTCAAACCGTCCCACTTGTTGACGGCGACGACGAGCGCGCGGCCCGTCTCCAGGATGAAGCCGGCGATGTGCGCGTCCTGCTCGGAGATGTCCTGCTGCGCGTCCAGCATCAGCACGACGACGTTCGCTTCCGAGATCGACTGCAGGGTCTTCACCACCGAGAATTTTTCGATGGCCTCGAACACCTTGCCGCGGCGGCGGATGCCGGCCGTGTCGATCAGCGTGTAGTGCTTGCCGCCCTTTTCGAACGGGACCTCGATCGAATCACGCGTGGTGCCCGGCATGTCGAACGCGATCACGCGCTGCTCGCCCACGAGGGTGTTGATCAAGGTGGACTTGCCCACGTTTGGACGGCCGACGAGCGCGATCTTGACGCCGTAGTCGGCGGGATCGAACTCCTCGGCTTCCTCCGGACGCTGCTGGACGGCGACGTCGATGGCCTCGTTGACGAGGTCCAGCACGCCGTCGCCGTGGGCGGCGGAGATCACGTACGGGTCGCCCATGCCCAGCTCATAGAACTCGGCGGTGACGGACGTGTACTTCATGCCCTCGCTCTTGTTCACGACGAGCATGACCTTGCGGCCCGACTTGCGCAGGAAGTCCGTGATGGTCTTGTCGTGCGGCGTGAGACCCTGGCGGCCGTCGACGATGAACATGACGATGTCCGCCTCGGCGACGGCCTGGCGCGTCTGCAGCGCCATCTCGTGCATGATGCCTTCCTTGGCGACCGGCTCGAAACCGCCGGTATCGATGACCAGGAACGGACGTTCGCCCATGCGCCCTTCGCCATAGTGGCGGTCGCGCGTCAGGCCGGGCAAGTCCGCCACCAGCGCGTCGCGCGAGCGGGTCATGCGATTGAATAAGGTCGACTTTCCGACGTTGGGACGACCTACGAGTGCGATTACCGGCTTCATTGAATCTTATTCGACCGCGATGGCGGTCACGGTTCCATTTTGTGTTTGAAAAATCAGGTTCGAACCGACGACCAGTGGCGTGGATTCGATGGCGCTGCCGTCCGTGGCGGCGCGGGACAGGAACGAGCCGTCCTCGCGCGACAGGAAGTGCACGTAACCCTGGTAGTCGCCGACGGCGACGGCACGGCCGTACGACACCGGCGTGGACAGGCGGCGGTAGGCCAGCTTGTCGTTCTTCCACGCGCTCGTGCCGCTGTCGCGGTTGTACGCGTAGACGGCGCCCTTGTCGTCCGGGACGAACACGAAACGCTGGTCCGCGGCGACGCCGACTTCCGACGACAGGTCGCGGGTCCAGCGCGGGCTGCCCGTGGCCAGGTCGAAGCAGCCGACGCGGCCCTGGTACGACACGGCGCACACGTCGTTCTCGATGATGACCGGCGTGCCGCCCATGTCGGTGACGCGCTCCAGTTCCGTCGCGCCGCGGGCGACACCGACCTCGATCTCCCAGCGCGGCGCGCCGGTGGCGAGGATCAGCGACATCAGCTTGCCGCCCGGCTGGGCGACCAGCACGTCCTTGTCGTGGATGACCATGCCTGGCGCGAGGCGCAGCGTGAGCGCCGGTGCGGTGCGCTGCACGGTCCATTTCTTCTGGCCCGTCTTGGCGTCGTAGCCGACGATGCGGTTGTCGATGCTGCGCGCGACGACGATGCCCTGCCCCACGACCGGCGACGACAGGATCTCGGAAGACAGCTGGGCATCCCACAGCTTCTTGCCATCCATGTCGAACGCCAGCAGCATGCCCTTGGCGCCGCCCAGCACGATGACGCTGCCGTCCGTGCCGACGCCCGCGGTCAGGTCCGTGCCGGCCTTGGTGCGCCAGATCTGGCGGCCGGTGGCCGCTTCCGCGCGCACGATGGTGCCGTCGGCCCCGGCCGCGACGATGGTGTTGTCGGCGATGGCGGGCGAGAACATGTAGCTCTGCGACTTGCCGACTTCCAGCTTCCACGCCGTGCGCACGGCCATCGAACCTTTCAGGTCGACCAGCGGCGTGGGCTGGTTGCCCTTCGGTTTGGACGCGAACGGATTGAGCGAGGAGCAGCCCGCCATCAGGGCGAACATACCGACACCAACGAGCTTCCGGGTAATACGCATGTCTTATTTACCTTGTTCTTAAATACGTCGTTCCCGCGGGGGCGGGAACCCATGCTGATTTACCGAAGTCGCGACATGTGCGACGTATCGAATTCTGAAACTCAGTATGGATTCCCGCCTGCGCGGGAATGACGGAGTTGTTATTTTACGCTGCCGCTTTCTGTACCGGCGCCGAACCGCCGATGGCATCCAGCTTAACCTGCACGACCTGGCGGCCCGGATGGTTCTTCTCCATCTTGTCGAGCGCGGCCTGGTAGGCCGTGCGGGCTTCCGCCAGCTTGTTCTGCGCGACGAGGATGTCGCCCTTGCGGTCCTGCACCTCGGCCGCGAACTGCGCCGGGAACTCGCCGTTCAGCTGCGCCAGCGCCTGGTCGAACGCTTTCTCGTCCAGCAGCACGCCGGACAGGCGCAGCTTCGCGATGGCCTTGTACTCGTCGTCGCCATGGTCGACCGCCCATTGCAGCTGGGCTTTCGCCGTTTTCAGGTCGTTCGCGTCGAACGCGGCCTTGGCGGCGGCCAGCGCGGCCATCGGGGCGTAGGCGGTGGAGCCGAACTTGTTCTCGATGTCGCCCGTGATGCGCTGGACCTTCGCCGCATCCTTCGCTTCGATCGCTTCGGTCAGGCCGTCATACAGGCCGGACGCCTCCGCGGCCTGCGAGCGCTGGTGCGAGCCCCAGAAGTTGTAGGCGGCATAGCCACCCAGAGCGATGATCAGCACCCAGGTGATCAGGTTGCCAAAGCGGTCCCAGAAGGCCTTGAAATTGGCTATCTGTTCTTGTTCTTCGAGATCGTATGCCATGGACGTCAGTGTTTGTTATGGTTGGTCGGATTAGGGATGGTAGTGCACATGGTCGTGATCGTGGTCGTGGTCATGGCCACCGACGATCTGGTCGACGATGAAGTCGACGGCTTCGTCGAACGGCACGCTCGTCTGCTGCTGGCCGCCTTCGCTGTCACGCAGCGATTTCACGGCGACGACGCCGTTCTCGACCTCGTCCTCGCCGATGATCACGGCGAACGCGGCGCCGGAACCGTCGGCCTTCTTCATCTGGCTCTTGAAGCTGCCCGCGCCGGCCGGGGTGGCGCAGTGCAGGACGACGTCCAGGCCCGCGTCGCGGATGCGCTCGCCGAGGATGAATGCCTTCGTCTGCGCGTCTTCACCCTGGTGCACGAGATAGACGTCGCACTGGGCCGGCGTGGCCGGTTCGCCCTGCTCTTTCATCAGCTCGATCAGGCGCTCGATGCCCATCGCGAAGCCGATGCCCGGCGTCGGCTTGCCGCCGAAGGTCTCGATCAGCGGATCGTAGCGGCCGCCCGCGCAGACGGTGCCCTGCGCGCCCAGCATGTCGGTGACCCACTCGAACACGGTGCGGTTGTAGTAATCGAGGCCGCGCACCAGACGCGGGTTGACGGTGTACTGGACGTTGTTCGCATCGAGGATCTTCTTCAGGCCCTCGAAGTGCGCGAGCGATTCGCCGCCCAGGTAGTCCAGCAGCTTCGGCGCGTTGTTGACGAGGTCCTGCATCGCCGGGTTCTTCGTGTCCAGGATGCGCAGCGGGTTCGCGTGCAGGCGGCGCTTCGCTTCCGCGTCGAGGACGTCGATGTTCGCTTCGAAGTAGGCGATCAGGTCGGCGCGGTGGCGCTGGCGCTCTTCCGCGTTGCCGATCGAGTTCAGTTCGAGGCGGATGTTGTCGAGGCCCAGGTCATCCCACAGGCGGCGGCACAGCATGATCAGTTCCGCGTCGATGTCCGGACCGGAGAAGCCGATGGCTTCCGCGCCGAACTGGAAGAACTGGCGGTAGCGGCCGCGCTGCGGACGCTCGTGGCGGAACATCGGGCCCTTGTACCACAGGCGCTTCGGACCGTCGTACGCGAGATTGTGCTCGATGACGGCGCGCACGACGCCGGCCGTGCCTTCCGGACGCAGCGTCAGCTGGTCGCCGTTCATCGAATCGGTGAAGGAATACATCTCCTTCTCGACGATGTCGGTGACGGCGCCGATGGCGCGCGCGAACAGGCCCGTTTCCTCGACGATCGGGGTGACGATCTTCTGGTAACCGTAGCTCTTCAGCACGGATTCCGCGGTGTTCTCGAACAGCTCCCACAGCGGCGCGTCGGCCGGCAGGATGTCGTTCATGCCTTTGATGGCGACGATTTTCTCTTTTTTCTCGGACATTCTGATTCCTCGCCGTCGTTCCCGCGGAAGCGGGAACCCATACTGAGCATCTTCAGCCCGCTCAGCATGGGCCCCCGCCTGCGCGGGGGCGACGTTATATTGTTTCGGTTTGCTTACCGTAATTCTTCTGTACGTATTCGAGCACGATCGTCTTGAACTCATCCACGATCCGCTCGCCCCGCAGTGTAGCGACCTTTTGCCCATCCACAAAGACCGGAGCCGCCGGCGATTCGCCCGTCCCCGGCAGCGAGATGCCGATGTTCGCGTGCTTCGACTCGCCCGGACCGTTCACGATGCAGCCCATCACGGCCACGTTCATCGCTTCGACGCCCGGATAGGTCTTCTTCCATTCCGGCATCTGCTCGCGCAGGAAGGTCTGGATGTTGTCGGCCAGTTCCTGGAACACGGTCGACGTCGTGCGGCCGCAGCCGGGGCACGCGATGACCATCGGCGTGAATTTACGGAGGCCCATCGTCTGCAGGATTTCCTGGCCGACGACGACTTCCTTCGTGCGGTCGCCGCCCGGTTCCGGCGTCAGCGAGATGCGGATCGTGTCGCCGATGCCTTCCTGCAGCAGCACGGACAGCGCGGCCGTCGACGCGACGATACCCTTGCTGCCCATGCCCGCTTCCGTCAGGCCCAGGTGCAGCGCGTAGTCGCAGCGCTTGCCCAGTTCGCGGTAGACGGCGATCAGGTCCTGCACGCCCGACACCTTGCACGACAGGACGATCTGGTCGCGCCGCATGCCAAGCTCCTCGGCGCGCTGGGCGTTCTCGATCGCCGACGTGATCAGCGCTTCGTACATGACGGACTGCGCGCTCCACGGCTGGGCGCGGGCGGCATTCTCGTCCATGATGCGCGCGAGCAGTGCTTGGTCCAGGCTGCCCCAGTTGACGCCGATGCGCACCGGCTTGTCGTAGCGGATCGCGGTTTCGATCATCTGGGCGAACTGGGTGTCGCGCTTGGCGCCCTGCCCCACGTTGCCCGGATTGATGCGGTATTTCGACAGCGCCTGCGCGCACTCGGGATAATCGCGCAGCAGCAGGTGGCCGTTGTAGTGGAAATCGCCGACGAGAGGGACGTCGACGTCCATCCTGTCGAGCTGTTCGCGGATCGCCGGCACGGCAGCCGCCGCTTCCGGCGTGTTCACGGTGATGCGCACGATCTCGGAACCGGCACGCGCCAGTTCCTTGACCTGGATGGCGGTGCCGATCACGTCGGCCGTGTCTGTGTTCGTCATCGACTGCACGACGACCGGGGCGTCGCCGCCGACGATCACCTTGCGCGCGCCATGCTGCACGACCACGCCGCGGCTGGCGCGGCGCGGCAGCGGGCCGGAACCGATCGGGTCGTTGGCGTTGTTCGAGAAAGTCATCTGTTTATTCCGTTCTTACTGCAAATTCACACGGGACAGCGTCTTGCCGGGTACCGGCGGCAAAGCGACGGCCGTACCGCGCAGCATGGCCGTGACGCCGCCCGGATTGCCGACGGTCACACGCACGGGCTGCTCGACATTGACGGTCTCCGTGCTGCCGGCCTTGACGAGGCGCGAGAACAGCGGCGCGCCGCCCTTCGCCGGACGCACTTCGATCCACGAATCTTCGCGCACGTTCAGCACGAGCGCGTTGGCGCCGGCGGCGGCCGGGGCAGCCGGCGCGGTCGCGGCCGGAGCCGGCGTCGCGGGCGACGTGGCGCCCGGCGCGGCGGCCGGGGCCGTGGGAACAGTGGTCGGCGGCGCGCCGGTCGCGGTCGTACCCGGAACATTGACGACAGCACCCGGGGCAGCAGTCGTTGCCGGCGCCGATGCGCTCGCGCTCGGACCCGGCACGGAAATCAGCGGCACGGCCGGATTCTGCAGGACCTCGACGGAGCTGCCGTTGGCGGCCTCGGTCGAGGCACCGGTCGCGGCCGGCGTGGCCACGGTGGTACCCGTTTCGGCATGCTGGCCGCCCGGCACGAAGCCGAAATGCCACGCCGCGGCAGCGGCAGCCACGACGACCACGACGGCGCCCGCGATCATCCCCAGCGGCAGGGACGAACGCTTGCCATGGCTCGGGAATTTCGATTGGGAGAACGAGGTCGGCGTCGGACGGCGGTTCGCCGTGACGGCGCTCGTATCGGGCGCGGGCTCGGTCTCCATGGCGATCTGGGCCACCAGCGGCGCCGGATCGACCTTCACCAGCTTGGCGTAGGCCCGCACGAAACCGCGGGTCACGGCCGGACTCGGCAGGGACGCGTAATCGCCCGCCTCCAGGGCGATGACCTGGCGCACCGCCAGTTTCAACTGGTCGGCCACCTGCTCGACCGACCACCCCATCGCCTCGCGCTGCCTGGCCAGGACCTGGCCGGGAACACCGTGCACAGGCGGTTGGTTGTCGGGCGTCGCCGGCTGATCTGCACGCTCGGAACTCATTGTCGTTGTCTCACTCATTAAATGCACCGCGCTCGAAGGCCGCGTACTCGGACGAGCCGGGGAAGCGCTTGCGCAACTGCGCCGCCAGCGAAGCTTCCGTGGCCCGGTCGCCGAGCATGTGCTTGACCCGGATGGCCAGCCACAGCACGTCGGCCGACAGCGTATCGAGCTTCGCTGTCTCCGTCAGGCGGTTAATGAAAAACCCGGCGCGGGTGTAATCGCGCCGCTCGAAATACACCCGGGCCAGGCCGGCGCTCGTCGCCGCCAGGTCGGGATCGTAACGCAGGGCGTCGAGCAGATAGCGCTCGGCCGCGTCGACGTTCTTCATCTTCAGGCTGCAGTTACCTGCGTTCACCATGGCTTTGACCGGCGTCGCGTAATTTGGATTCTTCAGCGCGGCGTCAAAATAGCCCATGGCCTCGGCCGGCTTGCCGCCGGCGTCACACAGGAACAGCCCGTAATTGTTCGACAGGTCCGGATTGCGCGGCGCCAGGCGCAGCGCGTGCCGGTAGTTCTCGTCGGCGAGACGATTTTCGTTCATCGCCGTGTAGATCAGGGCGCGCACGCCGTACGCATCCGCATCGTCCGGGTCCGCGGCGATAGCCTGCTTCACCTCGTCCAGCGCGATCTCGTACTTGCGCTCCTGGTAATAGCCCACCGCCAGTTGCAGGCGAATCTGGGCGCGTTTTTCCGCGGCCGTCTGGTCGGACAGCGTCTTGAGCTCATGCGATTCGCCCGCCATGCCGCCATTGCCGGCGCATGCCGCCAGCAGCAACGGGAGGGCGAGCGCGCAAGCCAGGCGTCCGGACAGCCGCGGCATCAGGACGAGATCTCCACGATCTTGCCGAAGTTCGGCCCGAATTTCTGCTGGTATTCAGCCATCTTGCTCATGCGCTCGTTTACGCGGGTACGGTCCTTGACCTCGCCCGCCAGCTGGCCGCAGGCGGCGTCGATGTCGTCGCCGCGCGTCTTGCGGATCGTCGTGACGAGGCCGGCATCCATCAGCACCTGCGCGAACGCCTTGATGCGCGGGTTCTTCGAACGCACGAGGCCGGATTCCGGGAACGGGTTGAACGGAATCAGGTTGAATTTGCACGACACGCCGACGACCGGATCGTTGACGAGGGCAACCAGTTCGCGCGCATGCTCGTCCGTGTCGTTGACGCCGTCCAGCATGCAGTATTCGAACGTGATGAAGTCGCGCGGCGCAAATTCCAGGTAGCGCTTGCACGCAGCCATCAATTCGCGCAGCGGGTATTTCTTGTTCAGCGGCACGAGCATGTCGCGCAGCGGGTCGTTCGAACCGTGCAGCGAGACGGCCAGCGCCACCGGGCATTCCTGCGACAGCTTGTCCATGTTCGGCACGACGCCCGACGTCGACACGGTCACGCGGCGGCGCGACAGGCCGTACGCGTTATCGTCCAGCATCAGTTTCAATGCGGTGACGGTCGGGTCGAAGTTCAGCAGCGGCTCGCCCATGCCCATCATGACGACGTTCGTGATCTGGCGCTCGCCCTTCGGGCCCGGCTCGATGCCCTTCGTGCGGCGCAGCTCGAACTCCGCCATCCACAGCTGGCCGATGATCTCGGACACGGAGAGGTTGCGGTTGAAGCCCTGCTTGCCCGTCGAGCAGAAGCGGCAATTGACGGCGCAGCCGGCCTGCGTGGAGATGCACAGCGTGCCGCGCGTCTCTTCCGGAATGAACACGGTTTCGACGGCGTTGCCGTTGCCCACGTCGACGAGCCACTTGCGGGTGCCGTCGCTCGACGTGTGGTCGCTGATGATCGCCGGCGCACGGACTTCGGCGCGCGTCTTGAGCTTTTCGCGTAGCGACTTCGCCAGGTCGGTCATGTCGTCGAAATCGGCGACGCCGAACTGGTGGATCCAGCGCTGCAGCTGTTTCGCGCGGAACGGCTTCTCCCCCAACTCGGCGCAGTAAGCGACGAGCTGCGCGGGATCGAAGTCCAGCAAGTTGGTGAGAGTTGCCATGATTGAATCCTGTGCCTTCAAAATAAGTCCCGCCCGCCGGGCTCTTCGAGCATGGGCGAGCGGGATATTGCAATGTTAAACCGGCACCAGGCCGATCAACACAAAAAATTGCTACTAAGATTAACGCGAGTAGACGTTCAGTGCCGGGAAGTAGTAAGCGATCTCGACAGCTGCGGTCTCGGCAGCGTCCGAACCGTGCACGGCGTTGGCGTCGATGGAATCGGCGAAGTCGGCGCGGATGGTGCCCTTGTCGGCTTTCTTCGGATCGGTTGCGCCCATCAGTTCGCGGTTCTTGGCAATCGCGCCTTCGCCTTCCAGCACCTGGATCATGACCGGGCCCGAGATCATGAAGTCGACCAGGTCCTTGAAGAACGGACGCTCTTTGTGGACAGCATAGAAACCTTCGGCTTCGGCGCGCGACAGCTGGGCCATACGGGCAGCGACGATCTTCAGGCCTGCGCCTTCGAAACGGCTGTAGATTTGGCCGATCACGTTTTTAGCGACTGCGTCAGGTTTGATGATCGACAGGGTGCGTTCGATTGCCATTTAAAAACTCCAATAAAAAGAAAGGTTTAAATCGAGATTTGGGAACTCAATCAACCTTCTATTTTACCATACATCCTGGATGCCACCGATATTGCGTCGGGCCGACCGCGGATGATACAGTGACATCGGTTCGACCTGGTCCATACCCGGGTGTGTGCTGGCCCTTAGGCAAGACTTAAAACTTGCGCTTCCAGCATATTCACCCCTGTTGACGCCGGGTCCAGTCCCCATATGGGGAGCAAAGCGATTTCTTCCAACGGAGGCATTATGATTCCCAGCCTGCAGAAAACCTACGACGTCTCGGCCATCCAGGCCACGCGTCACCGCGTGCTGCGCAACACTTACTGGTTGCTGGCACTGTCCATGATCCCGACGGTGTTCGGCGCCTATATCGGCCTGCAAATGGCCCTGCCGATCTTTGCCAGCGGCATGGGCGTGATCCTGTTCCTCGCGATCGCGTTCGGTTTCATCTTCGCGATCGAGAAGACCAAGAACTCGGCGGCCGGCGTGCCGATCCTGCTCGCCTTCACGTTCTTCATGGGCTTGTGGCTGACGCCGCTGCTGCGCTTCACGCTCGGCTTTTCCAACGGCGGCACGCTGATCATGACCGCGTTCGCCGGCACCGCGGCCGTGTTCGCCACGATGGCGACGATCGCGACCGTGTCCAAGCGCGACTTCTCGGGCATGGGCAGCTGGCTGTTCGCCGGCGCCATCGTCGTGATCCTGGCTGGCCTGGCCAACATCTTCCTGCACCTGCCGGCGCTGATGCTGGTCGTGTCGGTGCTCGCGATGGTGATCTTCTCGGCCTTCATCCTGTTCGACGTGAACCGCATCGTGAACGGCGGCGAGACCAACTACATCAGCGCGACGCTGGCCATCTACCTGGACATCTACAACGTGTTCACGAGCATGCTGCAACTGCTGGGCATCGGCTTCGGCAACCGCGACTGATCCATCCGCTCGCATCGAAGAGCCGGCCTGTGGGCCGGCTTTTTTATTGCCCCAATTCGGGGTCAGAGCACATTTCTGATCAATGTCCTGGTTCACAACGAAACCGTCACGCCGAGCCACGCCACCGCCATGCGACCGCCCGCAATCCAGCTGCAGCACGCAGAGGAAACTTGCCTCGAAGATTGTGCGTCAAAAAGTGCTCTGACCCCGAATTTGTTCCGAAATGTGCCCTGACCCCGAATTTAATTGAGCTTAAGGATCTTACTGAAAGTATGATTGTCAGAACCGAACGCCCCTGCGTACAATATCCGTTCGCTTTCGACTCCGTCCCCCATGTCCCGTAGCCTGGTCCACGTATTGCTGTCGCTGCTGCTGCTCGTTTCGCAGCAGTTGTCGCTCGCCCACGGCTATACCCACTGGGCCGAGGCCGACGACACGCTCGTCCAGCAAGTCGCCGCCGACACGGACGATGACGGCACCGGCAAGCTGCCCAAGCCCGGCCTGCACGACCTGTGCGGCCAGTGCGCGGCCAGCGCCCAGATCGCGTTTGCGCTGCCGACTTCGCTGCGCCAATTCGTTCCGGCCGAGCTGGCCTATGCCGTGCCCGCCGTGCCTGCCACGCCGGGCATCTGCCTGCTCACGGCCTGCCCGTTCCAGTCGCGCGCGCCACCTCAAGCCCGATAACGCTCCCGCTTTTCCCGTACCGCCCGGCGCGTCCCGGCGGCATGGGCCGTTATCCATTCGCTTGAGATTGTAGAAAACCATGAAAATCGAACGTACGCTGCTCGCCAACGCGCTCCTGCTCGCCTTCCACCCGGCCGTTCGCGCCGACGACCAGGAAATCATCAACGACGGCAAGATCCAGCAAGTCGTCGTCACCGCCAGCCCGCTGCGCAACGGCGAAGGCGACCAGATCCTCACGCCGGCTAAAGTGCTCGCCGGCGACGAGTTGCGCGACAAGGTCGGCAGCTCGCTGGGCGAAACGCTGCAGAACGAACTGGGCGTGTCCGCCTCCGCGTTCGGCGCGGGCGCGTCGCGCCCGATCATCCGCGGCATGGAAGGTTCGCGCGTGAAAATGCTGGAAAACGGCATGGCGACGTCGGACGTGTCCGGCCTGTCGAACGACCACGCCGTCGCGTCCGAAGGCGCCATCGCGCGCCAGATCGAGATCCTGCGCGGTCCCGCCGCCCTGCTGTACGGCTCAGGCGCCATCGGCGGCCTCGTCAACGTCGTCAACGAACGCATCCCGACGGCGCTGGAACCGAAGTTGACGGGCCAGGTCGAGACCCGCCTCAGCACCGTCGACAACGGCAAGGACATGTCCGGCACGCTGGACGGCTCCATCGGCAAGATCGGCCTGCACCTGGACGGCAACGCGCGCAACACGGACGACTACCAGATCCCCGACCTGCGCGTGGTGAACGACCCCACGTCGCGCATGAACCGCCTGCCGAATTCCGACACGAAGGAGCGCAACATCGGCATCGGCGGTTCGTACATCGACGACTGGGGCTATGCGGGCCTGTCGGCCTCGCACCTGACGAATTTCTATGGCATCCCGACCGACGAGGGATCGCACATCGACCAGCGCCAGAACCGCTACGACTTCGACAGCGTCGTCAAGAACCCGCTCGCCGGCCTCGAAAGCGCGCGCGTGAAGGCCGGCTATACGGACTACCACCACGCCGAGCTGGACGACGGCGTGCCGGCCACGCTGTTCTCCAATAAATCGTTCGAATCGCGCGTCGAGCTGACGCACAAGCCGATCACGAGCCTGGGCCTGCACGGCACGTTCGGCGTGCAGACGGAAAACACGCATTTCTCGGCGCTGAGCGCGGCAGGCGGGCCGGACACCGTGCCCGTGACGCATTCGACGACGCAGGCCGCCTTCCTCGTCGAGGAATGGAGCCAGGGCCCGCTGCGCTGGAACGCGGGTCTGCGCTATGAAAACGTCGACCGCAAGCCGGTCTCCAACCGTGAACGTACCTTCGACCTGGGCTCCGGCTCGATCGGCGCGCTGTGGCCGTTCACGAAGGGGTATTCGGCCGGCGCGACGGTGTCGTACGCGCAGCGCGCGCCCGCGACGGAGGAACTGTATTCGGGCGGCCCGCACGACGCCACGCTCACGTTCGACGTGGGCGATCCGAACCTGCAAAAGGAAGTCTCGCGCAACATCGAGCTGTCGCTGCAAAAGACGAGTGGCCTGCTGCGCTGGCGCGTGAACGCGTACCGCAACAACGTCAACAACTTCATCTACGGCCACATCATGGACGCGTCGTTCGACGAGGACGGCAACCCGGGCGGCGAGTTCCGCCAGCGCCTGTTCCAGCAGGCCAAGGCGCACGTCCAGGGCGCGGAAGCGGAGATGACGTGGAACCAGATCGGCATGGGCTGGAACGGCCGCGTGTTCGCGGACACCTCGCGCGGCTACCTCGACGACGCCGGCAACCTGCCGCTACAGCCGGCCGACCGCGTGGGCGCCGCGATCGGCTACCGCCAGCCGCACTGGCGCGCCGGCCTCGACTGGACACACGCCCGCGGCCAGGACCGCCTCGCGGCGTTCGAGACGTCCACGACGCCGTCGTACAACCAGGTGAACGCCAATGTCTCGTACACGCAGAGGCTCGAGCACCTGGACCTGACGTACTTCGTGACGGCGAAGAACCTGCTCAACGAGGACATCCGCCTGGCCACGTCGCTGCTGAAGGACATTGCGCCGCTGCCGGGACGGAATGTCGTGTTCGGCGTAAGAGCAAAGTTCTGACATGACGCCGTCATTCCCGCGCACGCGGGAATCCATACCGAGCGTCCACGTTTGGCTCGGCATGGGTTCCCGCTTCCGCGGGGACGACGGCTAGTGCCATATTGACGTCCCGTGCGCCACGCGCTCGGGACGTCCGTTATAGTCTTGCCATCAAACCCAATCCCCTCGGCATCAGCAGTACGTTTGCCGCCACAAATGGTCCTTCGGAGACATTTTATTCTCCAGGTATCAACGGAGTTTCTCGCGCGGAAAATGTATTTTTTTGCATAGCCGTTCCAGCTTATGCATTTGCGCATAAAATGACCGCTTTCGGACTCGGAAGCGATCGGCATGGAAGCGGCAACGCGCGACTTTCATCTCCTCGGCAGCACCGGCGCCGTCCGCGCCGGTTACCACGTCCATGACTGGTCGGCGTCCCCCCTCGGCCCGCCGGACCGCTGGAGTCCCGCATTGCGCAATGCGGTCAGCCTGATCCTCGAATCCGAATTCCCCATGTACCTCGCCTGGGGCCCGCACCTGGCGCTGCTGTACAACGCCGCCTTCATTCCCCTCCTCGACGGCACCCATCCCGCTTCGCTCGGCCGCCCGCTGGCGCAGGTCTGGCCCGACCGCTGGCCCGGCCTGAAGCCGCTGGTCGAACGCGCTCTCGCGGGCCACGCCACGTACGGCGAGGACGTGCCGAGCCCGATCGACCGCAACGGCAAGCCGTACAACGCCTGGTTCACGCTGGCCTATTCTCCGGTGCGCGACGATGCCGGCACCGTGCGCGGCATGCTGTGCGTGACGAGCGAGACGACCCAGCGCGTGCAGCTGGAACGGCGCCACGCCGTGCAGCTGCAGGTGGTCGACAGCCTGCGCCGCCTGCACCACCCGTCCGACATCATCGAAGGGTCGTGCACCTTGCTCGGCAAGCACCTGGAACTCGAGCGCGCCTGCTATGTCGAAACGGACGAGGAAGACGGCAGCTTCGAAGTGATGCATGACTGGGCCCGCGACGCGGGCGCGCCGCTCATCGGCCGGCGCGCCCGCCTGGACGACTTCGGCCCGCAGGCGCTGGCCCTGCTGCGCACGGGTTCGCCGCTGGCCGTGCGCGACGCGACGGCCGACCCGAGGCTCCCCGCGCGCGGCGAGCGCTACGCGGCCGCGGGCGCGCGCGCGATCCTCGTCGTGCCCAAGGTCAGGCGCGGCCAGCTCGTGGCGGCCCTCGTCGGCTATTCCACCCAGACGCGCGACTGGGACGAGGAAGCGCAGCGCCTCGCCACCGACATCGCCGAGCGCAGCTGGGAAGCGCTGGACCGCGTGCGCGCGGAACAGGCCTTGCGCGACGCCGTCGCGCGCCAGACGACGCTGCTCGACATGAACGAATTCCGGCTCGAAGTGTCGGACCTGCTGCGCCGCCTGAACGACCCGGCGCAGATCTTCGTCCAGACCGGCGCCATGCTGGGCCGCTTCCTGCAGGCCAGCCGCGTGCTGTACGGCGACTACGACGCCGACAAGCAGCTCGTCACCTTCCACTCGAACTACACGGACGGCATCGTCGCCGAACTGAACGGCACCTTCCCCGCCGCGCTGTTCGGCGTGGCGAATTTCAGCACGCTGAGCCTGGGCACGTGGGTGTCGAGCGACCTGCAGCGCGACCCGCGCACGAGCGGCCCCGACGTGTGGCCGAACTATGCGGCGCTGCAGATCCGCTCCGCCGTCGTCGTGCCCTTGAACCGCAATGGCGCGCTGACGAGCTGTCTGTTCATCAACGATAACCTGCCGCGCGTGTGGAGCGCCGACATCGTGCGCCTGATCGAGGACGTCGCCGAGCGCGCGTGGAGCGCCGTCGAGCGCGTGCGCGCGGAAGACGCGCTGCGCCTCGCCGACCGCCGCAAGGACGAATTCCTCGCGATGCTGGCGCACGAGCTGCGCAACCCGCTGGCGCCGATCTCGGCCGCCGCGCAGCTGCTGAACCTGGGCCCGCCGGACAATGTCCGCGTGGAGCGCACGAGCGCCATCATCGCGCGCCAGGTGGCGCACATGACGGGCCTGATCGACGACCTGCTCGACGTCTCGCGCGTCACGCGCGGGCTCGTCGTGCTGACGCGCGAGGAGGTCGACCTGCGCCGCGTGATCGGCGACGCGGTGGAGCAGGTGCGCCCGCTGATCGAGGCGCGCCGCCACCAGCTGGCGCTGCATTTGTCGACGGAACCGGCCATCGTCGAAGGCGATCCGAAGCGCCTCGTGCAGGTGCTCGCGAACCTCCTGAACAACGCGGCGAAGTACACGCACGAAGGCGGCCGGCTGTCGATCTGGATGGGCATCACGCCCGAGCAGGTGCTCGTGACCGTGTCGGACAACGGCATCGGCATCTCCGCCGAACTGCTGCCGACCGTGTTCGACCTGTTCTCGCAGGCCGAGCGCACGCCGGACCGCTCGCAGGGCGGCCTCGGACTCGGCCTCGCGTTGGTGAAGAGTCTCGTGGAACTGCACGGCGGGATGGTGACGGCGGCCAGCGAAGGCCGCAACCTGGGCAGCGAATTCACGATCCGCCTGCCGCGGCTGCACAGCGCCACCGCACCCGCCGGCGGCACGGCCGCGGCCGGTCCCGCGGCACCGGGCGCGGCACGCGGGCTGTCGCTGATGCTGGTGGATGACAACGTCGACGCCGCCATGACCCTGGGCCTGCTGCTGGAATCGGGCGGCCACCACGTGACGGTGATGCACCACCCGGGCGAGGCGCTGGAACGGGCCGCGCAAGCGCATTACGACGCGTTCCTGCTCGACATCGGCCTGCCCGGCATGAACGGCTACGAACTGGCGCGCCGGCTGCGCAAGGTGCCCGGCTGCAGCGAGGCGACGCTCGTCGCCATCACGGGGTATGGCCAGCAGTCCGACCAGGCCAGCGCGGCGTATGCCGGCTTCGACAGTTATTTCGTCAAGCCGGTCGATCCGGCCGGCCTGTTCGCGTTACTGGACCGCGTCGCCGCCCGTTGACGCGTTGTCGGCGACGTCCGGCGCCGCGAATTCGCGCGGCTGGAAGTTCTCGAGCCGCTCGAACACACCGATCGATTCCACGTGCGACGTGTGCGGGAACATGTTCGCCACGCCTGCCTTCTTGAGCACGTAACCGGCGCGGTGCGTCAGGATGCCGGCATCGCGCGCCAGGGTCGACGGGCTGCACGACACGTACACGATCCGCTGCGGCAGCAGGTCCGGATTCGTCAGGCGCAGTTCGGCCAGCGCGATCGCCAGCGCGACGGCGCCGTCGCGCGGCGGGTCGACCAGCATGCGGTCGAATTTACCCAGCGCGATCAGGTCGTCCTTCGTCACCTCGAACAGGTTGCGCGTGTAGAACGTCGTCTTGTCGGCCAAGCCGTTGGCCCTGGCGTTTTCCAGCGCGCGCGTCGTCAGCGCCGTGCTGCCTTCGATGCCGACGACTTCGCGCGCCTGCGTCGCCAGCGGCAGCGTGAAGTTGCCGAGGCCGCAGAACAGGTCGGCCACGCGGTCGCCCGGCTGCACGTCCAGCAGGGTCAACGCCTTGTGCACGAGCAGGCGGTTGATCTGGTGGTTGACCTGCGTGAAATCGGTCGGCTTGAACGGCATCCTGATGCCGAATTCCGGCAGCGTGTAGTACAGTTCCCTGTAGTTAGGCTCATCCTTGAGCGGATAGTACGGCGCGGCGGTGTCCGGGCCTTTCGGCTGCAGCCACCACTGGATGTTCCATTGGTCGGCGAACGCTTTCACCAGCGTCTCGTCGGCGGGGCTCAACGGTGCCATGATGCGCAGCACGAGCACGGTCGTCTCTTCGCCGACGGCGATCTCGATCTGCGGCATCTGCTGGTAGATCGACAGCGCGCCCACCAGTTCGCGCAGGGGCACGAGCATGGCGGACAGGTGGTCCGGCAGGATCTCGCAGCTCGTCATGTCGGCCACGTACGACGAATGGCGCTCGTGGAAGCCGACCAGCACCGTGCCCTTCTTGGCCACCCAGCGCACCGACAGGCGCGCGCGGTAGCGGTAGTCCCACGTGGGGCCATACATCGGGCGCATGATGTTCTCGGCCTTCGTCTTTCCGATGTGCCACAGGTTGTCTTCCAGGACGCGCTGCTTCATCGCGACCTGCGCCGACGGCTCCAGGTGCTGCATCGAGCAGCCGCCGCAATGCCAGAAGTGCGGGCATTTCGGTTCGACGCGCATGCTCGACGCCTTCTGCAGCGTGACCATGCGGCCCGATTCCCAGTTCTTCTTCTTGCGCAGGGTCTCGAAGCTGACGCGCTCGCCCGGCAGCGCGCCTTCGACGAAGATCACTTTACCTTGCGTGCCGTCCTCGTTCTCCAGGTGGCCGACGCCGCGCGCGTCCATGTCGAGGGATTTGATGTTGATGAAGGTTTCTTGCATGGGATAGAAGAAAGCAGAATCGGGAATAACGGCCGGTGCATACCCGCACCATCAAAACAGCGTCATCCCCGCGCAGGCGGGGATCCATGCCGAGTTTCGCGAAGCCGGGATGTCAGCGTATCGACTGCGGGTGCTCAGTATGGGTTCCCGCCTTCGCGGGAACGACGATTCGTGGCCTATTCCGGCCAGCCGGGCATCATAACAAGGAATCGCGGACGACGCCACGGGCGGCCATCGCCCGTTTCAGTTTGACGAGGGCTTCCTGCTGGATCTGGCGCACGCGTTCGCGCGTCACGCCCATCTCCTCGGCCAGGGTTTCCAGCGTGGCCGGATCGTCGTTGTCGAGGCCGAAGCGGCGCATCACGACGAGGCGCTGCTTGTCCGGCAGCTTCTGCAGCCAGTCGCGCACGAGCACCGTCATTTCGTGCTGCTCCGCGTGGGCGTCCGGGCTGACGTCGCCCTCGTCCGGCAGCATGTCCATCAGGCTGCTCTGCGGATCGTTGTCGAGCGGGGCGTCGAGCGACGTCGCGTGTTCGGACAGCGCGAGGATGTCCTGCACTTCTTCCACGGGCCGGCCGACGAGGCTGGCGATGTCTTCCGCGCTCGCTTCCTTGCCGTCGTGGTGCTGGGCCTCCAGGTGGTATTTCGCGCGCAGCACCTGGTTCAGCTCGCGCACCATGTGCACGGGCAGGCGCACGGTGCGGGCCTGGTTCATGATCGCGCGCTCGATGCTCTGGCGGATCCACCACGTCGCGTACGTGGAAAAGCGGAAGCCGCGCTCCGGCTCGAACTTGTCGATCGCGCGCATCAGGCCGATGTTGCCTTCCTCGATGAGGTCGAGCAGCACGACGCCGCGGTTGATGTAGTGCTTGGCGATGGAGACGACGAGCCGCAGGTTATGCTCGATCATCTTTTGGCGCGCATTGAAGTCGCCCGCCTTGGCGAGGGTCGCGTAATGCACTTCCTGTTCGGCCGTGAGCAGGGGCTTGGCGCCGATGCGGTTCAGGTAGTGCTGGGTGGTGTCCGTCGAGAGCTCGGCCTGCAGCACGCTTTTCAGCTCGTCGACGGTGTCGACGACGGCCGTCGCCGCGCCTTCCGGCAGCAGCTCGGCGCGGTCGACGCCGTCCGCCCCGAACTCGCCGTCGTCCAGCGGTTCATCCGGATTCTCTTCCGGCGTGTCGTTGTCCAACGGGTCGGGGGGCAAGGTCATCGGCTCTCTCTAGCGACTGGGCAGGAACTTGGCCGGGTCGACCGGCTTGCCCTGCTGGCGTATCTCGAAATGCAGTTTGACGGTGTCGGCATCGGAATCGCCCATCTCCGCGATCGCCTGGCCCTTGGTCACGTTCTGACCTTCCTTCACCAGGATGGTGCGGTTGTGCGCATATGCCGACAGCAGGCTGTTGCTGTGCTTAACAATCACGAGATTACCATATCCGCGGATGCCGCTGCCGGCATACATCACCTTCCCGGAACCCGCGGCCATCACCTGCTGGCCCATCTTGCCGGCGATGTCGATGCCCTTGTTCTTGCCTTCGTCGAAGGTGGCGATGATCTTGCCGTCGGACGGCCACATCCAGCTCAGTTTCTCGTCGTCGTTCGCGGTGACGGTGGTGCCCGGGGTCACGCCCGCCGAGATCACTTTCTCCGCCTTCGGATTGTCTTCTTTCGCGGCCAGGTTCGATTCGCTGTACGGCTTCTTGGCGCCGTTCGGTTCCGTCTTCTTCGGCACGGCCGGCGCCTTCTCGGCACCCGGCATCGCGATCGGCGACGTCACGACGCCGTTGCCGTTGCCGTTACGTTCGGACGGCGCCACTTTCAGCAGCTGGCCGACCTTGATGTCGTCCGGATCGGCCAGGTTGTTCCAGGCGACGAGGTCGCGGTAGTTCTGGCCGTGGTCGAGGGCGATGCGCAGCAGGGTGTCGCCGCGCCGCACGGTATAGGTACCGCGCGCGTCGGGCTTCGACTCCTCGGCGGCCGGCGCCGGCGCCGGCTGCGGGCGGGGGCGGAAGCTGGATGCGGTCGGAGCCGGACGGTCGATCACGGGGGCTACGCGGGTCTCGGTGCTGCAGGCGGACAGGATGCCGAGACTGAGGGTCAACAGGGCTAAGCGGGGCGTAAGTTTCATTCTCTCTATAATTCTTTTACAACAACTGGCATTCAAGCGATGCCTGGCCGCAGCGGGACAAAATGACAGGCTTCCAGCGTTTCACTGGTCCATTCCGCCTTGCCGGTACGGGTAATGCGCTGCAGGTGCTGGACCTGAGCACCGACGGGCGCCACCAGGCGGGCGCCAATGGCCATCTGCTCGAGCAATGCACGCGGCACCTCGAGACCGGCCGCCGCCAGGATGATGCCGTCGAACGGGGCCACCTGCGGGAGCCCTAGCATACCATCTCCGTACTGCAAGCGCAGATTGGCGATACGCAACGGGCGCAGATTGGCCTTCGCCAGCTCATGTAACGGCTTGATGCGCTCGATGGAATACACCTCCTGCGCCACGCACGACAGCACCGCGGCCTGGTAGCCGCAACCCGTGCCGATCTCGAGCACGCGGCGCAGCGGCTGCTTGCTGTCGTTGAGCAACTCGATCATGCGCGCGACGATGTACGGCTGCGAAATCGTCTGGTTGTGGCCGATCGGCAGCGAGATGTCGACATACGCCTGGGCCAGCATGCCCGGCTCGACGAACATATGGCGCGGCACGATTTCCAGCGCGGCCAGCACCTGCGGGTCCTTGACGCCCTGGCGCGCGGCCCGGGCCGCCATCGCGCGGCGCGGCGCTTCCGTGGCCGCCAGGTCGGACCGCACGACGGTCTGCTGCGGCTGGGCCGGTTTGGTCGTGCCCGGCACGCCGGCCGGCGCGCCACCGCGCGGCTGCGCCTGGCTGTTCTCGCGCGCGTTCTGGGTCGCCGTCTGCGGGGTGGCGACCGGCGCCGGCGCAGCGGGCTTTCGGGTGCCGCCGCCCGTCACGGACGAGAGCGGCAGAGGAAACTGGCTGCGCTTCTCGCTCATCCGAGCCCTCGCCGCAGCTGGTCCAGCTGGTCGCGGTGCGTGAGGTCGACCTGCAGCGGCGTCACCGACACGCAGCCCTGGCTCGTCGCGTGGAAATCCGTGCCCTCGCCCGCGTCGCGGCAGGCGCCCGGCGCCCCGATCCAGAAGATCTCGCGCCCGCGCGGATCCTGGCCGCGGATGACGGGCTCGGACTGGTGACGCCGGCCCAGGCGGGTCGGCACGAGCGGTCCCATCTGCTCGTACGGCAAGTTCGGAATATTTACGTTCAGCAAAAACGGCGCGTCCAGCATCTCGAAACGGCGCAGCACGATGTCGCGCGCCACCCGCGCGGCGGTTTCCACCTCCGCCCAGCCGCCATGCACCTGGGAAAAAGCGATGGCCGGGATTCCGAACAGATAGGCTTCCGTCGCCGCGGCCACCGTGCCGGAGTACAGCGTGTCGTCGCCCATGTTCTGGCCGTTGTTGATGCCGGAGACGACCAGGTCCGGGCGTACGTCGAGCATCCCCGTCAACGCGATGTGCACGCAGTCGGTGGGGGTGCCGTTGACGAAATAAAACCCATTGGCAGCCTTCGACACCGACAGCGGACGGTCCAGCGACAACGAGTTCGACGCGCCCGAGCGATTGCTGTCGGGCGCGACGACCACGATGTCGGCGACTGTCGCGAGCGCATCGGCCAGGGCGTTGATGCCGGGGGCGAGATAGCCGTCGTCGTTACTGATAAGGATACGCATCCTGCGATTTTACCTGAAGCAACGGCGAGATCGACCAATCTGACGCCACATTTATTGCCCCCCGGACGTGCCTCCGCACGTCCCGCCACGGCGTCAGCCCGCCACCAGCGGACGCCCTTCCGCCGCCTGGATCAGGGCGCCTTCGAGGGACGAGACCTCGTCCAGGGTGAAGGCCAGCAGCGCGTCCTTGTCGCCTTCCTGCAGGTAGACCTGCTTGATCATCGCGGCGCCGCGCCGTCGTAGCGGATGCGCCACACTCGGCCGCAGGATCGTCGAGCGCAGGCTGTCCGCCAGTGCCCGCGCCTCGCGCGGACTGCGGCTGTCGATCAGTTCCTGCAGGCGCGACAGCTTGTCGTCCAGCGCATCCGGCGACGGTTCGCCGGCGCGGCGCGGCGCGCCGTGGCCGCGCTTGCCCTCCTCCATCGCGTGCAGGCCCTGCTCCAGCGCGATCACGTGCTGCTCGATGCGGCGTGCGGCTTCCAGTTCGCTTTGTTGCCCTAAATACAATTGCGCCAGCCGGGCCAGTTCGCGCACGAGGCTCGGGGCCTGCGGATCGGCGGCCCGTTCGCGCAGCGATTCGACGGCCTGCACGAGCCGCACCTCGGGCAACGGGCGCCATGGGAAATGGCCGGGTGCTAGCCATTCGAGCAGCGCTTCGACGGCGCGCTGCGGCCCCAGCCGGTCGTGCTCGCCCGCCTGGGCCCGGCCGCCGGCCGGTGCCATGCCGCTGACGGCCGCCTGGGGCAGCTGCACTTCGTCGAGGTAGCTGTCGAGCACGACGCTGGACAGGCCATAGCACTCGGCCAGCATCCGTTCCAGCCGGGCCTGGTAGCCGGACGGACTCCGCGGCGCGTCGCCGAAGCGCCAGCGCAACCGCCCTTCGCCCGTGCCGTCGACCGGACAGGGCAGCGGATAGACGAGCAGCGGCCGCTGTTCGTCCTCATGGCTGCAGCGGTAATCGAGCGCGCGCGCGACGACGCCCTGCAGGCCGTCCAGGCTGCGCGCGTCGGGCGTAAACACGCCGACGATCTTGTCCGGCAACAGCGCCGTGCAGATGCTGGCCGCCGCCGAGCGGCCGCTGCGGCAATCGATCAGCACGTGGGCGAAGCGCCGTGCCACCTGCGCCGCGAATGTGCGGAACAGCGCGGGGCACGCGCAGAACAGCGCGTCCCAGTCGAGCCGGTCGACGCGCTCGCCATAGCTGTCGTCGAAGCGGCCGGCGCGCATCAGGTACAGCGGACGGCTGTCGTCGACGCGGACGATGTAGTCGTCCCAGTCCAGCGTGTCGAGCACGCGCCCGGCCAGCGCCTCGGCGTCGTCGTTCGACGTATTGCCGTGCAATTGTTCGCGGCAACTCTCGAACAGTTCGAGCAGGCCGCTGGCGTGCCGCCCATCGTCCGTGCGGGGAAAGTAGTGATGCAGACCGGGGGCTTCCAGGTCCCAGTCGATCATCAGCACCGGTGTCTTCGCATGCGCGCGCCCGGCAAGCAGCCAGGCGGCATGGGCCAGCGCAAGGCTGCGCACGGGTGCGCTGTCGTAGGAGTAGAACGTCGTCACCTCGCCGGCCTGACCGGCCGGTACTGCGGTGATGCGGTTGGTTTCCATAAGGCTCCTCATTTTTTTGGGAAGGTTGGATCCGGTAACTCACGCCATGCGGGTGGGACAGCGGGAAGGACGAATTGGTTGCAGTCATGCGCCGGCGGCATGGTTTTTTTCTGGTATTGGTAATGCGTGACGATACGCCGGACCATCTTGTCGATGTCCGGCAAGAAATCAGGGTTGGACTTCAGGTCGGCCGTGGCCATCGTGAAGCGCGAAAAGTCGACGTAGAACGTGGATTCGCTGATCTGCGGCGGCAGGCTGACGGGGTGCTGCGTCATGATCACGGGGATGATCAGCTGGCTGGGCAGCGTGTACCACGTGCTGCGCTCGGCTTCGATCAGGCGCATCGCCGCGTACTCGCGCCGCGTGTAGGGATGGGCTTCGTATTTGGGCGTGTAGATCAGCACCATGCATGCGCTTTCGCACAGCGCGCGGGCGATCTTGCGGTCGAGGTCGTCACCGCCGCCGAGTTGTTCGGTGTCGATGAAGAGTTCGTCTTCGTTGTCGAAATACGGTTCGAGGTAGCAGCGCAGTGCATCGGCCAGCGTGGCCTTGAAGCGCTGCATCAGCTCATGCCGCCCATGGGCATAGCTGAAAAAGCAGCCATAACGTATCGCCATTGCTCCCCCTTGAAGTCTGCCACCGGCCGGGCCTGTGTGACTCTAAACAAGTCACCCATCCTGCATGTTGTGGGAGCACAAGCGAAAGCGGAGCCGCTGCGCCGAGTATCGGCAGACGGGCGGAAAGGTAGCGTATAACGGAGCGGAGGGGTCAGAGCCCGGTGTTGCTTTTAAAAGGGCTCTGACCCCGGTTCTCAGCCCGCGGCCCGAAGCCGGGGGTCAGAGCCCGAATTTGCTTTGTTAGGGCTCTGACCCCGAATCCTTACCCCGCGGCAGATTCGAAGTCGCAAAAAACTCGATCACCTCCGCCTGCACCCGCGTCCGCCGAAACGGCGGCAAACTCTGCCAGATGCGCCGCCCATAAGGCTTGCTGATCACCCGCGGATCGCACAGCATCAGCACGCCCCGATCCTCGACGTCACGGATCAGGCGCCCGGCGCCCTGCTTCAGGTTGATGATGGCTTCCGGCAAGGTGTGGTGAACGAAGCCGTTCATGCCCTTCTTTTCCATCACTTCGATGCGCGCGGCCAGCACGGGGTCGTCGGGCGGCGCGAACGGCAGCTTGTCGATGATGACGAGCGACAGCGCCTCGCCGCGCACGTCGACGCCTTCCCAGAAACTCTGGCTGCCGACCAGCACGGCGTTGCCCGCGTTGCGGAACGAATCCAGCAATTCCGTGCGGCCCCGTTCGCCCTGCACGAACAGGGGGAAGTCGAGGCCGCGCGCGGCGAATTCCTCGCGCAGGCGTTCGGCGACGCGGTTGACGGCGCGGATCGTCGTGCACAGGAAGAAGCAGCGGCCGCCCGCCGCTTCGATCACGGGCAGCGCCATGTCGACGACCGCGTCCGTGTAGCCGAACGTGTTCGGTTCCGGCAGGCCGGTCGGCACGTACAGGATGCCCTGCTCCTGGTAGTTGAACGGGCTCGGCCAGCTCTGGGCCGGCTCGCCCGTCATGCCCAGCTGTGCGCTGAAATGCTTGAAGTCGTTTTTGACCGCCAGGGTCGCGGAAGTAAAAATCCAGCTGCGCGGCGTGCCGGCGCGCTGGCCGGCGAAGATCGGCGCAATCGACAGCGGCGTCTTGTGCAGCTGCAGCGACGAGGAAAACGCCTCGACCCACAGCACGGCATCGTCCCCCTCGACTTCCTTGCCCTTCTTCGGCTCAGACTTCCACGCCTTGTACTGCTCCAGCAGCTCGACGGCGCGCACGCGGCACTGCTCGATCGTCTCGGCGCGCTCGGCCTGGGCTTCCAGCACGTCGATCAGGCCTTCCAGTTCTTCCTTCAGCTTGTCCAGCGCCGGGAAGAATTCCGAGCTGGGCGGGATCTGCGGCAGCGACAAGCGCGTGCTGCCTTCCGGGAACGTCAGGCGCAGGTCGCGCGCGGCCTTCTCGACGACGGTCACGACCTTCGCCCAGTCCACGCCGCCGCGCGCATGCGCGAGGCCTTCGGCCAGCACGTCACGGCACAGTTCCAGCACCTGGCCCGTCGACACCGTCGTGCCGAAGAAGAGCGTGGCCACTTCCGGCAACTGGTGCGCCTCGTCGAAGATGATCGTGTTGGCGGACGGCAGCAGTTCGGCCATGCCGCCTTCCTTCAGCGCCACGTCGGCGAAGAACAGGTGGTGGTTGACGACGACGACGTCGGCCTGCTGCGCCTCGCGGCGCGCCTTCATCACGAAACAGTCCTGGTAGTACTGGCACTCCTGGCCCACGCAGTTTTCGCGGGTGGACGTCACGAGATTCCACACGGACGCGGTTTCCGGAACCTTCGTCAGCTCGGCCTTGTCGCCCGACTGGCTCATCTTGATGAAACGCGAGATTTCGCGCAGATGGCCCACGTCGTCGCGCGATGTCAGGCGGCCGTTCGACAGCGTGCGTTCCAGGTGGTAGTGGCAGAGGTAGTTCGAACGGCCTTTCAGCAGCGCCACCGAGACCGGGGCGCGCAACGCGGCGCGCACGGTCGGGATGTCGCGCGAAAAAAGCTGGTCCTGCAGGTTCTTGGTGCCGGTCGAGATGATCGTCTTGCCGCCCCACAGCAGCGCGGGAACGAGGTAGGCGAAGGTCTTGCCCGTGCCCGTGCCGGCCTCGGCGATCAGCGTGCCCTGCTCGCTGATTGCATGCGCGATCGCCTTCGCCATCTCGGTCTGCGACTGGCGCGGCTTGAACGTGCCGACGGCGGGCGCGAGCGGGCCGCCGGCGCCGAAGATGCGGTCCACTTCGGCGTCGTACTTGCCGGCAGGTTCGGAAGGCGCGGGCGCGGCGTCGAGGTCGGCGTCGAGGTCGGACTCGGACAAGGGGAGGTGATCGGTCAAAATGAGACTGCTTAAAAAACGTGGGCTTATGCCGGAACGTCCGGCACCAACTGCATTTTCAGCAGTGTGATGTGGTCCTTCAACTGCAGCTTGCGCTTCTTCAGACGTCGCAACTGCAACTGGTCGGCGTGACCGTCGCGGGTCAGCATGTCGATGACAGCGTCGAGGTCGCGATGTTCCACGTCGAGTTCGATAATACGGCGGTGGATCTCCTGGACGTCGATCATGTTAGGCATTTCCGAACAGTTAAGCGTAAAGGGGTGGGAAGACGCATGCCCGCTGGCTCGGGGCGGCGCGCTATTCATTGTTACGGCTTGCAACTCCAGTGCAAACCGGTGCATAGTTTAAACTACACCGTCGTTGCCGCCAACAAAGTCCGGCATGGCGGCATCGGAAAGCCACGTTTATGACCTCATACAAGTTAGAAGCGGGAACCGCCCAGCATATCGGTAACCGCCCCCAGCAGAACGACCGGGTCGCGCTCATGACGGGCGCCCGCGCGCCCGGCTACGTCCTGGCCGTGCTGTCCGACGGCATTGCCGGCGCGGCCGGCGCGGAACAGGTCCTGCACACCGCCAAGCAGGTGTTCGACGAATTCAAGCCGGGCGACCACCCGTCCGTGGAGCGCCTGCAGCAATTGTTGCGTGACATCGTGCAGGAAACCCATCTGGTCATCAACATGAACGCCGTCACGACACAGGCCCATGCGCACGCCAGCTTCGTCGGCCTCGTCCTGACGCCGCATGGCGAGGCCGTCTGGGCCCACGTGGGCGATTCGCGCCTGTATTACTTTCACGACGGCAAGTGCCTGGCGCGCACGAGCGACGCGGCCTATGTCGAGCACCTCGTGTCGAGCGACCGCCTGCCGCCGGACGCCGCGAAGAACCACCGCAAGTCCAAGCTGTTGCTGAATGTGATGGGCAATAGCCGCAAGGAGCCCTTCATTACGTTCGGCCAGCGCCTCGATCTCGCGGCGAACGATGTGTTCCTGCTGTGCTCGGACGGCCTGTGGCATTTCTTCACGGATGCCGAGCTGGGCACTGTGACCGCGAAGGCGAGTCCCCGTCAGGCGTCCGAGATGCTGATCAACAAGGCCGGCGAGCGCTCGCAGGGCAAGGGCGGGAACTGCAGCATGGCCATCGTGAAGCTGGTCAAGCCGGCCCAGGTTGCGTAGGGCCGGCGGCCCTCCGCCCTCCCGTAACGCTACTTCTTGGCGTCCTCGGCCTCTTTCGCGGCCTTCGCCGCCTTCTCCGCCTTGCGCTGCGCAACCTTGCGCTGGCGCTCTTCCGACTGGGCCTTGCGTTCCTCGTAGTCGCGCACGTTCTGCGCGCGCTTGCCGGCGTTCGCCGCTTCCTGCTGCTTCTGCGCGCGCAGGCGGGCGTCGCGCTCGGCCATGCGCTCGGGCGCGATCGCCTTGCGCTGCGCCGGCACCGGCGTCGGCTCCGCTGCGGGCTTGGGCGGTTCGGCCGCCATACGCGCCTCCTGTTCCTTGAAGCGGCGTTCCGCTTCGGCCAGGTTGCGGTCGCGCTCCTCGACGACCGCCCGGCGCTTGAAGTGTTCGGCCTGCACCTCGATCGCGCGCTGGGCGGCGAGCGCGCTGCGGCGGCGTTCCTTCGCCTCGTCGAGGCAGTTATTCACGAAAAACTTGTCGTAGCAGACGCGTTCCCGTTCCGCGAAGCGGGCCTCGATCGCGGCGCGCTCGCGCGCGACGGCGGCCAGTTGCTGGTCGGCCTGCGCGACCGACGTCACGGGCGGCGGCGGCACCTCGCGCGGCACCACGTCCTGGCTTGCGCACGCGGCCAGCAGCATGGCGGACAGCGCCATGGCGAGCGCGGGCAAACGGGTACGGGAGTCTGTGACGAAGTCTGCTTTCATTCGGTTCCTTTGATCGTTCAGGCCAGCGAGTCGGCCGCGCCGCGGCGCTCGGCGAGCATGTATTCACGCGACTGCATCTCAATGATACGCGACACCGTGCGATGGAACTCGTTCGACATCGCGCCCTCTGTGTACAACAGCTCCGGCTCGACCTCGGCCGACATGATCAGCTTGACCTTGTGATCGTAGAACACGTCGATCAGCCACGTGAAGCGGCGCGCCTCCGACGACATCGCGGCCGACATGCGCGGCACGCCCGACAGGATCACGGTGTGGAACTGGCTGGCGAGTTCCAGGTAGTCGTTCTGCGAGCGCGGGCCGCCGCACAAGGTGGCGAAATCGAACCAGATCACGCCGCCCGCACGCCGCAGCGCACGCAGCTCGCGCTGTTCGATGTGGACGCGCGGATCCTCGTCGGCCGTGTCGGCGACCTTCGCATACGCCTCGCGCAAGGCGTGGTCGGAGGCCGCGCCCAGCGGCGTGTAATAGGCCTGCACCTGTTCCAGCGCGCGGTGGCGGTAATCGATGCCGGCGTCGACGTTCATGACGTCCAGCTTGTCCTTGATCAGCGCGATCGTGGGCAGCATGCGGTCGCGGTGCAGGCCGTCCGGGTACAGCTTGTCCGGATCGTAGTTCGACGTCATCACGAACGACACGCCGTTGGCGAACAGCGCGGACAGCAGGTTGTACATGATCATCGCGTCGGCCACGTCGCTCACGTGGAATTCGTCGAAGCAGATCAGGCGGTATTTCTTCGAGATGCGCCTGGCGACCTCGATCAGCGGGTCTTCGACACCTTTCAGCTCGTCGAGCTGGCGGTGTACCGCGCGCATGAATTCGTGGAAGTGCAGGCGCGTCTTGCGCACGACCGGCACCACCGAGTAGAAGCTGTCCATGAGGAAGGACTTGCCGCGCCCCACGCCGCCCCACATGTAGACGCCCTGCGGGACGTCGGGACGGTTGATCAGGCGCTTGAACGCGGACGAGCGCTGCGACTTGTACCCGACCCAGTCGTCGTAGGCGGCCTGCAGGCGGTCGACGGCGCGCTGCTGCGCGGGATCGGACTTGAATCCGCGCTCGGTCAGCGCGTGCTGGTAGTACTCTTGGACGTTCATGAAAAGAGCCGCATAAAGATGGGGGTGGACAGCGACGCCATCCACCCCCAGTCGGGCCGAAGCCCGGGTCATACAGGTATTAGAAGTTCAGCGAACGCTTGTCGACGGCGAGCGCGGCTTCCTTGGTCGCTTCGGACAGCGACGGGTGGGCGTGGCAGATGCGGGCGATGTCTTCCGACGACGCGCGGAATTCCATCGCGACGACGGCTTCCGAGATCAGCTCCGACGCGACCGGGCCCACGATGTGGACGCCCAGGATTTCGTCGGTCGTCGCGTCGGCCAGGAATTTCACCATGCCCGACGTGTCGCCCAGCGCGCGCGCACGGCCGTTGGCCATGAACGGGAACGTGCCGGCTTTGTACGCGACGCCTTCCTTCTTGAGCTGCTGCTCGGTCTTGCCGACCCACGCGATTTCCGGCGAGGTGTAGATGACCCACGGGATCGTGTTGAAGTTGACGTGACCGTGCTGGCCGGCGATGCGCTCGGCAACGGCGACACCCTCTTCTTCCGCCTTGTGCGCCAGCATCGGGCCGCGCACGACGTCGCCCACGGCCCAGATGCCCGGGACGTTGGTGCGGCATTCGTCGTCGACGGCCACGAAGCCGCGCTCGTCCAGCTGCACGCCGACGGTCTCGATGCCGAGGCCGTTGGTGTTCGGCACGCGGCCGATCGAGATGATCAGGCGGTCGAACGTTTCGCTCTTGGCGGCGCCCGCTGCGTCGGCGTAGTCCACGGTGACGTTGTTGTCGCCCTTGGTGACGCTGTTGATCTTCACGCCCAGCTGGATGTCCAGGCCTTGCTTGGTGAACAGCTTGTGCGCTTCCTTGGCGATCTGTTCGTCGACCGCGCCCAGGAACGTCGGCAGGCCTTCCAGCACGGTGACCTTGGCACCCAGGCGGCGCCACACGGAACCCATCTCCAGGCCGATCACGCCGGCGCCGATGACGCCCAGCTTGGCCGGGACGGCGTCGACGGTCAGCGCGCCGGTGTTCGACAGGATGACTTTCTCGTCGAACGCCGCGCCCGGCAGTTCGCGGGCGTTCGAACCGGTCGCGATGATCACGTTCTTCGCGCTGATCGAATCGGTGGTCGGGCCCGACACGTTGACGGTGAAGCCGCCTTCGGCCTTGCCGGCGAACGTGCCGCGGCCATGGAAGAAGGTGACCTTGTTCTTCTTGAACAGGTAGACGATGCCGTCGTTGTTGGCCTTGACGACGCCCTCTTTGCGCTTGAGCATCTGGCCCAGGTTCAGCGACAGACCGGCGACGTCGATGCCGTGCTCGGCGAACGCGTGGCCGGCGTGCTCGAAGTGTTCCGACGATTGCAGCAGCGCCTTCGACGGGATGCAGCCGACGTTGGTGCAGGTGCCGCCCAGTGCCGGGCCGCCCTTGGCGTTCTGCCATTCGTCGATGCAGGCGGTCTTGAAGCCCAGCTGCGCTGCGCGGATCGCGGCCACGTAGCCGCCAGGACCGCCGCCGATCACGACGACGTCGAATTGTTTTTCAGTGCTCATCTAACGTTTTCCTTTTTGTTCCCGACGTGCCGAACAACACAGGGTTGCTCGTGCATTCAACCAACGTCGTCCCCGCGCAGGCGGGGACCCAATCTGGCCAAGCGAAGCCGCAGCTGTTGGCGACTCCGGTACGCTTTCCTTGGGTTCCCGCCTTCGCGGGAACGACGACGTTCGGGTTTCGTATTCGTTCTTCGCCCGAAGACTCACTCTTCCGGCACGAAAATCCACAACAACAGGTAAATCACGATCCCGAATCCGAACGTGATGGTGAACAGCGCGAACACGAGCCGCCATACCCACGCATCCACGCCCGACACTTTCGCCAGGCCGCCGCAGACACCGCCCAGCCAGCGGTCGGTGCGCGAGCGGCGCAAGGTGTTCAGCTCGGACGCGAACGTACCGTCGGCACTCGCGCTCTTGTTCAGGTTCACGGTCGACGAGGCGCCGGACAATACCTTCGCCTTCGCCTGTTCGAATTCGGCGTCGGTCAAAGCGCCGGCCTGGTGCAGTTCGTGCAAACGCTTGATTTCATCGGAGATCATGATCATTCCCTTCCATCAGACACACGCACGGGCGCACCAGGCGGGCGCGCCCCCCGTTCGTGAATTACAGGTCGAGCAGCAGGCGGGCCGGATCTTCCAGCGCGTCCTTCATCGCGACCAGGCCCAGGACGGCTTCGCGGCCGTCGATGATGCGGTGGTCGTACGACATCGCCAGGTAGTTCATCGGGCGGATGACGATCTGGCCGTTCTCGACGACGGCGCGGTCCTTGGTCGCGTGCACGCCCAGGATCGCCGACTGCGGCGGGTTGATGATCGGGGTCGACAGCATCGAACCGAAGGTGCCGCCGTTCGAGATCGAGAACGTACCGCCGGTCAGGTCTTCCAGCGTCAGCTTTCCGTCCTTGGCTTTCTGGCCGAATTCGCCGATCTTCTTCTCGATCTCGGCGATCGACATCTGGTCGGCGTTGCGCAGGATCGGGACGACCAGGCCGCGCGGCGAACCGACGGCGATACCGATGTCGAAGTAGCCGTGGTAGATGATGTCGTTACCGTCGACCGACGCGTTCAGGATCGGGTACTTCTTCAGCGCGGCGACGGCGGCCTTGACGAAGAAGGACATGAAGCCCAGCTTGACGCCGTGCTCTTTCTCGAACTTGTCCTTGTACTTGGCGCGCATTTCCATGACCGGTGCCATGTTGACTTCGTTGAACGTCGTCAGGATGGCGTTGGTCGACTGCGATTGCAGCAGGCGCTCCGCGATACGGGCGCGCAGGCGGCTCATCGGCACGCGCTCTTCCGGGCGATCGCCCAGGTTGACGGCCGGCGCGGCCACTTGCGGCAGGGCTGCCTTCGGTGCGGCCTGCTGCAGCGGAGCCGGAGCGGCGACAGCCGGTTTGTTGGCGACGGCAGCCAGGGCATCGCCCTTGGTCACGCGGCCGTCACGGCCGGTGCCGGTCGCGTCGGCGGCCGTCATGTTGTTGTCTGCCAGGATCTTGGCGGCGGCCGGCATCGCGACGTCGCCCTTGGCGCCCGTCGATGCGCCTGCAGCCGGGGCGGCAGGAGCGGCTTCGGCGGCGGCAGCCGGGGCGGCAGTCACCTGCAGCGGGCTCACGCCGGCCGAGGCTTCGGTGTCGATGATGGCGATGACTTCACCCGAGACGACGGTACCGCCGTCGTTCTTGATGATTTGCACGATCACGCCGGCAGCCGGTGCCGGCAGTTCCAGGACCACCTTGTCGGTCTCGATGTCGATCAGGTTCTCGTCGCGCGAGACGGCTTCGCCGACTTTCTTGTGCCACGACAGCAGGGTCGCTTCGGCGACCGATTCCGACAATTGGGGGACCTTGACTTCGATTTGTGCCATTTAGAAAACTCCGTTTTTGTATTCTGTGCAAAAAACCCCGCACCACGGGCGCGGGGTCAATGAGCGCTGCTTATTTGGTCAGGACAAAACCCTTCAGCTTCGAGAACGCGGTGTCCAGCAGTTCCTTCTGCTGCGCCACGTGCTTGTCGGTGTAGCCGACGGCAGGCGACGCGGAAGCCGGACGGCCGGCGTATGCCAGGCGCTGGCCTGCTTCCATGCTTTCGAACACGTTGTGCTGGATCTGGAACCACGGGCCCTGGTTCTGCGGCTCGTCCTGCGTCCACACCACTTCGGTGGCGTTCGGGAACTTCTTCAGTTCGGCCTGGAACGCCTTGTGCGGGAACGGGTACAGCTGCTCGATGCGGAGGATGGCCGTGTCCGTCGTGCCGCGGGTCTTGCGTGCGTTGACCAGGTCGTAGTACACCTTGCCCGAGCAGACGATCACGCGCTTGACCTTGTTGGCGTCGATCTTGTCGTCCAGTTCGCCGATGACGGTCTGGAAGCCGCCCTTGGCCAGGTCGGTCAGCGGCGAGCCGGCGTCCTTGTTACGCAGCAGCGACTTCGGCGTGAAGATGACGAGCGGCTTGCGGAACTGGCGCACCATCTGGCGGCGCAGCAGGTGGAAGATCTGCGCGGCCGTGGTCGGCTGAACGACTTGCATGTTGTGGTCGGCGGACAGCTGCAGGAAGCGCTCGATACGGGCCGACGAGTGCTCCGGACCCTGGCCTTCGTAGCCGTGCGGCAGCATCATGACGAGACCCGACGCGCGGCCCCACTTCACTTCGCCCGACGCGATGAACTGGTCGATCACGACCTGCGCACCGTTCACGAAGTCGCCGAACTGGCCTTCCCAGATCGTCAGCGTGTTCGGCTCGGCGGTCGAATAGCCGTATTCGAAGCCCAGCACCGCTTCTTCCGACAGCACGGAGTCGATGACGGTGAAGTTGGCCTGGTTGTCCGACACGTTCGCCAGCGGCAGGTAGATACCCTGGTCCCAGCGCTCGCGGTTCTGGTCATGCAGCACGGCGTGACGGTGCACGAACGTGCCGCGGCCGGCGTCCTGGCCCGACAGGCGGACGGCGTAGCCCGAGGCCAGCAGCGACGCGTAGGCCAGGTGTTCGCCCATGCCCCAGTCGAGGTTCTGCTCGCCCTGGCCCATCTTGGCGCGGTCGGCCAGCACTTTCTCGACGAGCGAGTGCAGCTTGAAGTTCTCCGGCACGGTCGTGATGCGCTGGGCCAGGCGTTTCAGCTCGGTCAGCGGCACGGCGGTGTCGGCGGCGTCCGTCCACTTCTTGTTCAGGAACGGCGCCCAGTCGACGGCGTACTTGTTCTTGAAGTCGGTCAGGACCGGGTCGACGGTGTGCTTGCCGGCGTCCATCGCGGCGCGGTACGCGGCCACGAGCTGGTCGCCGCCGTCGGCGGCGATGGTGCCCTGCGCGGCCAGCTTGTCCGCGTACAGCTTGCGGGTGCCCGGGTGCTTGGCGATCTTCTTGTACATCAGCGGCTGGGTCAGGGCCGGGGTGTCCTGCTCGTTGTGGCCCAGCTTGCGGTAGCAGATCACGTCGACGACGATGTCTTTATGGAACTCGGTGCGGTAGTCCATCGCCAGCTGCGAGGCCAGCACGACGGCTTCCGGATCGTCCGCGTTCACGTGCAGCACCGGTGCCTCGATCATCTTGACGACGTCGGTGCAGTACAGCGTCGAGCGCGCGTCGCGCGGGTCGGACGTGGTGAAGCCGATCTGGTTGTTGATGACGATGTGGACCGTGCCGCCCGTGCCGTAGCCGCGGGTCTGCGCCAGGTTCAGGGTTTCCATCACGACGCCCTGGCCTGCGAACGCGGCGTCGCCGTGCACGAGGATCGGCAGGACTTCCTTGCCGAGGCGGTCGCCGCGGCGCTCCATGCGCGCCTTGACGGAACCTTCCACGACCGGGTTGACGATTTCCAGGTGCGACGGGTTGAACGCCAGCGACAGGTGGACCGGGCCGCCCGGGGTCGAGATGTCGCTCGAGAAGCCCTGGTGGTATTTGACGTCGCCGGCCGGCAGGTCGTCGGCGTGCTTGCCTTCGAATTCCTCGAACAGGTCGGACGGGGCCTTGCCCAGCGTGTTGACCAGCACGTTCAGGCGGCCGCGGTGGGCCATGCCGATGACGATTTCCTGCACGCCGTGCTCGCCGGCGCGGCGGATCACTTCGTCCATCGAGGCGATGAACGATTCGCCGCCTTCCAGCGAGAAGCGCTTGGCGCCGACGTACTTGGTGTGGAGGTAGCGCTCCAGGCCTTCGGCCGCGGTCAGGCGCTCGAGGATGTGTTTTTTCTTTTCAGCGGTGAAGGTCGGGGTCGAACGGATCGACTCGAGCTTCTCCTGCAGCCAGCGCTTCTCGGTCGGATCGCTGACGTACATGAATTCTGCGCCGATGGAACGGCAGTAGGTGTCGCGCAACATGTTCAGCAGGTCGCGCAGCGATGCGTCTTCCTGGCCGAAATAGGTGTTGCTGATGTTGAACTTGGTGTCCAGGTCGGCTTCGGTGAAGCCGTAGAAGGCCGGATCCAGTTCCGGGATCGGCGGACGCTCCTGGCGCTGCAGCGGGTCCAGGTTGGCCCAGCGCGAGCCGAGGTAGCGGTAAGCGGCGATCAACTGGGTCACGGCGACGCGCTTGCGGCCGAGTTCAGCGTCCGGCGATGCGGTCACGGTGCGGATCGGGCCCTGCTTGGCGCGTTCGGCGAACGAAGCGATCACGGACGAGTGATCCACGTCCGGCTTGGCGGTACCGTCGACGGCGGGCATGTGCTGCATCGCGTCGAAATAGGCGCGCCAGTTATCGGGGACGGAGCCCGGATTGTTCAGGTACGCTTCGTACAACTCTTCCACGTACGGCGCATTACCGCCGAACAGGTACGAGTTGGCGTTATATTGTTGCATCATTCTTGCTCACCTTTCTTCGCGTTTCGCGATTTTAGGGCGGGTTAATCTAACCTTCCGCGACACGGCCTGACCGGTTAGCGGATCGCACTTACTTCATATCAAGTTGTGGGGGAAGGACTCTAAAGGCAAATCAATGCAGCCGACCTGCCCATTGGCGCACGACATTGTAACGCAAGGATTCGGCCGCCGCTGACCCCGCACCGACATTTTATTCATTCCGATATTACTTTTTTCCACATTGTCAACTCAATCATGAACCAGCGGTTGACCGCCTAAATGATAATCGTTATCATTTGCGTATGCTCCCGACCGGCTCCACATCCCCCGCCTCCACCGCGCCGCCCGCCGCGCGCCGTGCCACATTCCTCCGCCAGTTGCATCAATGGCACTGGATCAGTTCCGCCCTGTGCCTGATGGCCATGCTGTTGTTCGCCATCACGGGTTTTACTTTGAATCACGCGTCCCAGATCGAAGCGAAGCCGGCCGTCACGCGCCAGAAGGCCGCCCTGCCCCCGGCGCTGCGCACCCGGATCGAGGAATTCGCCGCCGGCCATGCCGACGCCAACGTCCCCCTGCCCGCCCCGCTGGCCGACTGGGCCGAGCAGACGTTCCCCGTGCAGGTGCGCGGCGTGCGCGCCGAATGGAGCGAGGAAGATGCCTACGTGGCCCTGCCCCGCCCCGGCGGCGACGCCTGGCTGCGCATCGGCGTGGACGGCAATGCCGAATACGAAACGACGGACCGCGGCTGGATCTCGTGGCTGAACGACATGCACAAGGGCCGCAACGCCGGTCCCGTGTGGGGCTGGTTCATCGACATCTTCGCCATCGCCTGCATCGTGTTCTGCGTCACCGGTTTCCTGATCCTGAAATACCACGCGGCCAACCGGCCGTCGACATGGCCCGTGATCGGCCTCGGCATCGTGCTGCCGATCGTGCTGGCCCTGCTGTTCGTTCACTGAATTATCTACCGACCCGAAAGCCCACATGAAACTGTCCCACTCGCTCGCCCTGACCCTGCCGCTCGCCTCGAGCTGGGCGATGGCCGCCGACCTCACCGTCAAGTTCGAACTGCCGCAGCTGAACGTGGCGGAGTATCACAAGCCCTACGTCGCGATCTGGATCGAACGCGCGGACCAGAGCGTCGCCAACACGCTGGCCGTGCTGTACGACGTCAAGAAGCGCGACAACGCGGGCACCAAGTGGGTCAAGGACCTGCGCACGTGGTGGAGAAAAGCGGGCCGCGACGTCACCCTGCCGATGGACGGCGTGAGCGGCGCCACCCGTACGGCCGGCGTGCAGACGCTGACCTTCCCGGCCGCCCGCGCCGGCCTGGACAAGCTGCCGGCGGGCGACTACAAGCTCGTGATCGAAGCCGCGCGCGAAGCCGGCGGCCGCGAACTCGTGCGCGTGCCGTTCCACTGGGAGCCGAAATCGAACGTGGCCGCCGCCTTCGCCGGCAAGGAAGAACTGGGCGCCGTGTCGCTCAGCATCAAGTAAGGAGACCAGCATGCACATCAAGCAGATCGCCATCGCACTCGCCCTGGCCGGCATCGCCTGCGTCGCGCAGGCGCACCGTCCGTGGATGATCCCGAACACGAGCCTCATCGAATCCGACCGCGGCGAAGCGTGGGCGACCATCGACGCCGCCATCTCGGAAGGCCTGTTCGAGACGGACTTCATGCCGCAGAAGCTGGACGGGCTCACGGTCACCGACCCGGACGGCAACACGGCCCCGGCGCCGGCCGCGACGCTGGGCAAGCACCGCTCCACCGTCGACATCCGCCTGCCGAAGGACGGCACCTACCGTGTCACCCTGGCCGCCGTGAACGTGATGGGCGCCTATAAACTGAACGGCGAGACGAAGCGCTTCCGCGCCACCGAGCAGACCGTGAAGGACGAAGTCCCGGCCGGCGCCACGGAAGTGCGCAGCATGACGATGGTGCAGCGCCAGGACACGTTCGTCACCCTGAACAAGCCGACGGCGGGCGCGCTGAAGCCCACCGGCTCGGGCCTGGAACTGGTCGCGCTGACGAATCCGACCGAACTGCGCGCCGGCGAGAAAGCGAAGTTCCGCTTCCAGCTGGACGGCAAGCCGCTCGCGAATTTCCCGTTCAGCCTGATCCCGGGCGGCGTGAAATACCGCGGCACGCTGAACGAAGTGCGCCTCACCACGGACGCGAACGGCGACGCCAGCTTCACCCTGCCCGCGCCGAACATGTACTGGCTGAGCGCCGCGTATCCGGCCAACGCGCCGCGCGGCATGGACGGCCCGGCGAAGCGCTACAGCTACTCGGCCACGTTCGAGATCCTGCCGGAATGACCTTGACCGAACGCGCCGTCCTCATTCCCCTCGACCTCGACCCGGCCGTGCCGCCGCCGGGCAGCCGGATCCACACGTTCGAAGGCGCGAGCATGGGGACGACGTGGGCGGTCAGCGTCGCCGCCGGCGACGTCGACGATCCGCGCCCGGCGCTGCAGGCCGAACTGGATGCGATCGTCGCCCAGATGAGCCACTGGGAACCCGACTCGCTGCTGTCGCGCTACAACCGCGCGCCGGCCGGCACGTGGGCCGACCTGCCCGCGCAATTCTTCGACGTGATCGACTACGCGCTGTGGGCGCACATGGCCAGCGGCGGCGCGTACGATCCGGCCGCGGGCGCCCTCGTGGACCTGTGGGGCTTCGGCGCCGCGCGGCGCTACGACCACACGGGGTTCTACGCGCCGACCGACGCCGCCATCGAGCGCGTCATGGAGCAACGCGCTGCGGCGCGCCTGTCGTTCGACCGCGACGGGCGCCGGCTGCTGCAGCCGGGCGGCCTGCGGCTCGACCTGTCCTCCATCGCGAAGGGCTACGCCGTCGACCGCCTCGCGCAATGCCTGGAGCGGCGGGGACTCCGCCACTACCTCGTCGAGGTGGGCGGCGAACTGCGCGGCGCGGGCGTCAAGCCGGACGGACATCCGTGGTGGGTGGAGATCGAAGGCGTGCCCGATAGCGCCACGCCGCAGGCCGTCGTCGCGCTGCACGGCCTGTCCATCGCGACGTCCGGCGACTACCGCCAGTATTTCGAACACGACGCGCGCCGCGTGTCGCACACGCTGGACCCGCGCACGGGCCGGCCCGTCGCCAACGACGTCGCTTCCGTAACCGTGCTGGCGCCCACGTGCATGGAAGCCGACGCGCTGTCGACCCTCCTCGCCGTGCTCGGTCCCGACGACGGCGCCGCGTTCGCGGAGGCGCGCGCGCTGGCCGCACGGGTCCTCGTGCGGCGCGCGGGCACGCTGGACGAGATCGTGACGCCGGCGTGGAAGGCGCTGCTGCAATGACGACGGAACCGCTGCGCCTCGCGGGTGCGCTGGCCCTGTCCCTGGGCTGGCTCGGGCTGTCGTTCACCATGTGGCGCACCCACCGCAACAGTACCGCCCTGGACGTCAAGGGCGCGGACTGGCTCGTCGTCCACGCCAGCCAGACGGGCAGCGCGGAAGGGCTCGCGAAACGCAGCGCGGAGCTGCTGGCGACGGGCGGCCTGGCCGCGCGCGCCGTGTGCATCTCCGCGCTCGACCGCGACCGGCTCGCATCCGCCACGCGCGTGCTGTTCATCGCCAGCACGTACGGCGAAGGCGATGCGCCCGACACGGCGGCGCAGTTCGCGGGCCGGTTGATGGCGGCCGGTCTCGACCTGTCCCACCTGCACTACGCCGTGCTCGCGCTGGGCGACCGGAACTACGCGAATTACTGCGGCTTCGGCCGCGCGCTGGACGCCTGGCTCGCGCAGCAGGGCGCGACGCGCCTGTTCGACCGCATCGACGTCGACCGCGGCGATGCCAAGGCGCTGGCGGAATGGCAGCATCACGTGGGCCGCCTGGCGGGCACGGACGACGCACCGGACTGGGACGCGCCGGCCTACGGCAACTGGCGCATCGTCGCGCGCACGCTGGAAAATCCCGGCAGCGCGGGCGCGCCGTTGTACCGCGTCGCGCTCGAACCCGTCGGCGGCGCGCTGCCGGAGTGGGAAGCGGGCGACCTCGCCCAGGTCAGCCCGCCGGCGGATCCCGGGCACCCGCGCGAATACTCGATCGCCTCGCTGCCGATGGAAGGCCGGCTCGAACTGCTCGTGCGCCTGCAGCGGCGCGAAGATGGAAGTGCCGGCGCGGCGTCCGGGTGGCTGTGCGCTCAAGCCGCCGCGGCCGACCTCGTGCGCCTGCGCCTGCGCGCGCACGAGCGCTTCCGCCTCGGCGCGAATGCGCAGCGGCCCCTGGTCGCCATCGGCAACGGCAGCGGCCTGGCCGGCCTGCGCGGCCTGCTCAAGGCGCGCATCGCCGCGGGCCGGATGGATAACTGGCTGCTGTTCGGCGAGCGCAACCAGATCCACGATTTCCTGCTGCGCGACGAGCTGCAGGCATGGAGAGACGGCGGCCGACTGGCGCACCTCGACCTCGCATTCTCGCGCGACCAGGCCGAGCGCCGCTACGTGCAGGACGTGCTGCGCGACCGGGCCGACCGGCTGCGCGAGTGGGTGGAGCGCGGCGCCGCGATCTATGTCTGCGGCAGCCTGCAGGGCATGGCCGGCGGCGTGCACGAGGCCTTGCAAGCCATCCTCGGCGCGCCGCGATTGGAACAGCTTGCGGCCGAGGGCCGCTACCGCAGGGACGTTTATTGACCGCCGGCCGCGACGGTCGTGGCGTCGATCTCCGATCCCCACGGATCGCGCAGCGCGACCGGCTTGCCGTCTTCGGCGAAATCCATGATCACGTCCCTGTCGCCCGCATAGCGCGGCCACGCGGGCAGCTTGCGGCCGTTCGGATCGCCCTTCTTCGCGAAGTTCACGAGGTAGGCGCTCATCGCGCGGCCCATCGCCACGTCCTTCTTCGTGACGGCAGCGCCGTACTTGACGTCGACCGTGTCGAAGAAATACGGGATGTCGCTCGCGTGCTGCGCGCCCGTCCTGCCGATGCTGTCGGCCACGTACGAGAAGCGGTATGCGTACACGGGCACGCCCTGCGCGGCGAGGCGGCCGGCGAGGCTGCGCGCGCCCGCGACCATGAAGCCCGTCTTGCCGCCGATGTCGGCACTCGTCGCGCCGATCATCACGGGGACTTTCGCAAAGCGGCCTGACGCGAACGCGGCGCCCGTCTCGACGGCTACCTTGCCGTCCGCGAACGGTCCCGCGTACGTCGCCGGATTCTGCGGCGCGCGGTTGGCCAGGTTCATGCCGTCGACGACCTGCTCGGCCGGCAGCGCGCGCAGTTTATCGAGTGCCTGCGGATCGTCCGCCGCGATGCCCTTGGCCGTCGCGAAATTCACGCCGATCTGCTCCACGCTTGCCAGCCCCGGATCGGCCGACTTGCCGTCGCCGCCGGACAGCACGACCGCCTTCGCGAACAGGCCCTGCGCCTGCGGTGACGTCAGCAACGCGTTGACGGACATGCCGCCGGCCGATTCGCCGATGATCGTCACGTTGGACGCATCGCCGCCGAACGCCGCCACGTTACGCTTGACCCACTGCAGCGCGGCCAGCTGGTCCATGTACCCGTAATTCCCAAGCGGTTCGTCCTTTGCATGCTGCGTCAGCTGCGGATGCGCGAAAAAGCCGAAGCGCCCCAGCCGGTAATTGAAACTGACCAGCACGACGCCCTGCTTCGCCAGCGCGGCGCCGGAATAGGTCGGCGGCGACGACCCGCCGTTGACGAAGCCGCCGCCATAGATCCACACGACCACGGGCAGCTGCGCGGACGCTTTCGCCTTCGCGGGACGCCACACGTTCACGTACAGGCAATCCTCGGCCGGCGGCGTGCCGAGCGGCGCGGCGTCGCTGGGGAAAGGCAGCTGCATGCAGTCATGGCCGTATTCCGTCGCCGCGCGCACGCCGGACCAGGCAGCCGCCGGCTGCGGCGCGCGCCAGCGCAGCTCACCGACCGGCGGCGCGGCAAACGGGATGCCCTTCCAGCTGGCGACGCCCTTGTCGACGGCGCCCTGGACCTTGCCGGTGTCCGTGGTCACGACGGGACCGCTGGCGGCATACGCGGTGGAGGCGATGGTAGTTAGCGCTAACACGAGCAGGGATGGCAGGGTCGGACGTGGCATGGTGTCTCCTTGTTGTGGGTATGGAATGCATTCCGATGCTAATGACCGTATGGCAACCCGTCAATGGAAACCTCGCCTTGTGCCGTAAGTACTCAGCAACAAATAATCGAAATCATCAAAATTATCTCGCATTCTCACGATAAAAATGATTAAATCGCCAAATAGATTTCCGCACGGAAATATTATGAACATCATGACGCCACCACGAGAAGCCATGCATATGATCGCCCCTGCCCCGGTCACCTCCCGGGATGACCTTGCCCACGCCGCGCTGGATGCCATCAACCGCGCCCAGGCCGTGATCGAATTCGGTCTCGACGGCCGCATCCTGCACGCCAACCAGAACTTCCTCGACGCGCTCGGCTATGAGCTGCACGACGTCGTCGGGCAGCCGCATGCGATGTTCTGCGAACCGGAGTACGTGCGCTCGCAGGCGTACCGCGATTTCTGGAAGCACCTGGCCGCCGGCGAATACCACGCGGGCGAGTTCAAACGCGTGGCCCGCGACGGCAGCCCGGTGTGGATCCACGCCACGTACAACCCGATCTTCGATGCGGACGGCAAGCCCGCGAAGGTCGTCAAGTTCGCCACCGACATCACGGCGGCCAAGCTGCGCAACATCGACTTCGAGGGCAAGATGGCCGCGATCGACCGGACCCAGGCCGTCATCGAATTCGATTTGCAGGGCAATGTGCTGCACGCGAACGCCAACTTCCTCGCCGTGACGGGCTATACGCTCGACGAGGTGCGCGGCCGCCACCACCGCATGTTCTGCCTGCCGGAGCACGCGCGCTCGGCCGGGTACCTCGCGTTCTGGGAGCGGCTCGGGCGCGGGCAGGCCGACAGCGGCGAGTACCGGCGCGTGACGAAGGACGGCCGCACCGTGTGGATCCTCGCCGCGTACAACCCGATCCTCGACGCGGACGGCAAGCCGGTCAAGATCGTCAAGTTCGCCACCGACATCACGGCGCGCAAGGCGCTCGCCGCCGAGAGCCGCGGCAAGCTGGACGCCATCGGCCGCTCGCAGGCCGTGATCGAGTTCGACCTGCACGGCAACGTGCTGGCCGCGAACGACAACTTCCTGCGCACGATGGGTTATCTCGCGGACGAGGTGGTCGGCCGCCATCACAGCATGTTCTGCGACGAGGCGCTCATCCAGAGCGCCGCGTACCGCAACTTCTGGTCCGACCTGGCGCGCGGCCAGTTCCAGTCCGGCCGCTTCCGCCGCCGCGGCAAGCACGGCGCCGACATCTGGATCCAGGCCACGTACAACCCGATCCTCGACGCCGACGGCAAGCCCTATAAAGTCATCAAGTTCGCGATGGACGTGACGGAGCAGGTGCACCGCGAGGAGCAGCTCGGCGCCAAGATCAAGGCGATGTCCGCCGTGCTGGCCGACCTGTCGCAATCGATCGCCTCCATCGCCCAGGGTTCGCAGCAGTCGGCCGGCCTGGCGGTGCAGACGCGCGACCAGGCGGCCGAAGGCAGCACGCTGCTGGCGCGCTCGAAGGATGCGATCCTCGCGATCCAGAAATCCTCCGACGACGTGCACGAGATCATCGACACGATCAGCGACATCGCCAGCCAGACGCACCTCCTCGCGTTCAACGCGGCGATCGAGGCGGCGCGCGCGGGCGAACACGGCACGGGCTTTTCCGTCGTCGCCAACGAGGTGCGCAAGCTGGCCGAGAAATCCGCGCTGGCGGCGCGCGAGATCGCGAAGCTGATCAACGAGACGGCCGCCCGCGTGGGCGAAGGCACGCGCCTCGCCGGCGACGTGGAAGACGCATTTGGCCGCATCGTGCGCTCGGTCGCGGCGACGAGCGAATCGATCGCCCGCATCCACGCGTCGACGAGCGCGCAGGCCAACGCGACGCGCGACGCGTCCACGCTGCTGGCCGAGCTGGAACGCGTGGCCACGGAGCACTGACATGCGTCTGGCAGAAGTGCGCATCGACGCCGTGGACGTGGGCATCGCGGCGGACGCCGTCGTGCAGGCATTGCCGCAGCCGGACGCATTGGCCGCCCCGCCCCGCCGCGCGGGCGCGCTGGCCGGCGTCGTGGACCACGGCGGCGTGCTGGTGCCCGTCGTCGACCTCGCGCGCTGGGTCGAGACGGGCGAACGGCAGGACGGGCGCATCCTGATCCTGCGCGACGGCGGACGCCTGCTGGGGCTGCGCGTGTCGGCCGTCGGCGGGCTGGTCGACGTGGCATCCGATGCGGTGACGCGGCTGCATCACGACGACGATGCGGACGAGGTGTTCCACAGCGTGGCGCGCTCGCCGGAGACGGGACGTGTCCTGAACGTGCTGGACGTCGGCCGGCTCGCCGCGCTGGCCTGCGCGTGGCACGGCGGCGCGGCAATGGCGTCCGGGTCGCCTCCGCCACCGGCCGCGCACGACAGGCGCACGTATGCCGTGCTCGATGCGGGCACGCTGCGCCTGGGCGTGCCGGCCGGCGCGCTCGCCGAAGTGATCGCGATGCCGTCACGCGCGGCGATCGGCGACGGCGCGTGGTGCACGTGGCGCGGCCGGCACCTGGCCATCGTGCCGCCGGCCGCGGTCGATCCCGCCCTCGGGGGCGTCGGCGCGGGCCTGCTCGCCGTGCTGGAACACGACGGCCTCGCCCTCGGCGTGCCCGTGCGCGCAACCCTGCGCCTGGCGGATTTCGTTCCGGCCGCGACGGTCTACGACGACGATGGCGCCGAGGTCCGGCTGGTCGACGTGGCGGCGCTGTTCGCACGCCGTCCCGAGGCGGATCTGTCGCGGTCCGCGCACGCCGCCGCCCCGGCGCAGGCGCGTGCCGGCAAGCCGAACGACGCCGCGTACGTCGTGTTCGACGCGGACGGCCTCGCCGCCACGCCGCTCGACGCGCTGGAACGCGTGCTGCCGCTGGTCGACACGCCCGGCGCGACGATGCGCTGGGGTGACCAGGCCATTGCCGTCGTCGACCTGCGCCGTCCGAACCACGTGCCGGCGGAGCAAGGCCAGGTGCTGGTCGTGCGCGCGGGCGAGCGCCGCGTGGCGTGCGTGGCCGCGCGCGTGCACGTGATGATCCCGGCCGGCGGCGGGCAGTTGTACCGCCTCGGTGCCGGCGCGTTCATCATGACGGACGATGGCCGCGAACGGGCCAGCTACCGCATCGTCGACCTGACGACGTATTGCTAACACAAGTGTCAGTTGCGCCAGCGGGAGGCCGATGCCAGCATCGCTGTACCCCCCTCTCGCTGGAGTCACCATGACCGGACGCGCGCTCGCCGCCCTGCTCTTTTCCGCCCTGCTTGCCACCACCGCCACCGCAGCGGACGAAGGCTGGCGCACCGGCTGGTCGTCCGCGCCCGACTCCGCGGGACCGGCGCTGCCCGCGCAGACCCTGCGCCAGGTCGTGCGCACGACCACGAAAGGCACCCGCATGCGCATCCGCCTGTCGAACCTGTTCGGCACGCAGCCGCTGCACGTGGGCGCGGCGCACGTGGGACTGTCCGCGGGCGGCGCGCGCGTGGCGGCGGGCAGCGATCGCCCGCTGCTGTTCGGCGGCCGGCCGGCGGTCACGATCGCGGCGGGTTCGAGCGCGCTGTCGGATCCCGTCGACCTCGCCGTGGCCGCGCTGCAGCCGCTCGCGGTCAGCCTGTACCTGCCGGCGCCGGTGCCCGTATCGACGGTCCACGGCTTCGTGCTGCGGCCGACGTACCTGAAGGCGGCCGGCGACGTCACCGGTGCCGCCGACTTCCCCTCGGCCGCCACGGACGACAACCTCTATTTGCTCAGCGACGTGGAGGTTCTCGGACCGGACACTGGCCGCACGCTGGCCGTCATCGGCGACTCGATCGCGGACGGCGTCGGCGCCGAGGAGGCGGGCTGGCCGGACGCGCTGGCCGCCCGCCTGCAGGCCGAGCCGGCGCTGGCTACCATCGGCATCGCGAACGAGGGCATCGCCGGCAACCGCATCCTGAACGATGCGTCGACACCGTACGTCGGCCCCAGCGTGCTGGCCCGCTTCGACCGCGACACCCTCGACAAGCCCGGCGTGCGTTGGGTGCTGCTGCACGAAGGCGTCAACGACATCACGGCCGCGCGCCTGCTGGCTGCGCCGGCCGACCGGGTCACGGTCGGGCAGATCGAGGCCGGCATGCGCAAGCTGGCCGGGCGGGCCCGCGCGCGCGGCGTGAAAATCTGGGCCGGCACCCTGCTTCCGTTCGCCGGCACGAAGGACTTCTGGTCGGCAGACGCGGAGCGCGACCGCCTGGCGCTGAACGCGTGGATCCGCACGGCCGGCGTGTTCGATGCCGTCGTCGATTTCGACGCCGCCCTGCGCGACCCGGAACAACCCTCCCGCCTGAATCCCGCCTACGACAGCGGCGACCACCTGCATCCGAACGACGCCGGCTACCGCGTGATGGCGCAGCAGGTCGACCTGAGCCTGCTCCATCCCTGACCCGCGTTCTCCACACAACAGAAATAGAACGGTCGTACGAAATAGTGTATGCTTCGGCTCCCGCCGCCTCCGGCCCTTCCGGTCCGGGGGGCGGGCTACGAATCGATACTTGGAGTGAGACCGATGAACCAGAAACACCTGACCCTGCTCGTCGCCCTGGCCCTGGGCGCGTCGCTCGACGCGACCGCTTCCGGCTACCGCTTCGGCTCCCAGAGCGTGTCCGCCCAGGGCACGGCGGAAGCCAACGGCGCCGAAGCCGCCGATGCATCCACCATCTTCGCCAACCCGGCCGGCCTGTCGCGCCTGGAAGGCCGCCAGATCGTCGGCGGCATCACCGCCGTCGTCCCGCATTCGACGTTCCAGGATGCCGGCTCGACCCGCTTCACGAAGACCTCGACCGGCGGCGTGAAATCGCAGGACGACTACGCGCCGGGCGTCGTGGCCGCGCCGACGCTGTACTACAGCCAGAAAATTGACAGGCAGTGGACCGCCGGCGTCGGCGTGTTCGTCCCATACGGCACCAAGCTGGATTACGACGACAACTGGTCGGGCCGCTACTCGCTCACCAACATCAAGCTGGAGTCCATCAACATCAACCCGTCGGTGGCCTTCAGGCTCTCCGAGCAGCACAGCTTCGGTTTCGGCATCTCCGTCGAACACATGAAGGCGAGCCTGCGCCAGGGCGTGGACGTGCCGGGCTCGATCGCCGCCGCGCAGGCCGCGGGCAGCGGCGCCGCGCTGGTGCGCCAGATCGCTTCCCTGGGCGGCAACCCGGCCGCACTCGCGACCGCGGGCGACGCGCACGCGGGCGTGGAGGGCAAGGACTGGGGTTATGGCTTCAACGTGGGCTACATGTACTCGCCGACGCCGGATACCCGCTTCGGCATCGCCTACCGCTCGTCGATCAAGCATGAACTGAAAGGCGGCGCGGTGTGGGACTTCTCGACGGTGACGAGCGACGCCGTGGTCAACAAGGTGCTACAGGGCGCCTCGCACCACGTGAATTCCGCCGCGCGCGTGGACGTCAGCACGCCGGAGACGCTGTCGCTGAACGCCTTCCACCAGTTCGATGCGAAATGGGCCGGCATGGCCGACGTGACGTGGACGCGCAACTCGCGCATGCAGGACATCAACATCCAGTTCGTCGGCACCAACGAGGGCGACCTCGTGATCCGCCAGCAGTGGAAGAACACCGTGCGCGTGGCGCTGGGCGCGAACTATGCGCTGAACGACGCCGTGACCCTGCGCGGCGGCATCGCCCACGACGACGCCCCGGTCCGCGGCGACACGCTGCGCCACGCGGCGCTGCCGGACGCCGACCGCCTGCAACTGTCGTTCGGCGCGAACTGGAAGCTGACTCCGGCGTCGTCGCTGGACCTGGCCTACAGCTGGCTGCACTTCAACGACGCGAGCGGCAACTACACGAACAACTGCAATCCCGTGATGACGGGCTGCACCGGCAACGGCGAGACGACGCGCGGCACGTGGAAGACGCGCATGCAGTTGCTTGGCCTGGCGTACAACTACAAGTTCTGACCACCCGTCATTCCCGCGCACGCGGGAATCCATGCTGAGTGACTTCGGTGCTTCATTATGGGTTCCCGCCTGCGCGGGAACGACGGGATTCCAGAGTGTCGACGAATCGAATCCGACCCGCACCGCACCCCACACCCCACACCCCGAACGTCATCCCCGCGCAGGCGGGGATCCAGGTTCTGCATGCGCAGCGATGGCGCGTGCAAATTGGGTTCCCGCCTGCCCGCGAACGACGGGATTCTAGAGTTTCGACGAATCGAACCGGACCCGCACCGCACCCCACACCCCGAACGTCATCCCCGCGCAGGCGGGGATCCAGGTTCTGCATGCGCAGCGATGGCGCGTGCAAATT